>DATFYN010000190.1:0-3832 GCA_035315025.1 Myxococcota bacterium
CAGGCGCCCCTCGACGAGCTCACGCTGCTTGGCGGAAGTGCTCGTCTGCATGGGATGGACGAGCTGATTGCCGAACGGGTGGGATTGCCGGTCGTGCGGCTGACGTTTCCCCGCGGCGAGGCCGGATCCGCCCTCGTGGCCGGGGGGGACCCGTTGCTTTTCTCCAATGCCCTGGCACTCGCCCTGCGTGGCACCCTGCGCGCGAATACGCGGATGAACTTGCGACGTGACGAGTTCGCCTACCGGATCGACCTGCGGCAGATCGGCCGTGAGCTCACCTGGACCGCGCGCCTTGCGGCGCTGGCGCTTCTGCTGGGCGCCGTCGTCCTCGGCACCTCGATCGTGATCCAGTCGCGAAGGGCCGATGCCCTAGAGCGCGAGCTGCGCACCCTGTATGCCCAGGCGTTCCCCGGACAGAGCCCACCCGCCAATGTGGGCGTGGCCATGCGCGAGGCCGTACGCTCCGCACACGAGCGCGCCGACGCACTCGGCGTCTACCGAGGCAATCTTTCGGCCCTCGACCTGCTCTCGGAGATCTCCGCCCGCGTTCCACGGGACCTCGAGGTCGTTTTCGAGGAACTCAGCATCGACCGTCAGGTGGTGCACATTCGCGGCTACTCGAAAAGCTTCGAAGGCGTGGATCGGCTGCGCACGGAGCTCTCGAAGTTCGAGCCCTTCTCGCAGATCCAGGTGAGCGAGATCCAAAGCGACGAGAAGCACGGTGGCAAGAGCTTTAGCGTCACGATCAGCATGACACAGAAGGGGGAAGCCGGATGAGCGAGCTGCTGGCCCGCGTACGGAACTTCCTTGCGAACCTCTCGGCGCGGGAGCGCCTTCTGGTAGGTGGCGTGGGAGGGCTCTTCGGTCTGCTTGTCGTCTATGGGATCTTGATAAGACCAGTGCTTGGGATGCGCGGGCGGGCCGCCGCGCGCGTCGTCACAGCAGAGCAGGACATCGCCGCGATGGCGCGGCTGCGAGCCGAGTATGACGAGGTGAACGGTCGCCTCGCGGCCGTCGAGCAACGCATCGCGCAGGGGCCTTCGGGCAACATCTTCACGACGCTCGAGTCCCTCGCAAAACAGTCGGCGATCACCGTGGATTCGATGGAGCCACAGGCTGCGCAAGCGGGCACGCGCTACCGCGAAACGAAGGTGCAGGTCGTGCTGAAGGGAGTCACGCTGGCCCAGATGGTGAGCTACTTGCAGGGCATCGAGTCCGCTCCGCAGCTACTCTCGATCAAGAGCCTGCGCGTGCGCACGAGGGCCGACAAGCCTGACCTCCTCGACGTCACGTTCACCGTGTCGTCGTTCGAGCCCGCGTGATGCCGCCGACCGTGAAACCGGTCCCCCACGCCGGACCGGTCGAGTTCCCTCGCTGGGTACGGACCCGGGCCCTTCCCATCGCCGCCGCCTTGCTCACACTGCTCTTCGTGGTGACCGGTTTCCCCTATGAGCGCCTTGCGCCGGCCGTCGCCGCGAGAGCGTCCCAAGCGCTCGGCGCCCAGGTGTCCATCGCGAGCGTAGGCCCGAGCCTTTCGTTTCTCGGCCTCGGGGTGCGCGCCAGTGGCATCAACGTGGCTTGGCTCGACGGGAGTCAGCTCAAGCTCGACAGCCTGCGCGTGCGACCCGCGTGGTCCTTCGCGTGGCTGCGCGGCCGACCCGCGCTCGCGCTGCGTCTCGCGGCTCCGCTCGGGCAGGCGGACGGAACCCTGATCCTGGGCTCGGCGCCCGGCTTCGACGGCGCACTCCGCGATCTTGAGCTCGCAAAGCTTCCGCTTCAGAGCCTGGTCCCGGGCGCATCGATCGATGGCAAGGCCACTGGCGACCTCGACGTCACGACCACGCCGGGCGGCGCTCGAGGATACTTCCACGTCGAAGCTCGGGACGGCTCGGTCGGGCTTCCGAACCTACCGTTCGCACTGCCCTACACGACATTGCGTGCAGAGGTCCGACTCACGGATGCGGCACTTGCGGAGATCTCTTCCCTCGAGCTCGAAGGCCCCCTGCTCTCCCTCCAGGCGAGCGGCAGCATCGGCCGCGCCGCCCTGGTGCCCGCGGCGCCCCTCAATCTCACCCTGCGGCTTCAGGCAAAGGACCCCTCGGTCGGGCCTCTGCTCACAGCGGCCGGCCTGCGCGTCGGGGCCGATGGACGCGCCGAGCTGCGCATCATCGGTACGGCCGGGCAGCCGCTCCTGCGCTGATCCATGGCAAAGGCCGAGTCTCTGCAGTCGCTTCAGAAGGTCTTCAAGACACTCGCGGATCCGACCCGCGTGCGGATTCTGGCCTTGCTGGAGCGGGAGGAGCTGGCGGTACAGGACCTTATGCAAGTCCTGGGCATGGCGCAGTCACGCGTTTCCCGGCACCTCGCGATCTTGCGGAGCGCCGGTCTCCTGCGCGGGCGCCGGGACGGTACGTTCGTGTACTACCGCTTTGTCGCGCCTGAGGGTGGGGTGTGGCGCGAGAGCTGGGAGCTCGCGAAGCGAACGCTCGCGGGCGCCGAACCATCGGGCGCAGGCGCCCCAAAGGACGCCACGCTTGCGCGCGACGCGGCCGCTTTGGCGCGCGTCCTCGAAGCGCGCTCCGCACGTTCCCGGGCCTTCTTCGACGCCGTAGGACCGGAATGGGACGCACTGCGCAAGGTCTTCAATGACGAGGCGCTGCGCGCCCGGGCCGTGGCGCGTCTTGTGCCGCCCGGTCTGCGTGTCGCGGACATCGGGACGGGTACCGGCATCCTCGCCCTCGAGCTCGCTCAGCTCGGTCTGCGGGTCGTCGCGGTCGACAACTCGCCGCGGATGCTCGAAGCGGCGCGCGCAAAGCTGGCCGCGGCCGGGGTCGGCAACGTGGAGCTCCGCCGGGGAGAGGCAAGCGGGCTGCCCTTGGCGGACGGAGAGATGGACGCCGCGCTCGCACACATGGTGCTCCAGTACCTGCCGTCGCCGGGGGACGCGATCCGCGAGATGGCACGCACCGTGCGCCAAGGCGGCGTCGTCGTCATCGTGGACTTCGTGCGCCACGACCGCGAATGGATGCGCGCGGAGCTCGGCGTCACCTGGCTGGGCTTCGCCGAGACCGAGGTCCAGGGCTGGTTCGAGGCGGCCGGGCTCACGGAGTTCCGCATCGAAACACTCTCCCCGCTTTCCCCCGGCCGAGACCTGCCTGCGAGCTTCATCGCGTCCGGGCGGCGCCCCGCGCACGCGCGCGGGTAGTGTGACCCACCCGTTTGCCGCGCGCGTCGCAGAGAACAAGCGCGGGGGACGGAGGCCTCGCGTGCGGCCGCAGCCTGCCGGCTTCCGTACCTTCCTGCGGTGGTCCGCTTCCGCGCTGTCCTTTTCGACGCTGCCGGAACCCTGATCCGCCTGCGCGAGCCGGTGGGCGAGACCTATCGTCGACTCGCGCTCTCCTATGGGGTTACGCTCCCTGCCGCACGAATCGAGGAGGCCTTCCGCCGCGTCTTGCGCCAGGCGCCTCCCATGGTGTGGCCCGGAAAGCCCCCGGCGCAGGGCGCGGAGCTTGAGCGGCGGTGGTGGCACGCCGTGGTACGAAGCTCCTTCCGAGCGGCAGATGCCAGCGCACGCTTCACAGATTTCGAAGGCTACTTCTCGACGCTTTTCGGACACTTCGCACGCCCCGAGGCGTGGGACTCCGCGCCGGGAGCGATGGAGGCGCTTTGCGCGCTCCGCGCCAGCGGGATTCGCACTGGCGTCGTGTCGAACTTCGACCACAGACTCGCAGGCCTTCTTGAGGGTCTTGGACTCGCGCCGCAGATTGAGGTCGTGATCCGCCCCGCCGACGCACACGCCGCGAAGCCCGACCCGCGGATCTTTGGCTGCGCT
>DATFYN010000191.1:0-3513 GCA_035315025.1 Myxococcota bacterium
TGGGAGGAGACGCCCCATGAGCACGCCTCGAACGGGAACTCCGGAGCACGAGCTTTTGACCCGGGTGCGCGCCGCCGCAATCAAGCCGCTCGAGGTCGCGCATTTCCTCGACGGTCTCGCCCACGCGGACCGCGTCCGCGCTGTCCGCGCACTCGGTCGACCCGAGCAACGCCGTCTGTATGAGGCCGCGAAGGGATTCGGCAGCGTGCGCCTCGTCGATCTCGTCCCGCCGGGCGTCCCGGACCTGGTCGCGATCCGCCACTACGGCCGCAACACGCTTCCGCTCTTCACGCTCTTCGAGAAGCGCTTTTGCCGGCCGCGCGGCACCGATCCGCAGAAGCCTCGTCTGCTCTACGGCTTTAACTTCCAAGCGATGTCGTTTTTCACGGGGCCCGGCTACTTCGTGGCACGCGAAGACGCGTCTTTGCCCGAGGTTCTGATCGACTATCGCGAGCTGCCGCCGGAACGTCCCGAGGGTTGGCCTCCGCTCCGCGCCAATGACCAAGGTCCCGGCAGGCTTGTCTACGGCAACATGGTGGACACGCTGCGGCGCGTGTCCGAGCATGTCACGATTGGCTCCGCCGCAAGGGGTGGCAAAGACCTCGGGAGCTGGTTCGTTTTGTGCCGCGAGGCCTAGGGCGCGCCGCGCTATGCGCGGGCGTGCTGTTCTGCGGGCCCGCCCTGGCGGCGCCGCCGCACGAGCGCGCCGACGGCGAGCCCGTCGAGTTCGCGGCGGGCGATGACTTGCAACACGTCCTTGCCTTCCTGCGCCATCCCGAGTCTGGCATCGGTGCCGCACACCTGCGCGTTCAGATTCTCTCGGCGACGGGAGCGACGGCGCTGCCGCTTGAGAGCTTCGCTGCGGGCAAGACCGACTTCCCGCCTGCCACCTATCTCGTGGATGTGACGCAAAAATGCGATAAACCGGGAACGCCCGAGGAGGGCAGGGCCTTCACCTCGTGGTTCTATCTTCCCGACGGCCAACTCGCCGCGTGGGACGTTCAGACCTACGGCCCCGGATGTCGAACGGAGCCGCCTCTTTTCGAGACCTCGGATCATGAGGCCATGCGCAGCGTCGGCCGCGCGCTCTTCCGACCCGCACGGGTGGGACGCTTCCGCTACGGCGCGCTCCTCTACCCCTCTTGGGACGACGCATTCGGCGCGCCGACGCGCGAGGCCATGCTCTCTCTCCTGCGCAAACAGGTGCTCGAGCAGCCCACAAGCGCGCGGGCGCAGAACGAGCTCGCCGTGGCTCTGTACGCCTCCGGGCAGCGAGACGCCGCCATCGAGACCCTCGGGCACGCAGCGCAGCTTGCGCCGGACTGGGACCTGCCCCACGAGAATCTCGCCCTTGCGCTTCGCGAGCGGGGTGAACTCTCAGCCGCCGAGCGCGAATCGCAGCTCGCCGAAACGCTGCGCAAGCCGCTCGTGGGCGCTAGCCCGGGATCTCGCGAACTGCCCCGGAAGATGCCCTCGGACCGGTAGCCGCGGACGCCGCGAGGAGGAGAAGGTCGCGCATGGTCGCGAACCCCTGGCTGTCCATCGTGATCCCGGTCCATGACGAGGTCGAGAACCTCGATGAGCTCTACCAGGAGCTCTCGGAGGCGCTGAAATCCCTCGAGGACGGTGCCGAAATCATTCTCGTGGACGACGGGAGCCGGGACGGGAGCCTGGCCAAGATCCGCGAGCTTGCGGCGCGGGATCCTCGGGTGCGTGCGGTAGCGCTTGCCGGGAACCAGGGGCAGACGGCGGCCCTCGAGGCGGGCTTTGGCAAGGTGCGCGGCGAGATTACGGTCACCCTCGATGCGGACCTGCAGAACGATCCCGCCGATATCCCGCGGCTTCTGGCTTTGCTCGATCGCGCAGACGTGGTGAACGGAATCCGCACCGAGCGCCACGATTCCTGGGTGAGGAAGCTCTCCTCGCGGGTCGGAAACGGCTTTCGCAACTGGATGACAGCCGAATCGGTCACCGACGTAGGCTGCTCGCTGCGCGCGATGCGCACATCGTACCTGCGCCGGGTGAAGCTGTTTCGTGGGATGCACCGCTTCTTGCCGACGCTGCTGCGGATCGAGGGTGCACGTCTCGTCGAGATTCCGGTGGCGCACCGCCCGCGCCGCCACGGGCGCTCGAAGTACGGCATCGGCAATCGACTCTTCGTGGGCCTTGTGGACGTGTTCGCCGTGCGCTGGATGCAGCGGCGCGCGCTCCGCTACCGGACCCGCGACTGATCCGGCTGAAGGTCGCCGCCCTTCTCGAGCCGCGGGGCTAGCCTCCCGCGAGTTTCACCATGAAGCCGCGCGCCGTGAGCTCGGCGACCAGGACCTCGCGGTGGTCTCCCTGGATCTCGATCACCCCCTCCTTGGCGGAGCCTCCCGTGCCGCAGCGCCGCTTCAACTCCGAAGCGAGCTCGCGTAAGGCGTCCTGGGGGAGAGGCACCCCGGAAATCGTGGTCACCGTCTTGCCGTGTCGCCCCTGCACCTCGCGGCGCACTCGCACCACACCGTCTCCCCGCGGTGCGCGGGGGGAGGAGCGGCAGACGCAGCTCGCAGCGGGTCGCCCGCAGCTTGCGCAGATGCGGCCGCGGGAGGAGGAGTAGACCGTGCGGCTCGAGTCGTCGCGCGCCACGCCGCCGAGGGTAGGGGCTCGCCTTGGCACCCGCCGGCTCGGAAACCTAGAACTGTTGTTCTAGAACATTTATTCTAATCGCGTGTCCCGCACCGCCCGTGCGTCCACCGACCAACGCCTCTTTGCCGCGGGCCGAGCGGCCTTCGCGCGCAAGGGGCTCGCCGGCACCCACCTCAAGGCCGACATCCTGGCCCCCGCGCGGGTCTCGGTGGGCTCCTTCTATCACCGCTTCACGGACAAGACCGACCTCTTGCTGGCGATCCTCCGCGAGCACGCTGAAGCCTTTCGCGCGGCGCTGCGGGACACCCATCGACCGGCTCCCGGCCGAACGCTTGTCGACATTGTTCGGGGATCCTACGCGATGGTGTTTCAGCTGGCGGAAGACCACGAGGACCTCCTGCGAATTCAGCTGGTCGAACGTACCAGCGCCGATCCGCGCGTCCGCCAGTACCTGCGCGAAGACCGCGCGCGCTGGATCGCGAGCCTGGCCGACGACTACCGGCGGCTCGACTCCACGCGCGGGCGTCCGGCGGAAAGTGCTCCCCGCGTCCTCGACGCGGATCTCCTTGCCGAGCTCGTGGTAGGACTCTCCCTCGGCTGCGTGGCCCAGCTGCTCGAGCTGCCGAAGGACGAGAGGCCTTCCGCGCGGGTGCGGCTCCTTGAAGGTCTGGTGCGCTTTACGCTCGGCGGCGCCGCTGCGCTGGCCGACGCGTTCGCAATCGATGTCCCTCGAACCCCTCCCGGAGCGCCCGCATGAAATTCGGCGTCTTCTACGAACACCAGCTTCCGCGACCCTGGGACGACGGCGACGAGGCCAAGCTCTTGCGCGACGCGCTCGAGCAGGGGGAGCTCGCCGACAAGCGGGCTTCGATGTGGTGTGGGAGG
>DATFYN010000192.1:0-2236 GCA_035315025.1 Myxococcota bacterium
ACCTCTGCCAGGTGATCGGCGAGATGCAGTGCAGCACGGATGTTGCGACGCTTTTCTTCGGGAAAGGGGGGAGCCTTCGCCGCCTCGAGCGCGGGGGCGATGTAGGCATGGAACGCGCGCCGGTAGCGCTCCGCCACGAACGCCCGTCCCTCGGGCGTGGTCAGCGCGACGAAGATCCAGGGCTGGCGATTTCCGCCGCTCGGCGCGAAGGTGCCCGCCTCACACACCTTGCGCACGAGCCCGGGCGGAACAGGGTCTGATCGAAGGCGTCGGATCGCGCGCAAAGTGCGGATGCCTTCGAGCAGCGGAACGTCCTCGCCGATCGCGGCGAGATCGATTTGCAAGGCTGCGCCATTCATGATGGGTGCTCCTACTCGCCTGCGGCGTCGAGGTAACGCTCGATTTTGTCGGCTCGTCGCTCGAAGCGGGCGCTCCGCGTTTGGGGGTTGTTCTGGTCAGGGCTCGGGAGGCTTGCGGCCAGCTCGGCTGCCTGGCGCCGACTGAGCGCGGAGGCGGGCACGCTCCAGTAGTTGCGCGCGGCGGCCTCGACGCCGTAGATGCCCCGTCCGAACTGCGCGACGTTGAGGTAGATCTCGAGAATGCGTGATTTCGAGAGCCTACGCTCCATCACGAGGGTCAGCACAAGCTCGTGCCACTTGCGTAGCGGGCTGCGCGCGGGCCAGAGGAACAGATTCTTCGCGGTCTGCTGAGAGATCGTGCTTCCGCCGAGGGCAATGCGGCCTTTGTTGAGATCGTAGTTTGCGGCGTCCTGCAGGGCCTCGAGATCGATGCCGTCGTGTTCGTAAAAGCGGGCGTCCTCGGCGAGGATCACCGCGCGCTGAACGATGCGCGGGATGCGGGGGAGTGGCACGGGCATCCAGCGCAGGGCGGGAAGATCGCGCTTGCCGTCGTGTGCCTCGTCGGCGAGGGTCCCCTCGTAGCTCTGGATGAAGCGGGATTTTGGGATCGGGCCGCGAGCCAGCGCGCTCCAGTCGGGCCAGAGCCACGCGAGGTAGAGGGCATCCGCCGCGGCAGCCGCCGCGAGCAGAACAATCCCCGCTCTCACGACCCTGTTTCGCATGCCACTCGAGTCTACGGGACGAGCAAGACCTTTCCCGTGGTGGAGCGGCTCTCGAGCGCCTCGTGGGCGGCGCGCGCTTCGCGGAGCGGGAAGCGCGCGCCGATCCTCACGTGCAGCACTCCGGACTCGACCGCGTGCAGAACCTCGCCGCCGCGTCGCAGAAGTTCCTCACGGTCCTCGGTGTAGTGCGCCAGCGAAGGCCGTGTGACGTACAGCGAGCCGAGCTCGCTTAGGCGCCGCAGATCGAAGGGGGGCACCGCTCCGCTCGACTGGCCGAACAGCACGAGAAGCCCGCGCGGACGCAGCGAGCGCAGGCTGCCCTCAAAGGTCGACTGCCCGACCGAGTCGTAGACCACGTGGACGCCGCGCCCCCCGGTAAGCCGCCGCACCTCCGTCGCGACGTCGACCTCGCGATAGCGGATCACATGATCCGCTCCCGCCTCGCGCGCGAGCGCCTCCTTGTCCGGGTTTCCGCACGTGCCGAGGACGTGCGCGCCCGCGCGCTTTAGCATCTGCACGAGCAAGAGCCCGGTTCCGCCGGCAGCGGCATGCACCAATGCTGTGTCGCCGCGCTGCGTCGTTCGCACCGCGTGGCTCAGGTAGTGCGCGGTCATCCCCTGAAGCATCACGGCCGCCGCGACCTCGTCGGCGACGCCCTGCGGTATGCGCACCAGACGGTCGGCAGGTGCGACCACCGCGCCCGCATACGATCCAGGAGCGCTCGCCCAGGCGACGCGGTCTCCGATGCGAAGGTCCGCGACGCCGTTGCCCACGGCCTCGACCTCGCCCGCGCCCTCGAGGCCAGCCACGAAGGGCAGAGGACGGGGATAGAGGCCGGTGCGGAAATAGACGTCGATGAAGTTGACTCCGCAGGCGCGCACCCGCACCCGGACCGCGTTCTCACCCGGGGCTCCCGGGTCATAGGGCTCGAAGCGCAGCACCTCGGGTCCGCCGGTCTCGCGCACGAGAATCGCGTGGCTCATGGCGCCGTTCGTGCTCCGGCGACCCGCGTAGGAGGACTCACCGGAGAGCTCCAAGCGGTCCGCGGTTTCCACGCAGAGCTCCCTCGCAAGAAGGACAAGCGTTCCCGCCCGGGCGGCGCTTCTCGGGTGTGGGCACGGCGGGAAGGCTCACCTATTTCCTTGCGCGCCGCGA
>DATFYN010000193.1:0-13301 GCA_035315025.1 Myxococcota bacterium
CACCTTCACGTACCGGCTGGTGCTGTGCCGAAGGACGGGCCCTCCGCCGGCGTCGCCATGGTGACGTCCCTGGCATCCCTCGTCACCGGCCGTCCTGCGCATCCCGACATCGCGATGACGGGTGAGATCACGCTGCGCGGGAAGGTATTGCCCGTCGGCGGCATCAAGGAGAAGGTGCTCGCGGCCAAGCGCGCAGGCATTCGGCGCGTGATCCTCCCCGAGCAGAACCGCTCTGACGTGGCCGAGATCCCCGCGGACCTGCTAAAAGGGCTCGAGCTTGAGTACGTGGGGACGATCCATGAGGTGCTCGCGCACACGCTCGCGAGGTCGGGCTAGCGACCTGTCCGCCGCCTTGCGTGTGGCGATCGCGGTGGGCCTGCTCGGCGCGCCCCTTGGCTGTGTCTCCCAGACCGAATACGACACTGTGAGCCAGGAGCGAGACCTCCTGCGCCAGGAGCGAGATCGCCTCGCGTCGGGCCAGGCAAACCTTGACGCCGAGCGCAATAAGCTCTTGGACCAACTCGAAGACATGCGCAGCGAGCGCGATGCGCTGAAGAAGAAGGTCGATCAGCTGACCCGCAAGTCGACCGACCTCGAGACGCGCGCAGCCGGGCTCGATGAGTGCAGCGCCGAGAACGAGAAGCTAAAGGCCACCTACGAGGGTCTCGTTCAGGACCTCGAGGGCCAGGTCGCCGCACAAACGATCGAGATCGACCGCGCGCGCGAAGCCTGCAAGGCGGCGCCGAAAAAGCGGCCGCCGGCGAAGCGTTCGAGCGCTGCAAGCACGCAGGGCCAGTGAGCGGCTTTGCCCACACGGCGCGAGGGCATTGACACCCGCTCTGCCTCCTCGGGCGACACTCGAGGCGCTGTTTGCGGCGGCGCTTTCGGCGGTCGACCCCGCTGCAGCGGTGGCGCGCACGATCGAGCGGGTTCCGGGACAGCGCGGGGCTCTTTCCATCGCGGGCGTTTCTTTCGCACCAGAATGCCGCTTCGTGGTCTTCGCCGCCGGGAAGGCCGCCTGCACGATGGCGGCTGCGCTGGAAGAGCTCGTGGGCGACCGAATCGTGCGCGGGCTGGCGGTGACAAAGGACGGTCACGCGCTGCCGCTGCGCAGCCTGGTCACGATCGAAGCCGCCCATCCCGTTCCCGATCAGCGCTGTGAGCGCGCGGCGCGCGAGGCACTCGCTCTCGCGCGCAGTGTCGGGCCGGAAGAAGCACTCCTCGTGCTGCTCTCTGGCGGCGCTTCGGCCCTCCTCACGGCGCCGCCGCCGGGGCTTCGCCAAGAGGATCTCGCACGGACGACCGCGGCTCTCCTTGCCGAAGGCGCGGACATCCAGGAGCTCAACTGTGTTCGCAAGCACCTCGGGACGGTAAGCGGAGGTCGGCTGGCGAGCCACGCGCGCGGTGCGCCGATCGTCGAGCTCGTCGTCTCCGACGTGATCGGGGACCGGCTGGAAGTAATCGGCTCTGGGCCCTGCACCGCGGATCCCACGACCTTTGCCGATGCCCTCGCGGTTCTCGCGCGCCGCGGCCTGCGCGAACGGGTGCCGCGGACGGTCGTCGCGTACCTCGAGGCCGGCGCGCAAGGCAAGCGGCTCGAAACCCCGAAGCCAGGGGACCCGGCGCTGCGTCGCGTGGTGGCCCGCGTGGTCGCGGCGAATAGCGATGCGCTCGACGCCGCCCGCCGCGAAGCAGAGCGAAGGGGTCTTCGGGCGATCGTCGTAAGCCGCACCTTCGCGGGGGAAGCCCGAGTCGCAGGGAAGAGGCTCGTTGCGCTCGCCCGCGCCCTGTGCGTGGATGCCCCGCTCGTCGTCTTGGCCGGCGGAGAAACCACGGTCACCGTGCGCGGTCCTGGCCGGGGTGGACGGAACCAGGAGCTCGCGCTTGCTGCGGCGCTTGCACTGAAGGACGTCCCTGGGATTGGGCTCCTCGCAGCGGGCACCGACGGCAGCGACGGCCCGACCGACGCTGCTGGCGCCTTCGCGGACGGGAGCACCGTCGCGCGAGGGCGAGCCCTCGGTCTTGATGCCCAGCAAGCGCTGCTCGAGAACGATTCCTATGCCTTCTTCGCTGCGGAAGGCGGGACGTTTCGCACGGGACCCACCCGGACAAACGTCATGGACTTGGTTTTCCTCGCGCGGGATGGGTAGCCGTCAAAGCGCCGGCTCACGATCTCGGGTGCGAAGCGCTTCTTGCGCTCGCGCCTAGTAACGGACGTTGAGCCGCAGGAAGATTCCCTGCGTCACGACATTCGCGTGGCTCGCGCCGCTCGTGGTCGAATTTGTGGTCACGACCTGGGTGGGCGCCGCTCTCGTGTCATTCACGCCAAACCAGCTGCTAAGACGGTATCCCACGGTCACGTCGAGTCCCTGCAGAATGGGCGAGACGTCGTAGAGGACCCCAAGCTCGCCTTCGGCATTGAACGCTGTGCGCCCCGTGGTCGATGTCTGCGACGCTGTGAAGGGATGGATCGTCGGGCCGAAGGCGAGGCTTTCCCGGTCCCTCACCTTCATGTCGCCGATCAGGACGGCTCCGGAAGTGGAAGCCACGAGGTAGAAGGGCGACTCGCAGATGCGCAGGCGGCCACTCCCGCCCACGCGCGGGCCTACACCCCAGAAGCCTACCTCGCGAGTGTTATCGAGCTGGGCCGGATTGAAAAGGTTTACGCCGAATCCGCTCACCTCGATGTTTTGATCGAAGTTCGCGTAGCGCACGCCGCCGAAGAGCCGCGCATCGATCGACTTCCCGAGCTTCACGTTGTAGCCACCCTCAAGATCGACGTAGCTGTAAGCGGTCTGCGCCGTGGCCTCCATCTGGCTGTTGAGCAAACCGCCGAAGAAAAATTGAGGAACCCCGAGGGTTGGAAGGAAGAGGGGGGACTGCACCTGCTGGCGATCGCTGTAAAGCCAGTCCGCGTCGCCGAGCGCCACGACGTCCCAGCCTGCCAGAGAACGGTAGCCAAGGCCCACTCGGCCTCCTCCGCCCCACTGTGGCGACACATTGAGTGGGCGGCCGAAGGGTTCGAGAGGTCCGAACTCGATCCCCCAGCGGGTCTTTTCGCCTATGTTCTCAAGGTAGTGGCCTTCGAAGGTCCCGAAGAACCCTCCCGTCGCATGGGGCTTCTCGTCCGCGCGTGTCGGCCGCGCGCTGGTAAGGCAGAGAGCGGTCAGCCCAACGATCACAAAGAGAAGCGGGCGCAAGATCGACGCCGGACTGTGCATTCGATAAGTCTCCCGAAGGGATAGAAGTCGGTTGCTGATCTCCACCGGTGCACTCGGCCGGCCGACTGTCCGAGCTTCAATTATGCAGACTAGACATCCCGAGGTGACTCTGTCGAGGGGAATCGCGCCTGGAAAGATCGGCCTCAAAGCCGAGCCCCCGCCGCGAGCGGGGACGCGAGCGACCCAGGTCCCGAGCTAACCTTGGGTCTTATGCTCCCGCAGAAGGGCCCCTCGTTGGCCGCCCTCCTTCAGCGCTCCCTGGTGTCCCTCGATCTCATCGTCCGTGCAGCGCTCGTCTACCTGCGCGTCGTGCTGCATAACCGCGGGATCTGGCGGGCGGGCCCCATGCACCTCGTTGAGATGCAGCATCGTTTTGCGCAGCGCTTCGTCGGCGTCGCGACCCGGTTCAAGGGTGGCCTCATCAAGCTCGGTCAGGTAGCGAGTCTGCGCATCGATGTCATGCCTCTCGAGGTGACAGAGGAGCTTGCGAAGCTGCAAGACCGCGTCGACCCGCATCCCTATGGGGAAATCGCGGCGCAAGTCGAGGCGGAGCTCGGTGCCCCGGTAGAGGAGGTCTTCGAGCGTTTCTCAGCGACTCCCCTCGCTTCCGCGAGCCTTGGCCAGGTGCACCGGGCCCGCACACGCGACGGACAAGAAGTGGCCGTGAAGGTTCTCTATCCCGGCGTCGAGCGCTCCGTCGCCGTCGACCTCGCGATGACAAAGCTCGGTCTTTGGCTCTTTAACTTCCTCACCGTCGCAGATCTCATGCAGGTCTACCGCGAGCTCCGGGAAGCCCTGCTTGGCGAGATGGACTACGTGCGCGAGGGGAAGGCGGCCGAGGAGGTCGCGTCGAACCTGTCCCACGACCCAGAAGTCGCAGCGCGTGTGCTCATTCCGGCGATCCGCTGGGACACGACGACGCGCCGCGTGCTCACCATGGAGTTTCTCGAGGGCGTGCGCATCAATGACCGCGCGGCGCTCGCCGCGCGGGGCAGGGACCTTCAAGATCTCGTGCTCTGGACCTCCCGGGCCTTTCTTCACATGATGTTCCGCGACGGCTTCTTTCACTGCGACCCGCATCCCGGAAATCTCCTGGTCGATTCCGAGGGCCGTATCGTCATCGTCGATTTCGGCATGAACAAGCGCGTTGCAGCGGATCTGCGTGCTGCGATCCGCAAGAACGTGATCGCGTCCGTGCAGCGCGACCCCGAGCTCTATGCCGCCTCGCTGCTCGAAGCCGGGATCGTGCGTGAGCGCGATCTCCCAGCAGTGAAAGAGATTGCAAAAATCTCGTTCGATCCCGCATATTTCAATCTGACACCCAAAGAGGTTGCGAACCTCGACTTCGGCGAGTATTTCGGTCGCATGCGTACGCAGATGAAGCGCATCCAGAGCTTCCAGCTGCCCGATGGCCTCGTCATGTGGTCGCGCGCTTTCTCCCTGCTCTATGCGCTCGCCACAGAGCTCGCGCCGGGCCTGCGTCCGCTCGACGTGATCGGTCCCTATGTGCTTGAGTTCCTGCAAGGAGAGCCCGCGGCGCGTTCGGCTTGACGCTCTGCGTGCTGCGTCCGATCCTCGCCGCCGTGCGCGTGGCCCTCGCTCAGGTCAATCCCACCGTGGGTGATCTCGCCGGCAACCGCCGGCTCGCCGAGGAGGCGGCCGCGAAGGCGGAGGCCGCGGGCGCCGAGCTCGTTGTGCTGCCTGAACTTGCGCTGACGGGCTACCCGCCCCTGGATCTGCTGGAGCGCGAGGGTTTCGTCGAGGACCAGGTCCGGGAGCTCGAGATCCTTGCAGGCGCAGCGCGCCGCATCGCGATCGCCGTGGGCGCCGTCCTGCCCTTTGAAAGTGGCCGTCCGAAGGCGCTCCTCAACGCCGCCGTCTTGCTCGCAAGCGGCGAGCGGGTCGCGGTCCGCGGGAAGTCGCTCCTCCCCACCTACGACGTCTTTGACGAGGGTCGCTACTTCCAGCCCGCTCTGACACGCGAACCCGCGCTACTGGGCCACGCACGGGCCGAGCGGCTGGGGCTCACGGTCTGCGAGGACCTCTGGGCGAGCCGAGTCCCGTACGCAGTCGACCCCGCGAGCGAACTCGCTCGCGCGGGCGTGGACCTCTTCGTGAACCTCTCGGCTTCGCCCTGGCATGTCGGCAAGGCGCGTCTGCGGCGCGAGATCTTCGCCGACACCGCACGACGCCACGGCGTCCCCACGGTGTTTGTGAACCAGGTGGGAGGCAACGACGAGCTGATCTTCGACGGCGGCTCCTTCGTGGTCGATGCTTCGGGGAAAGTTCGGGCCTCCCTCCCGCTTTTCGAGTCGACCCTCGAGGTCGTCGATCTCGCTCTGGCGGAACCAGGGATCGCGCCCGACGCGGTCGTCGAGCCCGAAGGGGTGGCCCAGCTCGAGCGCGGCCTTGTGGTCGGGATCCGCGACTATTTTCTAAAGCAGGGCCTTCCGATCGGCGCCGTAATCGGGATCTCGGGCGGAATCGATTCGGCCGTAACCGCACATCTCGCCGTCCAGGCGCTCGGCGCTGAACGCGTCCTCGGTGTCGCCATGCCCGGCCCGTTCTCCTCCCCGCACAGCGTGGCGGATGCGGAGGCCCTCGCGCGCAACCTCGGGATCGAGCTGCGGCGGATCGAGATCGTGCCGATCTACGAGGCCTGTCTGCGCGCCTTCCGCGACCTTCTCGGCCGACGGGATGACTATGGGGTGGTGCAACAGAACATCCAGTCGCGGATTCGGGGAGCGCTCCTCATGGCGATCTCCAATTGGGAGCAGCGACTCGTGCTCGCGACCGGGAACAAGAGCGAACTGTCGATCGGCTATTGCACACTCTATGGCGATACCGTGGGCGGCCTTGCAGTTCTCGGCGACGTCTACAAGCGCGATGTGTATGCACTCGCACGCTACGCCAACCGCACGGGAGAGCGGATCCCGGCACGCTCGATCGTGAAGCCCCCCTCGGCGGAGCTCGCCCCCGGCCAGCTCGACCAGGACGACCTCCCGCCCTACGAGGTGCTCGACGCCGTGCTTGAACAGGCCATCGAGGGTGGGCTCGGGGTCTCGGGGATCGTCCCGCCGCCCGGCGCCTCGGCAGCCCTCGTGCGGGGCATTGTCGACCGGCTAGACCGCAACGAGTACAAGCGGCGGCAGGCGCCGCTCGTGCTTCGCTGCTCGACGAAGGCGTTCGGGGCCGGCCGCCGGCTGCCGATCGTCCACCGCTACGGCCGCAGCTGAAGCGGCCCGGAGGCGCCCCTCGAGGGCGGCAGGGTGAGGCGCGGATACCCCCTTCCCGCAGCCATCCGAAAGCGTGTAGTTTCTTGCCCCGGCGGTGCGCTCGACAAACCAGAGACCTGGGAGGAAGCAAAGCGTCATGCAGCTCCGGACTGTTCGTAGCCTCACAAGGATCGCGGCGGTCGCCCTCGCCGCGGTGTGGATCGTTGGTAGCGTCGTGTCCACCGCTTCGGCAGACGAGGCGGTCAAGACGGAGAGGACGGCCGGGAAGTTCGTGAAGTGGGACAAGGATGCGGGAACGGTTCTCGTGAAAGAGAAGGGCAAGGACGTGCTTTTCAGTGTGATCGCTGAAGGTTCGGTTCTCACGCGGACGACGGTCACGGTGAAGGCCAAGCCGGCCAAGCTCGATGATCTCAAGGAAGGCCAGATCGTCGTCGTGTACTGGAAGCCAGGCGCCTCGGATCCGAACAAGAAGGACGCGCGCAAGATCGACGCCGTGAGCCTGCCGGAAGGAACCCAGGCTGAGGAAGGCGAGTACTAGGCCAGACGCGGGGGCGAGGTCCCGTGGCCCCGCCCTCGCTCCGTGCGCGTGTCGTCGCCTAGGACGCCTTCTCGAACAGCTCGACCCAGCCTTTGTAGTTTGAGGCGATCTTCGCCGCTGCCTCCTCGCGCGTGAGCTTCTTCTCCCTCCAGGCGACAAGCGGATCCCAGAACGTGGTCCGTCCCACCGCGAAGCCGATGAACCCCGGCACGCCGGCCGCGGCGCGCAGCCACTCCAGCACTTTCTTGTCATCCTCGCCGCGCCCGAGAACGATGCAACCGACCTCGCTGCGGCCGCCACGTCGCGCGGCCTGAACGACGCGCACGCAGTCCTCGCGCTTGTCGAGGCCTTCGATCTTCCACACGTCTGGCTCAACCCCGGCGTTCTGGAGCGCTTCGATGGCACGAATCATGAGGGCAGGCCGGAGTTCGCGGTCGTACGCCTTCTTGTCGCCACCAAGGCGCTCGAGCTGAGCCTTCTCCGCCGGGACGAGAAGCTCGAACATGAACTTGCGCCCGGTCTTGTGGAGGTAGTCGGACAGACGCTTGAGGCGCGCGGTTTGGCGCGTGTTCATCGCAGCGTCGCCTTCGGGGTTAAAGCGCACGAGCACCTTGGAAAAGGTGGGATTGAAGGCCTCGATGTGCTTCGCGAAGTCTTCGCCGTACTCGAAGTCGAACTCGTCTTGGCCGCTTTTCTCGATGCACATCGCCAGCGCGATCTTGCGCTTGGCGGCGTCGCGCGCGATATCCGCACCGAACTGCTCATCCACCAGGATCCCAGCCCGTGCCTGCGGCACGCCCTCGCCCAGGGCCTTTAGGAAACCGTCGTAGACGACGCGCTTGGTCGCGGCGGCCTCCGCGGTCTGCTCCGCTGTGAGCGTACCCTTCCAGCCGAACATCTTGGTTTGAAACGAGCCGCGGTGATCGAAAGGCAGGATATAGAGGGGCCGGTTGTATCCAACGCTCATGGGCTCACTTCTCCTTGGCTGGCGAGAATACGGGCTGGTGTGCGACTTGCGCGCAGAATACGGTCGATCGAGCAGTCCGACAACGCCTCCCAGCACACGGGGAGAGGGCCCCTGACCGTTTGTGCCACCAAGCCCGCTGCCCGGTACATTTGGCCACAGAACACGGACCGAAGGGGGGCTCGATTGCCGGTGACCGAAGACGAGTTCCGCGAAGGCCTCCGCCACTGGCCGAGCGGAGTCACCATCGTGACCGCGCGCTCCGGCGGGCGGATCCACGGCATGACGGTCTCCGCCTTCACGAGTGTTTCTCTCACTCCGCCCCTTGTCCTCGTGTGTGCGGACAAGACATCCAACACCCATCCCTTGATCGCCGAAGGAGGAGTCTTCGCCGCGAACATTCTCGCCGCGGGACAGGAGGCTCTGTCCAATCGCTTCGCGTCCAAGAAAGACGAGGATCGGCGCTTCGAAGGCGTGGAGTGGTACGAAGGGGTAACCGGCGCTCCCATCTTGCGCGGCGTCGTCGCCGCGCTTGATTGCCGTGTGGTGAGCGCGCATGACGCAGGTGACCACGTGATCTACGTGGGTCTTGTGGAAGCGATCGAGACGCAGCCGGCGGAGCCACTGGTGTACCACGCCGGCAGCTACCGGCCGCTCCGCTAGAGAACGCGTGCCGACCGCACACCTCGTCGTCTACTCCGACTACCTTTGCCCCTGGTGCTACAACGCGGCAGTGCGGCTCCGGCGGATTCGCGAGGAGTTCGCTCCTTTGCTGCGACTCGAATGGCGCAGTTTTCTGCTGCGACCGCGCTCGGGGTCTGGCCGGGACCTCGAAAAATTTCGATCTTACACCGAATCGTGGCTGCGCCCTGCTGGAGAGCCTGACGCCGGGACCTTCCAGGTCTGGCAGGGTGGTGCGGGTCCCCCCACGCACAGCGTACCGCCGCACCTCGTGGCCAAGGCCGCGGCGCTCTTTGGTGAGGAGCATTTCGAACGCATCCACGCAGGGCTGCTCCGCGCGTACTTCGGCGAGAGCCAGGACATCACCCATGAGGTCACACTGCGTGAACTCTGGGAAGAGGCCGGACTTGCGTCCGAGGAGTTCGCGCGGGTCGACGATCCTGAGATCTTGCGCAGCGTCTTGAGGCAGCATGACGAGGCGATCGAGCTTGGAGTGACGGGCGTTCCCACCGTCGTGCTTGAGGGGAATGGCGCGCTCGTCATGGGAGCGCAGCCGCTGGACGTGTACCTGCGCTGGATCCGTCGGGTGACCGAGACCTAGCGAGCTGCCGTCACGCCGGGCGAGCGACACATCGAAGAAGGGAGGCAGGAAGATGGAAGACCCTTGCGCGCGCTTTCGGCTCGATGGTCGTGTGGCCGTCGTGACTGGTGCTTCGTCGGGGCTAGGTGTCGCATTCGCCCGCGCGCTTGCCGGCGCGGGCGCAAGGGTGGTGCTCGCCGCGCGTCGCAAGGCGCAGCTCGAGTCACTCGCGGAGGAGCTCGTGGCGGAGGGGGCTTCGGCACTCGCCGTGTCGTGCGACGTGAGCCAGGAGGAGGAGGTTGACGCGCTCGTCGCTGCGACGCTCCAGCGCTTCGGGCGCGCGGACGTCCTCATTAACAACGCAGGGATCACGACCATCACACCCGCCGAGCTGCAGCCCGCTTCCGAGTTCCGGCGCACGATCGAGGTCGACCTTGTCGGCGCTTTCCTGTGTGCGCAGCGCTTCGGACGCGCGATGCTGGCTGCGGGCGGCGGGAGCATCGTCAATGTCGCGTCCGTACTCGGCATGGTCGGTGTAGGCCAGGTTCCCCAGGCCGCCTATGCCGCGGCGAAGGGAGGCGTCATCAACCTGACTCGCGAGCTTGCGGCCCAGTGGGCTCGGCGCGGGATTCGTGTGAATGCCCTCGCTCCGGGCTGGTTCTTGAGTGAGATGACCGCGGACCTGTTTGGCGACGAGCGTTCGATGAAGTGGGCCCGCGGGCGAACGCCCATGGGCCGCACCGGACGCGACGAGGAGCTTGCGGGCCCTGTCCTTTTCCTGGCCTCCGATGCCTCGAGTTTTGTGACCGGCCAGACCCTGGCGGTCGATGGAGGATGGTCGATCGTCTAGGCGGCGGGCCTACTGGCTCATGTACCAACCGCCGTTCGGCGAGAGCACTTGGCCCGTCACAAAACCGGCCTCGTCGCTCGCGAGGTAAACGGCGGCCCAGGCGATGTCGTCCGGGCCTCCCATGCGGCCGAGGGGAGTTTGCATTTCGAGCAGCCCGCGCAAAGGCGCGAGAGGCGCCGTCATCGCGGTTTCAATCCAGCCCGGCGCGATTGCATTCACGCGAATGCCCCGGGAGGCGAGCTCGCGTGCAAGCGACCGGGTGAGGGCGAGGACTCCGCCCTTGGCTGCGCAGTAGGCGGGGGCGCCGCCTCCGCCGGTCGTGCCCATAATCGAGCCCATGTTGACGATCGCGCCCGAGAGCTGCGGTCCCATGATCTTGAGCGCTTCTCGCGTGCAGAAGAACGTGCCGTGCAAGTGAACGGCAATCATGCGCAGCCAATCCTCGTCCGTCGTATTCACGGTCCGGTCGGTGTGGGTGCGCACCTTGCCCTCTGTGGCGAGCTCCTGCGCCTGCTGAAGTGCGAGGCTCGTGAAAAGCGTCGCCGCGTCGGGGTCGTTCTCGTGGCCGGCAATGCCCGCGTTGTTGACCAGCACATCGAGTCGCCCGAAGCGTTCCGCTACTTCTTCGAACATGCGGCCCACGGCGGCGGAATCGGAGACATCCGCGATGAAGGGCACGCCTCCCACCGCGTGGGCCACCCGCTCGGCCGCCGGTTTCGAGAGATCGTTCACCAGGACTTGCGCGCCCTCGGCCGCAAATCGCGTCGCGATCGCCTCGCCGATCCCGGCGCCGCCGCCCGTGACGAGCGCGATCTTGCCAGCGAGTCGGTCCATTTCCTGTCTCCTTGCTCCGTGCGGGCTACGGCTGCAACACGACCTTGAGCGCGTTCTCCGCGTGGGAGGCGAAGATCTCGTAGCCGTGTACGCCTTCTGCAAGGGGCATCCGGTGGCTGATGATCTCTGTCGGGTCGATGCGCCCGGCTTTGATGAGCGGCACGAGAAGCGGAACGTAGCGCTGCGGGTTCACGAGCCCGCTGCGCAGGGTGAGGTTCTTGAGGAAAAGCGCAAGAAATGGCACCTCCGTGGGCTCACTGATCACTCCGATCGCCGCGATGCGGCCACCTGCCCTTGCGATCTCGATCCCCTTGAGGAGCAAGTCGCCCCGTCCCACGGCCTCGATCACGGCGTCCGCGCCGCGGCCCTCGGTGGCTTGCGCAACGTGTGCGGAGAGATCGTCGGTTTTCGGGTTCAGGGCCTCGCAGCCGCGGTCTCGAGCGCGGGCGAGCCGTCCCTCATCGAGGTCTACGGCGATCACCCGGGCCGCACCGCGCAGCTGGGCGCTGCGCTGGGCAAAAGCGCCCACCGGACCGCAGCCCAAGACCACCACCACATCGCCCGGGCCGACCTCGGCGAGCTCGGCGCCCATATAGCCCGTCGGGAGGATGTCGGTCAGAAAGAGCGCTTGCTCGTCGGAGAGATCGCGGGGGATCCGAAAGAGATTGGTGTCCGCGAAGGGGACCCGTACGGCTTCGGCCTGGCCTCCAGGCAGCGCCGTCGAGAAACCGAAGACGTTCTGCCCGCCGCTCGTGCTAAAGACGCTGCAGCCGCTCCAGAGTCCGCTCCGGCAAGGCGAGCAGCTTCCGCAGCCTATTAAGGCGGACGTGAGAACGCGGTCCCCCCGGCGGACGGTGCGCACCGCGGGGCCGGCATCCTCCACCACCCCCACGAACTCGTGGCCCACCACGAATCCGCTTTCGATGATCGGCATCGTGCCGTGCCAGAGATGCAGGTCCGATCCGCAGATCGCCGACCGCGAGACCCGGACCACGGCGTCAGTATCCGTTTCGCGGCGCGCATCGGGCACGTGCTCGACGCGGAAGTCCTTGGGCCCGTGATAGGTTATTGCCTTCATCGCGCATTGTCCGCCGAAATGGATGGGTGGTGCGGCAGAGAGGACTCGAACCTCTCTGGTGCACGTCATCTCCAATAATCTCGGTCACTTAGCTCGCCGGGGACTTGAGTGCAACTTGAGTGCAACCGGCGCTTGAAGCGAACCATGGCCGCCCTGGACGCCGTGATCCACGACATGGGCGGCGCGAACACGGGGGTTCTAATCGGGGGGGCGCTCCGTACGATTGCCGACTCCCGCCGTTACGCGCTTGCAACCTGAATGGGCATGGGCTGCTTAGCTGGGGTTCAGAAGAACCCCAGGCCCCAGGCGCTGCCGTCGATCCAGATAGGCGCAACCAGAAAGACATCCACGTTTACGCGGCTGACCGAATCTTCGTCAGGGAAAACCCCGCTCGAATCGCTTATCCTAAAGCGCGAAGGAACATGGACACCCCTATGGCCAGGCTTTGCTTCCTGATCGGCCAAGCCTAGGAATTTGGCCAACAAGAAGAGATGCCAGGAGAATCATCGATGCGTTACACGGTCGTTTTGGAACAGGAAGCAGATGGGGGCTACGTCGCCACCGTTCCGGCATTGCCCGGATGCGTCAGCCAAGGCGACAGCCGCTCCGAGGCGCTCGTCAACGTCCGTGAGGCGATTGAGCTTTACGTGGAGGACTGCCGCGATGCTGGCGATCCGATCCCCACGGAGGCCGGCAAGGAGTTCGTCGAAGTTGAGGCCGCGTAATAGGACGCGCGATCGTGGCCAAGCTCCCCACCGATCTGTCCGGCCGAGAGGTTCGCGCCGCTTTGGAACGCGGCGGCTTCGTGTTCCGTCGCCAGAGCGGCAGCCACATGGTGCTCCGCCGCGACGAACCGTATTCACGTGTCGTCGTCCCCGACCACAAGCGGGTCCGTGCCGGCACTCTCAGGCGCATCATCACAGAAGAGGGTCTGACCGTTGAACAGTTCATGCAACTACTCTGATGACTGTCGCTTTCGATAACCCGATCACGCTTCACGCTGCGATTCGCTGGTAGCGATGGTGGAGTCCGAGGAGCACTGGGAACGCGATCACGCGTCCGAGATCTCTCCCATGACCGACCACCATTTCCGGTGCCTTCTTCTTCGCGAGTAGGCGCGCTATTGCGCGGAGCAGATTGCCAAGCCGAACGGGCATTTTCTGTACGAGTACTCGTCAAGCGGAGGGGTTGCCGGTTTGGTTCTGACGCTCGTCCAGGCGCCCGGACGGGCGGGTTGCGACCCTGTCCGTTCCGATAACTCCATCGCGCGTCACGCTGCGACTCGCTCGTATCGATGGTGCAGTCCACGGACCTCCGGG
>DATFYN010000194.1:0-2598 GCA_035315025.1 Myxococcota bacterium
AGGACGGCATCCTCACGCTGCGGATCGGGAAGCGGGAGGAGACCAAGCCCAAGACGATCGCCATTAAATAAGCCCGCAAAGGGCAAGGAGAGATCGGGGAAGATCGAACGACTCATGACGAAAGATGTCCGGGCGTGCAGGCCGTCCCATCCCCTGAACTGCGCCGCGTAGATCCTCTGGGAACAGGACTGCGGCATCGTGCCGATCGTGGATGAGGAGGGCTTGGAAAAAGAAGTTGGGACGTGGGACCGACCGCGACATCTGCATGGCCGCGTACACCCAGGGGCGCACCTGTCCGAGATCTAGGTCGATTCAGCAATGGCGCGCAAGATCTACTCATGCACGCCGGCGGTGACGCTGGAAGACGCGATGGAGAAGATGAAGGAAGCTCAGGTGAGGAGACTCCCCATCGTTGATGAGGCGGGGCATCTTGATCTCGCTCGCGGACATCGCTCACGAGGCGAAGGTGCACGCTGGCGCCTCGGCGCTTGCGGCTATCGGCGAAACGTTCGCGGCCATCACCGGGCCGCGGACCACTCCGGCGTCTCCCCCCAAGTAGCAGCCGGAGTCGGGGCACGGGCGCTCGGGGCCGTGGGCCTCGGGCGCTCGTCGCGCTCTTAGCTTAGGGTCGAGGGTCCTGCGGTGGTGCGTTGAATCGAACAACGAGGACGCCACTTGGCTGGCCGCGTGCGTTGTACATGTCCAACTGCCAACTGGGAGTCGCGAAGTCCAACTTCCGCAGTTCGAGCGCGTGTGTCCTCGCCGTTATCCCGATGCCAGGCCAGGCGTGCTCGTTAAACCGAAATTGCCGGCCTGGGTTGTAGTGCATTTCATTCTTGTATACGTGATACTTCATCTCCGTCAGACCACGCTGCCCAAGATGACAGGGCTGAGATAGCGTGCTTCGTTGGAGCAGATAGAGCGCGGTCCGGGAACTGCGCTGTCTCGATCCGCGCTCGGCTAGGCCGCGTCCTCGGGCACGTCCGGCTCGAGCGCGCCCTGCAGCACCGCCTCCGCCTCGGCCGCGAGCGCGCCGGGCTGCGTGGCGTAGCGTGGCGACGCGTGGAATACCTGGAGCCGCTGCACGCCCGCCGCCCGTGCGAGGCTCCCCGCTTGGCGCGCCGTGAGATGCGCCCGTCGGGCGGCCTCAGCGCGATCCGCGTCAAGAAAGACCGCCTCACAGAAGAAGACGTCCGCACCGCGCGCAAGTGCGACGATGCGACGGGCATTCTCCGCGGTGAAGGCGACGTCGGTGACGTACGCGAGGCGCTGCCCCGGCGCCTCGAGGAGCAGCCGAGCCCGGAGCTCGCCGCGCGGCCGGAAGACCGCGCGATCGGAAGGCGCGTCGTCCGCGGGCACGAGCGCGTCGTCCGGGAGCCCTGCGCGGACATCGCGCTTCAGCTGGGTGAGCCAGCGACCCGGCGTGAGGCCGGCGGCGACGAGCGCCTCCGGCCGCACGTGCAGCCGCGCCTTCTCCTGCATGGCGAAGCCGAGGCACGGAATCCCGTGATCGAGTTCCGCTGCCTCGACGCGGAATGCGAGATGGTCGAGGGCGATGCCGTCGAAGGGGGCCGCACCGAAGGGCTCCGGGCGAAAGCCGGTAGACGCGGCGAAGCGCACGCGCGTCACGCCCGCCGGCCTGATCTCCCGCACGTCAATGACGAACGGATAGTCGCGCGAGAGGTTCCAGGTGTAGCCGCCGAGCTTTCCCTCGACGTGCCGAGCGATGCCGAGCGGGCCGTGCAGGACAAGCACGCGATCCCGGGCGAGGAAGAGCCGTAGCACACGGTCGAAGCCGATGAAGTGATCGACGTGGGCGTGGGAGACGAAGACGTGCCTGACCCGGAGGATCTCCCGCGGCGCGAGGGGCTGGTTGTCGCCGAGGTCGAAGAGAAGCGCGCTTCCCTCGTGGGCGAGAGATACGTAGAGGCCCGGATCACCGTCTGACGGGTTCACGAGGTTCGGAACCAGAAGGGTCGTCACACCTGCGAGCGTATCACGGCCGGCACGCGCGACTGTCGGTTCGGGGACGGAGCGTGATGGCGACGAGCCGCGCATCTCGCCCGCGCGCGCATCCGGAGACCGATCGTACGACGAGGCACGCGCAAAAGCCCTTCTCTGGCATCCGCCTTGGCGACCGGCGGCAGAGATGTGGCTCGTGCACGCGGACAGGGAAGACGAGAATGCGCGCGGCGTCCCCGTCCAGCTGGCCGGCCTCAGCCAAGGCCTGCGGGAGGAGGCGGTATAGCCCCGAGAACAGGGCTTGCCGGGCTGCTGGATGGCTGCTCGACGCCACAGCGGTAAGCCCGCTGATCGAGCCACGCGGCTCGGTGGTAGCGGGGGGCCGCTACACCCAGTGCGACGCCCGATCGAGGCGGGCGTCGCACTTGCGGCATAGTCCAGAGCACCGAAAACCTCAGCGTTTCCAATGTGAACCAACTTTTCGGAAACGACAGGCCCACGCTCAAGCAGCGCCCTCCGTCTCATCGCGTCCGAACCGCTCGAGGTGCTGCAGGAAAGCCTCGGGGTCAGGGAAGCGGCGCAGCGCTGCCTCAACTCGCTTCGGGTCCTTCGCCAAGATCATGTCCGATAGGGCCT
>DATFYN010000195.1:0-31439 GCA_035315025.1 Myxococcota bacterium
GGCGAACGCCGTGCCGTACAGGAACCCCATATGCGCATCCGTGAGACCGAGGTCGGCCTTGATGCGCTCGGAGAGGATCGAAAGAATCTGCCGGTCGAGGAAGTTGAGTACATACACGAGGACGAGAACCACGAGGACGTAGCGCGCGTACGCGTTGCTGGGCGGGGCTCCCGCGCCCGCCGGTCGAGAGCGCGTTGCCAGGGCGTCGGGCACCGGGGCAGCCATTCGCGGGCGATTCTAACGGTTGGGGACAAAGGACGTGCCGAAAAAGCGACGTCCGATTGCCACGTGTTGGCGATCGTGAGCCGGACTGCGGGCGGCGGCCGTCCTCACGACAGATCAAAGGGAGGCTTCCGCGGCGGGCTCTCCGTGCGACGAATCGCTCTCCACAGCGCGGCCAGCTCCGCGAGCCTTCCGGGCCTTCCCGACTGGCCAGATCGACGCGCGCTAGAGGAAGCGCTTTCGCAGCCAGCGCGTGATCACGAGGTTCAGCTCTTCAGGCTTCTCCTGCTGCGTCCAGTGCCCACACTTCTCGATCATCACGGTCTCAAGATCCGGCACAAACGCCTGCATGCCTGCAGCCATCTGCGGGCGCAGAACAGGGTCCCACTCCGCGGTCACCATGAGAGCGGGCACGGCGACTTTTGCGCCCGCGGTCTGGGCCGTGGTTTCCCAGTTGCGGTCCAGGTTGCGGTACCAGTGGATCCCACCGTCGAACCCTGTGCGCTCGAAGGTGCGGACGTAGTAGTTGAGCTCGTCGGGCGTGAGGATCGGGTCACCGATCTCGGGCAGTTCATCGAGGCGGCGGAACGGGTTCATGTCTCCGCCAGATGCGGCGTTGCGTGTGGCGAGCTGCTCGAACGGAATCGCGCTGCGCATCAACCGTTCAAACACGAGCCGAACGCGCGCGTTCATCACCGCCTCGGCCACTCCGGGCTTCTGAAACCACAGGATGTACATCTTCTCGTCCTGACCGCCGACCAGAGCCCGCATGAGCTGGGTCGGCGCGACGGGGCCCCGGGGCAGGAAGGGCGTGTTGATGCCGACCACGCCCGCGGTGCGGTCGGGGTGGAGAAGCGGCATCTGCCAAACGACGAGCCCACCCCAGTCGTGGCCGGCGAAGACTGCCTTTTCGATGCCGAGAGCGTCGAGCAGTGCCACGAGGTCGCCGGTCAGGTGGTGGATGTCGTACCTGGAGATCTCGCCCGGCCGGTCGCTCGCGCCATAGCCGCGCTGGTCGGGCGCAATCGCGCAAAACCCAGCCGCAGCGAGCGCTGGCAGCTGGTGGCGCCAGGAGAAGGCGAGCTCCGGGAAGCCGTGGCAGAGCAAGACCGCGGGGCCCCGCCCGGCTTGATGTACAGACAGGCCGATGCCACCCCCCGCCTGGCCAGGGCCGGTCCGGGGCGCAAGGGAGATCCGGCGCGCTGCGGGAAGCGGGGGGGCGGGCGGCGGAAGCGTCATCAGGTAATCCTCTCCTCGCTGGGCCGCTACTCTAGCCAGCCCGGAGGTCATCATGCCCGACCCGAAGCGTTCCCTTGCCCGCCCGCGGTCCCGCGACGTCACCGAGGGTGCGGCCCGCGCACCGGCGCGGGCCATGCTGCGCGCCACCGGGTTCTCGGAGGAGGACTTCAGCAAGCCGCAGATCGGTGTCGCCGCGGCTGCCAACGAGGTCACCCCCTGCAACATGAATCTCGGGGCCCAGGCCGATCTGGCCAAGCATGCGATCCGCGCTGCCGGTGCCGTTGGCATCCGCTTCGACACCATCGCGGTCTCCGACGGAATCTCGATGGGCCACGCTGGGATGCATGCCTCGCTGCCCTCACGCGAGGTGATCGCCGATTCGATCGAGCTCGTGATGCATGCCGAGCGGTTTGACGGCCTCGTGGCGCTCGCAGGCTGCGACAAGAGCCTGCCGGGCATGATGATGGCCATGGCGCGCATCGACTTGCCGTCCGTATTCCTGTACGGCGGAACGATTCTCCCAGGCTGCTTCCAAGGGCACGATGTCAGCATCCAGGATGTATTCGAAGCCGTCGGAGCGCATGCATCGGGGAAGATGACGGATGCCGAGCTGCTCGATCTCGAACGCAAGGCGTGCCCGTCCACAGGATCGTGCGCGGGAATGTTCACGGCCAACACGATGGCGGCTGCCAGCGAGGCACTCGGGCTCGCCCTTCCAGGGTCGGCGTCGCTTCCCAATCCGGATCCACGACGCAAGGAGCTGGCGCAGGCGACGGGTCGGGCTTGCGTCCTCGCCCTCGAGCAGGATCTGCGCCCGAGCCGGATTCTGACGAAGCACGCCTTCGAGAACGCCATCGCCACGGTGATGGCTCTCGGCGGTTCCACCAATGCAGTGCTGCACCTGCTGGCGATCGCGCACGAGGCGCGGGTGGACGTGAGCCTCGATGACTTTAATCGGATCTCCCGGCGCACTCCCCAGCTCTGCGATTTGCGCCCCTTCGGGAAGTACCTGATGACCGACCTCGATCGGATTGGCGGCGTACCGGTCATCTTGCGCGAGCTTCTCGACCGGGGCCTGCTTCACGGCGATGTGCGGACCATCACGGGCAAGACCGTGGCAGAGAATCTCGCCGAAGTTCGGTTCCCGAGCGGCCAGGACGTGGTGCACAGCGCGGATAGTCCTTTGATGAAGGAGGGAGGCATCGTCATCCTGCGCGGGTCGCTTTCGCCCGATGGCGCAGTGATGAAGACGGCCGGCGGGAACCTGCGACGCTTTGAAGGTACAGCGCGGGTATTCGACGGAGAGGAGGCGGCCTTCCAGGCGCTGACCCAAGGGCGGATCGAAAAGGGCTCCGTGATCGTCATCCGCTATGAGGGTCCGAAGGGAGGCCCCGGCATGCGGGAGATGCTCGCGGTGACTGCTGCAGTGAAGGGTGCCGGCCTCGGCGCCGACGTCGCGCTTGTGACCGATGGCCGCTTCTCCGGCGCGACCCACGGATATTGCGTCGCGCATGTGGCACCCGAGGCCGTGGACGCAGGCCCGATCGCCTTCGTGCGTGATGGCGATCGGATCGTGATCGACCCGAACGCGCGTACGCTCGCTCTGGAGGTTGCTCCCGGTGAGCTCGGCAAGAGGCGTGCGAGCTTTGCGCCTCCGCCGCCGCGTTACACGCGCGGGGCCCTCGGACGCTATGCACGGCTCGTGGGAAGCGCATCGCGCGGCGCGGTATGTGACTAGCGACTGGCGCGGTGCACGCATGCGCTCGCACACGGCCCTTGCGGTGCGAGAGCTCGCGCCCCCGCCAGGCGGCTTGTTCCCGCGCTTCGCACGGCTTCGCGGCGAGCCCTATCCTTGGTTGCTCGAGAGCGCTCGAGTGGACGGCCGGCTCGGCCGCTTCTCCTTCGCGGGCGCCGATCCCTACCTCGTGCTGCGCGTGTTCGGCCGCGAGAGTGTGCTCGAGCTGCGCCGCGACGTCCGCCCCGACCTTCGCGGCATGCCGACGCTGTTTCGCGGCGATCCTCTCGAACTCGTGCGCGCACTGATGCCGGCGCGCCCCATGTCCGCGGGGCCGCCCGACATGCCTCCCTTCGTGGGTGGCGCGATCGGGTTCTTCGGCCACGAGCTGGCCTCGCAAATCGAGAATCTCGCATTCCACGGCCGGGACGAGCTCGGCCTACCCGACCTCTGCCTGCTGTTCGTCGATCGGCTCCTCGGATTCGACCATATCTGTGGGAGATGCTTTGCATTGGGTGTTGGCTTCGGGGTGAACCCGGACCAAGCGCAGAAGCACGCGGACCAGGCGGCCTGCGCGATTGCAAAGGCCAGTGTGCCGCGGGTCGCGCCCGCCGCAAGCGATTCAGAGCACGCTTGCGTCGCGGCGGAGAGCCTCGTCGTGTCGCCGCTATTCGACGAATCCACGTACGGCAAGCATGTCGTGACCGTGAAAGAGCACATCGGAGCGGGTGACGTCTATCAGGTCTGCCTCACCCATCGACTCGAGGTCCCTTTTGCGGGTGATCCCTTCGCGATCTACACGAAGTTACGTCGTTCGAACCCTTCCCCGTTCGCCGCGTACCTCGAACTCCCTGAGGTGGCGATCGTCGGGAGTTCGCCCGAGCGTTTCCTGCGTCTGACAATCGATCGCCATGTCGAGAGCCGACCGATCAAGGGTACGCGGCCACGCGGCGCCAGCGCGTCGCAGGATGCGCACCTCCGAGCCGAACTTCTCGGCTCGGAGAAAGATCGTGCCGAAAATGTGATGATCGTGGACTTGGTGCGCAACGATCTCGGGCGTGTCTGCGAGACCGGGAGCATTGCGGTGAGCGAGCTTTGCGTGGTGGAGGACCATGCATCGGTCTTCCAACTGGTGTCGACGGTGATCGGTCGCCTTCGCGAGGATCGGGATCTCGTCGACCTCCTGCGCTGCAGCTTTCCGCCCGGCTCGATGACAGGAGCTCCGAAACTCGCCGCGCTCAGGATCCTGGACCAGCTGGAGCCCGTGCGCCGCGGACCCTACGCGGGTGCTCTCGGTTATCTCGATCTCCGCGGCGGCGCAGATCTTTGTGTGGTCATCCGCACGCTCCTCGTGCAGGGCGGGCGCGCGTTTATCCACACCGGTGGCGGTATTGTCGCCGATTCCGATCCTGCGGCGGAGTGGCGGGAAGCGCAGGACAAGGTACGCGTGCTGCTGGCAGCGGTCGCGCGGGCGTCTGCTGCGGGTCGGCGCGTGGCTAAGGTTTGAGGCCTTCCGCGGGCGCGTCCGGGGATGCCCCAGGCGCAACGGGCTCTCCCTCAGGCGAGGCTTTTGAGGGAGCGACTGCCGGGGGATGCGGCAAGTATGCGTTCGCCGCACCGTGTTTGTAGACCAGCTCCCCCCCGGTCTTTCCGGTCAGGACCACAGCACCCAAGACTGCAAGCGAGGCGACGACCGTCGCGATGCGCGCGACGCGACCCGGGCGACCGCCAACGAGCCCGCCCACCGCGAGGAGCGCCGTCACCACCGCAAGCTCGACAAAGTGCTCCGCGCGCTCCGCATGCTGCTCGACCAGATCCTTGGCGACGACTTTTTCGACGCGCTTCTCCTGGTCTTCTCCCGTCTCCTCGGCCATCCATCCCGCGCCCGCGACCAGGGCCGCGGCGAGGACCACCGCGGCCCAGGCGCGTCGAGGCAGCCAGCCGCGCGCCGTGGCGAGCGGGACGCCGAGCGCAATCCAGGGCAGCAATGCCGCGAAGACAATGGGGAAGTGAACAACCATCGGATGCAGGGGGTCGGGCAGGGACGGCATGGATCCTCCATTGAGCGCTGCGTGGGCCGTGGCAAAAGGATAAGGTAAGACGCGCATGCGATTCATGGCATCTTCACCCATTTTCGGGACCTTGCGGCTATGAAGATCCTGTACGTCGAGGATGACCCTGTTGCGCGCGAATACATTCATAAAGGTTTGCGAGAGCACGGCTTTGTCGTCGACGTCGCCTCCGATGGCAAGACGGGTTTCGAGCGGGCTGTGGGTGGTGCCTACGACCTTCTGCTGCTCGACGTGATGCTGCCGGAGCGGGACGGATTCGATCTTCTGCGCGAGCTGCGCAACGCCGGCATCGAGACGCCCGCGCTCTTTCTCTCGGCGCGAGGTGAAGTAGCGGACCGGGTGAAGGGGCTGAACCTCGGGGCGGACGATTATCTGCCGAAGCCGTTCGCGTTTGCGGAGCTCTTGGCCCGCATTCGGGCGATCGCGCGGCGTCGCCTGAATGAGCCCGGGAGCGGCCGGCTTACCCTCGCCGACCTCGAGCTCGACGTGCAGCGCCACACCGTGCACCGGGCCGGCAAAGCCATTGAACTCACTCCCAAGGAGTTCACGCTCCTCGAGTACCTGCTTCGCAATGCGGGCCACGTTGTTTCGCGGACGATGATCACTGAAAAGGTCTGGGGTTACGGTTTTGAGACCTACTCGAATCTCATTGACGTGCACATGAACCATCTGCGTCGGAAGATCGACCGTGACTTTGAGCCCAAGCTGCTGCATACCGTGAAGGGCGTGGGTTACGTGCTCGACCAGCGCAATGCACCTCGCGAAGAGCGCGAAGGTATCGGGAGATCGGCGTAGGTGGCGCTCGCGCGGGCGCCTCTTTCGATCCAGACAAAATGGGCGGTCCGCTACACTGCAGCGCTCCTCGTCAGCATTTCTATCTTCGCCTTTTATGTGTATGCCCGCATCGACCGGAATCTCGAGCAGGACGCCCGGCTTGTACTCGAGCTCCAGGCGCAGGAGCTCGTTCAAGAGCTTGCCGACAGCACGGGCTCGAGCGAAGGCCTCACGGAATACGTGGAGCGCCACGTCGCTTCCGCCGAACCCGGCGTCATGCTGGGAATCGCGGTCTACGACCCGGCCGGGAACCTCCTGATTGCGCGTGGTTCACTGCAAGGACATACCCTTGAGGTTCCTCGCGAAGTGATCCGGGGCCGGACTACGCCGGCGGTCTACAAGGCAGACTTTGGGGATCGCTCTCCTTTTCTTGTGCTCGCGACCCGCGCACCGAACGGCATCGTCCAAGTCGCAGTTTCGCAGCACCGCTTTGAAGAGCGCGCTCGACACTTGGCTTGGGTAATGGTGCTCGCGCTGCCGCTCCTGCTGCTGCTCACGCTGGGCACGGGCTGGCTTCTCGCTCGGGGCAGCCTGCGCCCGATTGCACAAATCACGACGACGGCGCGGCGCATCACTGGCGCGAACCTCGACGAGCAGATTCCCACCACGGGCTCCGGGGATGAGCTCGACCAACTGGCCGCGACACTGAACGACATGATTGCCCGCCTGCGTGAGAGCATGGAACGCATGCGACAATTCTCCGCCGACGCGGCGCATGAGCTGCGCACGCCGCTCGCTGCGCTGCGCAGCCAGATCGAGGTCACCCTGGAAAAGGACCGCACCCCATCCGAGTACCGCGGGGTCCTCTCCGGGCTTTTGGAAGAGGTCGAGACGCTTGGCGACGCGGTGCACGCCATGCTGCGGCTCGCAAGCTCGGAGGCGGGAATTGATCCGACGCGGCGCGCCTCGGTCGCTCTGCTCCCCCTGCTTGACGAGGTGATGGATTTCTTTGAGCCCGTGGCCGACGAGCACAAGGTCGAGCTTCGCCGCACCAGCTGTCCCGATGTCTCGATCTCCGGTGACCCGACGTGGCTGCACCAGCTATTCGCGAACCTCCTGCACAACGCGATCAAGTACACGCCCGCAGGCGGCAGGGTGACGATCGAGGCTTCGCTGCACGGCGGTCGCATCGCGGTACGGGTACGCGATACCGGCGTCGGCATCCCGAAAGGGGAGCAGGAGCGGGTTTTCGCGCGCTTCCACCGCACGGGCGCGAGACAAGAGGTGCCCGGCTCAGGTTTGGGCCTCCCGATCGCCCGTGAGATCGCACGCGCGCACGGCGGCTCGATTGAGCTCGAGAGTATGCCCGGTGTGGGCTCGACCTTCACCGTCTGGCTGCCGCTCGGCGATATCGGCTCACCGGCCACGTGACAGCTCTGCCGACCGCGCGTCCGGACGGACCGCGGGCTCGCTAGAGTGCCGCAGATGCGCCGCCCGACGTCGTCCTTCGACGCACGCCGCTTCCTGCTCTGTGTGGTTCTCGCCGCGGCTGTACTCGCGTGCCATCGTGGCGAGGGCCCGCCTCCGCCGCCCCTTCCCGGACCCGCCCGGTTTTCCTTCCTGGCCGTGGGTGACACGGGGATCCCACCCCAGTTCGCCTCCAGCCTGCTCTCGACGCAGATCGCTGTCGCTCGCGGAATGGAAGCGGAGGACCGGCGCGCCCCGGTCGGCGCGTTTGTCCTGCTGGGGGACAACTTCTACTACAAGGGACTCGAAGAATCCGAACTGGTGCTCCGGGTACGAGAAAACGTGGTGCGTCCGTACTGTCGATTCCTCGCCCTCACGGCCCCGCGCTCGAACGAGGTCGCGAGTGCATGCGGAACACCCCCCCAAGAGCGCCGCGCGATACCCTTCTATGTCGTCCTCGGAAATCACGACTACGAATACGCCGATAGTCCGGCACTTCAGGCGGAAGCCGTACCCCGGTTCGTCGCCAACTGGAAGCTCGCGGTACGACCCGTCGAGGTGATCGGCTTGGCTCCCGGCGTCGACCTCGTACTGTTCGACTCCGAGTCACTCGTAGAGGGAGCGGATCCTCTTCCGCTGCGCACCGCACTTGCCGCGACGCGGGGGCCTTGGCGCATCCTCGCCGCCCATCACCCCATCGCTCGCGGCGACGGGGACGAGGAGGCGCCGACGAGCCAGGAGAAGGGGTACCGCGACGAGCTCGAGAAGCTCTTGGCGGACGCCGGAATCCCCGTGCAGCTCTTCCTTTCCGGCCACGTGCACAATCTCCAAGTGCTGGAGGAAGCGCCGCCGGCGCCGGCGCTCAACGTGATTGCCGGTGCCGGTAGTCGGCCGCGCCCCGTCCGCGGAGAGTCGCCGCACCGGCTCTTCGCCCTCGCTGAGCCCGGCTTTGCTCGCGTCGACCTCGTGACGGTCGGGGGTGAAGAGCGGCTTGTGGCGTCGCTTTACGTCACACGATCCCTCCCGCTGTTCGCGCGGCGAGAGCCTACCCTCGTCGCCCGCTACTCCGTCGACCTTGCGGGCCGAGTGCGAGACGAGCTCGCGGCGCGATGACCTCGGGAGCCGGCGCGCCCCTCGGAACCGGGGATCGCGGTGGGAAAAAGGCCGAGGCGCTGCGCGTCCTCGCCGTGCTCCTGCTCTCTTCTTGGCCGGCGGTCGTCGGGATGGTGAGCCCCCATGATCTCGAAGCGAACGACCAGGGCAGGGCGGCGATGTACGTGCTGGCTGCAGTGAACGGGGATTGGCTCGTGCCCAACGACCGCGGCGAAACGGCGTCCAAGCCACCCCTTCAGGCCTGGCTGGCTGCGCTCGGCGCCAAGAGATTGGGCTTGGACGAGTACACGGTAAGACTCCCGTCGGTGTTCGCGACTGTTCTGCTCGGGCTGGTCGCCTACGCGATCGGACGTCGGCTGCTGAATCCGCAGGCTGCGCTCATCGGCGTCGCGCTCTTCGCCACGCTCTGGCCTACGGCAAAGCTCAGCTTCTTCGTCCGTTTCGACATGCTGGTTTCCCTCTGGATCGCTCTCGCGCTCTACGCCTATGCGCTCGGCCGCCCGCGCGCATTCTGGATTTGCGTGGGTCTCGGGACCCTCACCAAGGGACCCGCAGGGCTTGCGCCTCCGATTGCGGCGGTGGCGGTCGATCTCGCCTCACGCCGCGATCTTGAAGGCCTGCGTGCGCTGCGGCCGCTGCTCGGGATCGGGATCGTGACCGGCTTGGTTGCGCTCTGGATGGTGCCCGCCTATCTCTTCCACCCCGACCAAATCTCCGAGATGGTGCAGTTCCACCTGATCGATCAGCTCACGAATTCCGGCACACATGCGACAGCGGGCTATCGGCCGTTCTGGTTCCTCGTCGCCTTCTATTTCCTTAGGTTCTTGCCTTGGTCTCTTCTTTTGCCAGAGGCGTTCCGGCGCCACGGGCGGCCTTCCGATCCCGCGTTTCTCTTGGTGGCATGGATCGTAGGAGGCCTCTTCGTCTATCTCTTTCCCCCGAGCAAGCGTCCGGACCACGTCTTCGCGATGTACGTCCCGGGAGCGCTGCTCGCGGGCTCGGTGCTTGCGGGCTGGCTCAAAGGAAATGCGCGACCGATCCTTGTGCGACTTCTCGACGGCGGCGCCCGCTTGTGGGCGTTCGCCGCGAGCGCTTTCGCACTCGTCGCGCTGCCGCTCGCATGGATGCAACTCGTGACGCTGCCGCTCGCATGGACGCACATCCTGCGAACCTGCGGCTTGCAGACCTTCAGTCGCCCCCCCCTTTGGGCGTTCGCCGTGCTTCTCGTCGCCGCAGTGCCGCTCTGGCATGTGTTCCAGCGCAATGCCACGCCGCGCGCGCGGCTTGTCGCCGCTCTTGGGGCGCAGGCTCTCGCGTGTCTCGCGTACGCACAGGTTCTGGCGCCGCCCGCCGTGGCGGCACGCGGCCCGGCGGCGCGCCGATTCGCCGCGGAGGTGGCAGACCACGCGGGTGGGGCGGATCGCGTTGTGTTGTGTGAGGTACGCAGCTGGGAGGTACCTTTTCTGCTGCACCGCAACGACCGGTGGGTCGACGTCGACGAGCTCGAGCGCCGGTCGGCGGCTTCAACACCAAGCTGGGTCGTACTCCCGCATGGCCTTTATGCCCGGCTTGCCGCGCAGCCGGGCGCCTTCGCGGGGCGAGGTGCTCCGCCGGTAGTTGCCCAGAGCGTCGACTTTCGGCCGCTCGAGGATGGGGATCTCGTCCTCGTGGAGGTGGGCGGGGCGGCAGCCGGGTCAGGAGCGCCTCCCGCAAGGGAGGGGGCAGGCGAGGGGGAGCCCACGCCCGCTCCGCCCGCCGAGCCACCGACGGAACGTCCATCCCCACCGGAACCCAGCACGGACCCGAGCGGCGTTTCGGTGTAAGGGTCCGCGTCGCCGATGCACGGCCCGAAGGTGAGATCGCACGCGGCGTGGGAGCGAAGGGACTCCGTAGCGCACCCGCTCCGCACTGGGACCCGGGCCCCCGATTCCTTTCGTGGGAATCGCACGCCTGGTCCGCGCCACCCTTGTTGAACGGCCCTAGAGACTGAAGCGCTTTCGCTTGCGCCAGAGCGTCGAATCGTCGATGCCGAGGATCCGCGCGGCCTCCTCGAGCGTCGCGGCACGCGCGAGCACGCGGCGGATGTGCTCCCGCTCGATCTCCTCGAGCGAACTCTCGCCGCCAAGGCACGGTCCCCGCGCAGTGGTGGTTTCTGACAACGCAGGAAGCGCTTCGGGCTCGATCATGTCGGCTGGCCAAAGAATGCTGCAGCGCTCCATCGCGTTTCGCAGCTCACGCACGTTTCCCGGCCAGTGGTAAGCCACCAGGGCTCGTTCGGAGGCCGCCGAGAGGACCTGCTCGCGCCTGCGGGCTGCACGGCAAAAGAAGGATACAAAGCCTCGCGCCAAGTGAAGAATGTCCTCAGGGCGCTCGCGCAGCGCAGGCACGTGCACCTCGACCACGGCCAAGCGGTAGAAGAGATCCTCGCGGAAGCGGCCGGCCGCGACCTCCGTCGCAAGATCGCGGTTCGTGGCCGCGACGATGCGCACGTCGGCTCGGCGCGTCCGGCTTTCGCCGACGCGTTCGAACTCCTTTTCCTGGATGAACCGGAGAAGCTGCGCCTGAACCTGCGGCGGGATCTCCGCGATCTCGTCGAGGAACAGCGTTCCGCCCTCGGCCAGCTCGACGCGTCCCGCCCGATCGCGGACGGCACCGGTGAAGGCGCCCCGGGCGTGGCCGAACAGCTCGCTCGCGAGGAGTTCGGCGCTCAGCGTGGGACAGCTCACGACCACGAACGGACGGCCGCGCCGCGGGCTCTGCGCGTGGAGGACACGCGCAAGGACGCCTTTGCCGGTTCCGCTCTCGCCGCGAAGCAAGACGGGGGCGTCCGAGGGCGCGGCCCGGGCGATCGTCTCGAGAACGCTGCGCAGGGCGGGGGATGCGGTGTCGACGTCGATTTCCGGAACGCTCTCTCGCAGCTCTTGCTCGAGCTCGAGCAGGCGCCGCCGCGTGCCGCGCACCGTTGCGACTTTCTCGACCACGTGCCGGATCTGCTCCGGAGTGAAGGGTTTGGGCAAATAGTCGGCGGCCCCGCGCTTCACCGCTTGCACTGCCGTGTCGACGGTGGCGTACGCCGTGACGACCACAATCATGAGCCCTGGGCTCTCGGCCAGAAGCAGTGGCAAGAGATCAAGCCCGTTCGCCGAGCCGAGCCGGAGGTCCAGGAACGCGAGATCGAAAGGCGTGCCGGCCAGCGCGGCAAGGGCCGCCTCCGCATTGGCCACGCTACGTGCCTCGCAGCCCATCCCCTCGAGGCAGACGCCTAGGGTCACACGGATATTCTTGTCGTCATCGATCACGAGCACGCGCAGGGCGGGGGATGCGCGTGCCTTTTCGCTGGGCTCGGGCTGCACGTCGAGAGAGCCTACCGAAGACCTGCTTGGTAAGCTGGGTGTAGGAGGTAGAAGCGCGTGCAAGGAGAAATTCACCGGCGCTTCGCTCGCCTGCGCGATCTGCTGGACCAGCAGCTGGCGGAGGGCCGTCACCTTGGCGTCGCCGTCTGCATCTACCAGGACGGGGAGCCGGTGGTGGATGCGTGGGGCGGCGAGGCGGAACGGGGCCGCCCTTGGGAGCGCGACACCCGCGCCACGGTGTTCTCCACCACCAAAGGAGTCACCGCCACATGTCTGCACCTGCTCGTCGAGCGAGGCAAGATTGCGCTCGACGACCCGGTCGTTCGCCATTGGCCCACTTTCGCGCGCAAAGGTGACGGGACGTCCAAGGAGCGCGTGACGGTGCGACATGTCCTCTCGCATCAGGGCGGCATCCCCGTGTGTCCCGAGGGCGTCACGCGCTTCGAGCAGACCTTGGACTGGGATTTCATGGTGCATGAGATGGAGGGCTTGCTCCCCGAATGGGAGCCCGGGACCGTCAACGGCTATCACGCCATCAACTACGGCTGGCTCGTGGGTGAGCTGATCCGCCGGGTGTCCGGCCAGCGCGTGGGTGCGTTCCTGAGGGAAGAGGTCGCCGAGCCGCTCGGTCTGGAAGGTGTCGACATTGGCCTTCCCGAAGCTCTTCACGCCAAAGTCGCGCCGCTCGAGGCGCCGCCGCCCGGGCACCGCCCGACGGAGGGCCCGAATGAAGACCTGCGCGATCCCACGAGCATCGCGGCCCGAACGATTCTGCGGCCAGAGGGCGACCTCGTCGATTTCATGAACACACCGGCCGCTCGTTCGGCGGAGTACCCGGCGTCTGGGGGTATCGCGACCGCGCGGGGGCTCGCGCGCTTGTATGCCTGCTTGGCTGCAGGAGGGACGCTCGACGGTGTACGGATGCTCTCTCCCGCCACGCTTGCCCAAGCAACCGCGCTGCAGGTCCCTGAAGGTCGCAGGGATATCGTACTGGGCGTACCGCTGCGCTGGGCGCTCGGCTTTCACAAGGGCGGCGAGTACTCCGCCACGGGTCCCAATCCAAACTCCTTTGGCCACGCCGGCTACGGTGGAGCGTTGGCCTTTGCGGACCCGGACGCGAAGCTCAGCTTCGCGATCGTGCTGAACCGAATGCAGAACGAACTCCAGGGTGGGTTCCGGGTCCTACTGACCGTGAAAGCGGTCTACGACTCGTTGGCCGACGCGACCGCGTGAGAGCGAAGCACGAGGGCTGCGTGGTGAGCCACCGGATCAGGCGGCGGCTTGCCGCGCCTATGTGGCACCGTCGCGGGGCAGGTGGACGAGCTGGCGCGCCATCACGATGCGCTGGATCTGACCGGTCCCTTCGACAATGTCCATCGCCTTCACGTCGCGGAAGAGCTTCTCGACAAGGTGATCGCCGCGACCGCCCACCTCCCCCAAGAGGTCCATCCCGAAGATCGCCGCCTCGAGTGCCACCGCAGGCGCCACGGCCTTCGCCATCGATGCCTCCAGCATGTTGGGCCGTCGAAGGTCGGCGAGCCACGCCGCACGCCAACACAGCAACCGCGCCGCGCGGAGTCGGCGACGGATGCGCTCCAGGCGATCGCGTGCACGCGACTCGCGGAGCAGCCCGTGCTCGCGGGCAAAGGCCAGAGTCTCGTCGAGCGCCGCGCGACCCATTCCGACCGCCATGGCTGCGATCGTGGGCCGCGTGGCATTGAAGCTCTGCATCGCGCCCTTGAACCCCGCACGGCGCGCATAGTGCTCCTCGTCACCGAGCAGGTTGGCCGCCGGAACGCGGCAGTTCTTCAGGGTGAAAGAGGTCGACTCGTAGGCCTTGAGGCCCATTTTGTGCTCGACTTGAAAGTCGCCGAGGCCGGGCGTACCGCGCTCGACCACGAACGCACGGTGTCCCTCTCGGCCAAGGCTTGGGTCGACGGTCGCGAACACCACGATCCAGTCGGCGCGGCTTGCGTTCGCGGCGAAGGACTTCGCCCCGTTGAGGACGTAGCAGTCGCCCTCACGCCGGGCGCTGGTCCGAATACCAGCGACGTCGGAACCCGCGCCGGGCTCGGTCATCGCGAAAGCGGCCCAGCGCGGCCGATCTGGCTTGCGGAATGGCTCGAGGAAGCGCTGCTGCTGCTCCGGTGTGCCCATGCTGAGGACGGGCGGCTCCCCGAGCCCGGGTCCAGGGAACGAGACCGCAACCCCACGGTCCCAGTACGACATCTCCTCGGCCAAGACGACTACGGACCGCGCCCCGCCTCCGCCGTGCGCGCGCGCCGCAGCAGGCTCGACGCCCGGTTCCCCGGACCAGCGGGTGCGTCCGAGACCGAGCTGGACGAGAAGCTTGAAGAACGGGTCCTCGGGTGGCGTCGGGCGGCCGAGGCGGTCCGCCTCGAGGCCAAGGGGCCGCATGTACGTCCTTCCGAGGTCGCGAATCTGACGCAAGCGCTCGCGCGTGGTGTCGTCGAGGACAAAGTCCATCAGGGGGCTCCGGCCGCGGAGCGCGAGGCGGGGTCGAGTGCCAGGGGCTCTGCATCGCTGAGGAGCGCCCGCCCCGCGTCTTCGCGAGCCGCATCCACCCCGCCCAAGAGGAGCGAGAGCGCGCGTGCCTCGCGCATCCACTTCTCGACGGGATAGTCCTGCATGAAGCCGTGTCCGCCCAAGATTTGGACACCATTGGGCGTTACGAAGAGGGCAGCCTCGGCAGCTTCGAGAAACGCCGTGGCGCAGGCCTCGGCCCCGCCGTCGATGTCCGGTTCAGCGGCCAAGTCCGCCGCCCGGTCGAGACGCCAGGCGGCCTCCTGCACGAGCAGGCGCGCGCCGTCCACGGCGCTGGCCATGTCGGAGATCAGGAAGGCGAGGGCTTGGTGGTGCGCGATCGGGCGGCCGAAGGCGACTCGCTCCATGGCATAGGCGCGCGAGAATTCGGCGGCAGCTCGCATCACTCCGACAAGGAGGGAAGCCACGTAAAGTCGCGCGTGAGCGAGGGCCCAGCGTGCACGCGGCGTGCTCACCCAATCTGCGGGGCGAGCGACGCCATCGACACGCAGCTCCGAGGCGCCCGCGGCGCGCAGGGCAGCGCCGCGAAGCTGCGTCAAGTGCAGACCATCGCTTACGACGTACGCGCGCTCGCGCTCGAGCACGACGAGCAGATCCACGCGGTCCGCCGGTACCCAGGGCAGGATTCCGCGTGCGCGGCCGCCGAGCGTCTCGAGGCGGGGCAAGAGGTCGAGGGCGAGGACGGCGCGGGCACCCGCGCGCTCGAGCAGAGGGACAGCGTGGGCGCGCAGTGCATCGTCGCCCCCGAAGGCGATCAGCGGGTAGAGCGCTGGACCGAGCGGGTCGAGGGCCAGGGCTGCCCCGGCATCGGCGGCCGCGAGCTCCTCATTCACAAGGGTGCGGGCAAATGCGCCGAGGTCCGCGCCGCCGAGCGCTTCGGGCAGCTCCAGACCGGCGAGCCCGAGATCGCGGTACAGATGGTGCACATGGGGGGCCACCCCGCGGGCGCTCTCGAACTCGCGATCGCGTGGGCGCAGGTGATCGTGCGCGAAAGCGCGCGCGGTCTCCTGAACCAAGGCGAGCTCGTGCGGGAGCTCGAAGTCGATGGCTCTCCCCCGGTGCGGAGCGTCCTATTGAACCCGCTCGAGGGTATCAGGCCCAGACGGCCGTGCCTGCGACAACCACCGGAGGGTTTCACGATTCACGGGAGCCGCTCTTCGCTGTCTTGCAGCTGCGCGAGGGAAGACAAGCGCTCCTCTCGCAGCGCCGCCTCGAGCTTCGGTGCGGCCACTAGGAGCCCGACCCGTCGGCTCCGACGATCCGGTAGACCACTGTCCCTCGCGCGACGAGCCGCCGCTCGGGAACGCTCCCGACCTCAACGTCACACAGGAATAGCTCTCGGTCGCGGTGCACGACGTTGCCGTACGCCACGAGATCTGCGCGGGGGGGCGGTACGAGAATCTGGGCCTGCATCGAGGGGGTGGAGGCCTTGAAGCGACCCGGCCCCGTGAGCGCCCAGGCGGCCATTGCGCCGGTCGTATCGAGCAGCGCGAGCACGGCGCCTTCGTGCACACCGCGACCTTCGTCTGTGTTGTGTTCGGCGAGGGGAAGCAGGATGCGCGACTGCGCGTTGCGCATGTGCTCGACATGGATGCCCAGTCGGCCCATGAAGGGCGTGCGCGCAATATGGGGTCCCATGGGACCCGGATCGCCAGGGGCGTCCTCTCCGATCACCGGCGGAACGTTTGGCTCGGGCGCCCCGAAACGACCACGCACCGTGGCCGTGCCGTGAGCGATCTGCTTTCCGTCCGGCGTTTCCAGCTCCACCTCGATGAAGCAGAGCTCCTTTCCTTTGCGCAGCAGCGTCGCTCGTACGGCCACCGGCTCCCCGATCGCCGCTGCGAGGTATGACACCTGCACTGCGCAGGTGTGCCATGGCCCCGATGCCTCGCCCAGCGCCGCCCGCGCCAAACTCTGGGCACCGAAGGCAACGAGGGAGGCTGCGACCCCACCATGCAAGGCACGGCCGGGATTCGTGTTGTCATCTCGGTAGGGCAAGAAAAGCCGTGCCGCGGAAGCGGTGAGCTCTTCCACCTGCACTCCGAGGGTTTGGGCATAGGGTGACTTCTCGAGCCAGCGTCGCGCCGCATCCATGCCGAGGAGCCTCCATCGGTCCGCCATGCCATTGTAAGGCGGACCCGTGGGGAGAATGCACGAGATGCGGACCCGTGGCTGGATCGCGATCGCGACGGGCGCCGTGCTGCTCTTCGGTGCCGTCACGTGGTGGGCCCTCGAGTCCGGGGAGGTGGTGGTCCTCCGGACCCGGGACGCCCGTGGAGCCGTCCACGAAACCCGTGTGTGGATCGCCTCGGACGAATCCGGCGTGCTGTGGATCGAGGCTGCGAACCCCGAGAGGAGGTGGTACCAGGACCTCCTGGTACGGCCGGAGGTCGAGGTGGTTCGGGGCGGCACCCCGGAGCGCAGGCATGCCGTGCCTTTGCCAGGTCCGGAGGAACACGCGATCGTGCGGCGGCTCCTCGCTCAACGATACGGCCTGCGGGACTGCTGGATCGGATTGCTGGCGGACACCTCCCGCTCCGTAGGGATTCGTCTCGAGTAGAGGCAGCGCGCTTGGGGCTTGGCTCTACGCGGATTCTGGGCGAAGGCAAACGGCGATTCAGCGGAGCACAGCCGCGAATGGCGCTGGCTTCCCGCGGATTCTTCTCGGAACCCTCTTAAATGTCGAGCCCGTAGGCCTCGCGCACGTTTGCTCCGAGCAGCCGCTCGCGCGCGGGTTCCGCGAGTCGCGTCGCCAGCTCTTCCAGTCTCTTCAGGTAGTCGCCCGTGTGGTCGGGGTGCGGGTAGTCCGACGCCCAGACGAATCGGTCCGCCCCCACGAGTTCCATCAGTGCGGGGATGGTGCGTTCGTCCGGGTCGCAGGAGATCCAGCACTGGCGCCGGAAGTAGAAACTCGGCTTCTCGCGCAGGGGGACCCGACCTCCGATAAAGGTGGCCTCATACACTGCGTCGAGACGGTCGAGCCAGTAGCCGATCCAACCGGCGCCAGACTCCAGGACAGCGATCTTGAGCCGGGGAAAACGGTCGAACACTCCGTGATCGAAGAGCGTGGTGAATGCGTGCCTCACGCCATCGCTGGCGATCACGCTGTTCAAGAGTCTGAGCTTTCGCGTTTCGACAAAGCGCCGCGACACGATCGCGATGGGCTCGAAGCTCGGGTGGAGGGCAAGAGGCACGCCAAGATCCTGCGCGGCGGCAAAGACCGCGTCGTGGTCGGGGTGACCATGCGCCTTGCGCGCGATCGTGAAGGGGACAACAAAACCGCCGCGGCAGCCGTTGTCCACCGCGCGTTCGAGCTCCCGAGCAGCGGCGGCGGGATCGCCCAGCGACAAATGAGCGATCGGCACGAGGCGGCCGCCGGAATCGCTACAAAAGTCGGCGATCCAGCGGTTGTAGGCCCGGCAATACGCCTGCGAGAGCTCGACGTCTTCGAGCTCCGCCTCCCAGAGAATGCCGAGGGTGGGATAGAGGATCGCGGCATCGAGATGCTCCGCGTCGAGCAGCCGCAGCCGCTCGCGAGCGTCCATCGATCCGAAAGGGGCGCCGGAGAGATAGGTCCGCTCCGGGGTCGGGCGCAGCTCTTCGACGCGGGTCTCGCCCATCCGTCCGAGTGTTCCCGGGAAGCCCCGGTTCGACATGCGCGAAGCCTTGCCGCCGATCTCGAGGTACTCAAGCCCGTCGTCGTCGATCCGGATGCGGAGCGCGCGGTCACGCCAGCGCGGCTCGAGATAGCGCTCCCACAGATCGGGCGGCTCAAGGATGTGGCCGTCGGCATCGACGGCGCCGTCGAAGGCGAGGCGATGGGGAGGGTTCACGATGCTGCTCCTTCCAGAAGACGTGCTCCAGGATACTCTTCCGCTCCCGTGAAGCTCAGCTTTGAGAAGAGCATCTGGATCTGCGCACCGCCCGCAGCGGTATTCGCGCACCTCTCGGAGCCGCGCAACTTTGTCGGGCTCCAGCCTCTGCTCGTCGAGCTTCGCGAGACGGGGCGGGGCAGCGATCCCGAGGGCCGTCCGACGCGCCGCTTTGAAACCGTGGAGAAGCTTCGCCTCGCGGGCTTCCTGCCCTTTCGCAATCGGATTGAGGGGTTGCTCACACTCGTGAGCGACGATGAAGCCATCGAGATCATGGTGTGGAGTTGGCCTCGTCTCGTTCTGCGTTCCCACTACCGGCTCTGTCATGAGGCGGGGGGTACGCGGGTGGCCGAGGGCGTCGCCATCGACTGCCCCGGCCTGCTTGCATGGCCGGTGCGTCGTCAGGCGGAGCGTGCCCACGATCATTTGCTCTGCCGCCCTGAAAGAGCGGCTCGAGCGGACCGCCGGATAGGGCGCTCTTCAGACTCGTCCTTTCTTCGTGGACGCTCGCCGTCCCCTCCGGGTCGCGGCGGCGGAATGCGGCGCGGAGTGGGCACCCGCCACCCGGAGCGCAGGGCAGGGCTGGGCGAAATACGGCCCCCTCTCGCGCAAGCCAGCATCTGCGGGCTGAAGCGTGCCACCGCGCGCGCGGGGTAGAGCACATCGCGCTCCCGGCGAGCCATGGCTTGCGGGAAGAAGCGCACCCGCGGTGCGCTGGCGACAGAGCCGCGATCGCTTTGCGGGGCGTATTGGGGATAAAGTGTGCATGAAGATTTGCCCGGCGAACGGCGTCCTACGACACGAGCGCGTTTTCGTCGTTTCGCTTGCGCCGGCGCTCATGCGCCCGGCGGCGTAGACTGGGGCCGCAGTCCCGACTGCGTGGGGGACGAGTCAAGTGCCTGGGAGGACCGAGTCTTGGACGCGACGCGACGCATCGCGTCGGGATGCATCACTCATCGGAGGTCCACCGCATGGTTCGACTCCAAGAGTCTCTGTTTGCGCTGCTGCGCATCGTGCTCGTGCTGTTCGCCGCGACCCTCTCGCAGACGGGGTCCGCCGAGACCGTTCACGCCAAGCCGGCTGCCGGATCGCCAGGCACGAGTCTCGCCGCAGCGGACACTGCGCAGGGGTCGTCGTCCGGGGAGAAGGACGACAGCAGCGATGACGACGATGACGACGACGACGGAGAGGAGTAGCAGTAGGCTCTCTTCTGCGCGCGATTCGCCGCCGACACCGTCCACCCTCCCCCACCGCAACAGCAGGATGTGTTGATCCACCACGGCTTGCGATCCGTTTCAGCGCCACGCGAAGACGGGCTGTTCGAAGTGCGCGACCCGAGTGTCCCGCCCCCGGAAGGCCACTTCGACGAGCTGATAGAGGAGCGCTGCGGTCGGAGCGTGGATCTGCGTGCCAAGGAGTGGGATCGAAATCACGGGCCGGTCACTCTCGGGAATCGAACGGAACCGAGGGACATCCGCACGAGCGAGCTCCGCGACGGGGATCCGGTGTACCGATGCGACCTCCCGGGGATTGGGGCACGGCTCGCCCGCGCCTTCGCCCCAGAGGACCACCGGCGTAATCACGAAGCCGGAGCGGGTCGGGTAGTCATCGAGGAGGCCGAGCACACTGGTGGGTTCGAGCGCGAGCCCCAACTCTTCTCGCAGCTCGCGCAGGGCCGCGGCTTCTTGGCTCTCACCCTTGTCGAGACGGCCGCCGGGGAGTGCCCACTGTCCGCCGTGGGAGCGCAGGCGTGGGGCGCGACGCGTGAGGAGGAAGGCCGCGCGACCTGCCTCGTCCGGGACGAGCACGATCGCGACAGCCGCCGCGTGCAGTCCCTCCGCCGCCGCTGCCTGGCGGTCAAACGCTGCGAGGTTGGAGCGAAGGCGCGCGCGGAGTGCATCGTCGAGCAATGAAAACGGCAGATTTCCAGGCATTACTAACTCACAAGCCGCAGCGGCTGCGATCTCTCCTCTGGGCGTACGCGCGCCAAAGAAACGCAAAACGTAGCGGTCATTCCCGCGGCAAGCCGGGCACGCTTGGCGCGTCCCGCCCGGGCGGCTCAGACGCAGTGTCCTCCTACCCTCTTCGCTGACTCTCTCTGGCGGCGGAGGAAGCGGCTAGCGCTTGAGCGCGGGACGTGCTTGTTTCCCGCCGCCAGACGCTCTCGTCGGAGTCCTCTCCATCCCATGCCCTTCCCCGCCACACGTAGCACGGACCTCCTCGCCGGCGTGAATCGCCGACGACTCCATGTGGGGCCGGGGATCGAGATCGCCATCCTCGATTGGGGTGGGTCTCGGCCCCTCGCGCTCCTCCATCACGCCAACGGTTTTTGCGCCGGGGTTTGGGGAGTCGTTGCGCAGGCGCTTCGCCCCTTCTTCCGCGTGGTGGCCCTCGACGCGCGCGGCCACGGGGATTCCTCAAAGCCGCAGGAGCGGGAGGCCTATCGCTGGGAGTGTTTCGTCGACGATCTCGTTCGGGTGGCCGAACTCCTGGCCGGGGAGCAGGTCGAGGGGCGAGTGGCGCTCGGCATGGGCCACTCGTTCGGGGGAACCGCGACGCTCTCTGCTGCAGCACGGCGACCGGAACTCTTCGAGCGCATCGTGCTCGTGGACCCTGTGCTGGTGCCGCGAGGGCGAGCGGCTCTTCCGCCGGAGCCCTCCGAGCATCGCGACCGCCTCGCGGGGGCGGCACGTGATCGCCAGCGAGTACGAGCTTCACGACAGGAAGCGCGTCGCGCTTGGGCAGGGCGCAAGTTCTTTGCGAACTGGGATCCGCGCGTGCTGGACCTCTACGTGGCCGAGGGGCTCCGCGACCGACCGGACGGCCAAGTCGAACTCAAGTGCCCCGGTGAGGTCGAGGCCGCGGTCTTTGAGCAAGGTGGGACACTCGACCCCCTGGCGGCAGCCGGGAGCCTGACGGCGCCGGCCCTCCTGCTCTGGGCTCGCGACGGCGACTTCCCTCGCGCCTTCTACGAGTCGGTCGCGGCGGCGATGCGACAGGGGCGCGTCGAGGACGTAGCGGCGGGCCACCTCGTGGTGATGGAGCGCCCGGACCTTGTGGCCGCTGCCGCGCTGCGATTCGTGCGTGAAACTACACGGCAAGCCGGATAAGCTTGAAGGCGCCCAAGTCGCCGCCACCCTTCGAAGGGGTGCCTGGGGCGGACGATGCCGCAGGCCATGAGCGGAGAGGAAGCCTGTACCCCTCTCCGACACCGGCTGCACTCAAGTCTCGACCGGGTAGCCCCGGCGAGACCAACCCGCCCACCCCTCTGCCAGGGAGACCACCCGTTCAAAGCCCATCTGCTGCAGCGTCTCGGCCGCGAGTGCGCTGCGTTGACCACCCCCGCAGTAGAGAACGAGGGGCCGGGTCCGGTCTCTAAGCCACTCATCCCGCTTGGGATGTTCAAGGTCGGCTCGGACTTCGAGGAAGCCCCTCGGGTAAAGGCGCGCTCCCGGAATGCGGCCCGCAGCGAACTCGTCCGGTTCGCGCACGTCTACGAAATGCCAACCCCCTTGCCCAGGCGCGTCCAGGATCGCTCGCGCCTCCTCGGCTGTGATCTCGCGAATCTTCGAGCGCGCTGCGCTTACGAAGTCGGTAAGCGTCTTGGCCATTGCCCTACCATGCCTCCGTGTTCGCGCGGCGGGCTTCGTGGAATCTCTCGCAGAACGATCTTTCGCGCAGGCTCGAAGCGCGTCGCGCAGCCCGCCTGCCGACCCTCGACCTCACCGAGTCGAACCCCACCCGCTGCGACTTCTCCCTACCCGCGCGCTTGCTCCGAGAGGCTCTCGAACGGCTCGCGAGCGACCCGCGTGCAGAGCGCTACCTGCCCGATGCCAAGGGCGATCCCCTGGCCCGTCGCGCGATTGCAGACTACCACGTGGCTCGGGGAGGAGCGCCTGCCGGTGAGCACGTGGTCCTGACAGCAGGGACAAGCGAAGCCTACGCACATCTATTTCGGTTGGTGGGAGACCCGGGCGACCGGGTGCTCGTCCCGGCTCCGAGCTATCCCCTCTTCGGTTTCCTGGCGGAGCTCGAGGGCCTGGAGGCCGCGCCGTACAGGCTTCGCTTTCGACCCGACACCCAGGAGTGGCGGATTGACATTGAGAACCTCGAGGCAGCGTGCGATGCGCGCACTCGGGCAGTCGTGGTCGTGCATCCCAACAATCCGACCGGCGGGTTCGTGCGCGAGGCCGACCTATCCGCGCTGCGGAGCCTTTGTGCGCGCCGCGAGCTCGCGCTGGTTTCGGACGAGGTCTTCGCCGACTATGCGCTGGACGTTCCGCACGGAGGATGGCCAGGCAGTCTCCTGGCCGGAGCCGACGCCCCGGGTGCACCGCTGACCTTCGTGCTTTCCGGCGTGTCGAAGAGCTTGGCGCTCCCCCAGCTCAAGCTCGCGTGGATCGTGAGCGCTGGCCCGGCGATCTTGCGGGACGAGGCGCTCGCCCGACTCGAAGTCATCGCCGATACCTATCTTACGGTGAACGGTCTTGGCCAACTCCTCCTGCCTGGCCTGCTGGCTGGGCGCGCGCCGGTGCAGGCCGAGATCTTGGAACGCGTGCGCACGAACCGGGCGATTTTGCAGCGCGCTCTCTCCGCACACCCGGGCACGACCCTTCTGTCGGCCGACGCCGGGTGGTCTGCGATCGTTCGCGTGCAGGGCATGCCGGGTGGACCCCCGCCGGATGAGGACGCGCTCGTCGCGGAGCTGCTCGACGGGCCGGGCGTGCTTGTACAGCCGGGCTGGTTCTACGATCTCTTTCCGGAGGCGGAAGAGAAGACGGCACACCTTGTGCTGAGCTTGCTTCCTGCCCCGAAGGTATTCGGCGCGGGCGCAGACGCCCTTGCCCGGATCTGTTCCCACGCCGCACAGGCCCGTTGATCTGCGTGTGCGCTCTCCGAAAGAGCCGCGACTTCGGGCGCCCGGAACCTGCCTCGGCGAGGACCAGCGCCTCGGTCGAAGGCCCGCGAGGCGTCTTGTCAGATCCGCTCTCTCACCTCATGGTGTAGATCCCGAGAGATCAGACGAGACTGACGAGATACGCACGGGCTCGCGCCGCACCGCTGTTCCGGTAAGGCGCACACGAAAGAAAAGGCACACGATTCCCGCCGCGCCTCTCGGAGCCTCGCGCCCCGGCCGACGCGCACTCCCATACCTTGCTCGCGCCACCGGCCTCTGGTACTTGGATCGAGAGGCGGAGTGACGTCGTGAAGCTCTCCATCGTAATCCCCGCGTACAACGAGGCGGAGACGCTTCCCCTCGTGATCGAGAACGTACGGGGAGTGCTTGCAGGGCCGGCGCTCGCGGCCATCGAGGTTGAACCGGAACTCATCGTGGTGGATGACGGCTCGACGGACGGCACGCGGGAGTGGCTGCAGGAACTGCGCGATCCGCTGGTGCGCGCTGTCTTCCAACCCCGCAACCAGGGCAAGGGTGCTGCGCTGCGCACCGGCTTCGCGCAAGCGACGGGCGACATTGTGCTCGTCCAAGACGCCGACCTCGAATACGACCCGCGGGACTATGCGGTGCTCTTGGGCCCGATCCTCGACGGCGACGCTGATGTTGTCTTCGGCAGTCGCTTCCTCGGCGGCCCCCATCGTGTTTTGTACTACTGGCATTCCATCGCAAATTCGATCCTGACTCATCTCTCGAATATGTTGACGAACCTGAACCTCACCGACATGGAAGTGGGGTACAAGGTTTTCACGCGTCAAGCACTGTCGGGCATCGTGATCGAGTCGGACCGCTTCGGCTTCGAGCCCGAGATCACCGCCAAGGTGGCCGCACGTGGGCTGCGCGTCTACGAGGTCCCCGTTCGCTACCGTGGTCGCACCTATGCCGAGGGCAAGAAGATCGGATTCCGCGACGCTCTCGAAGCGGTTTGGGTGATTGCTCGATTTGGACTCATTCAGCGCGCGCGTTTGCGCCGCGAGCTAAGGCGCTCGTCAGCATAGGGTGACGCGGCGTGTGCCCTCTCGTTCTCGAGTTCGCAGCCGCATGAGCGCCTTTTCTTGTCTTAGACTGGGCTTCAGCGGGACCTGAGCAAGCAGCCGCGTCGCCAGTCGACGGGGAAGTGATGCGCAAGCTCTGGAATCTTTGGATCTGGCAGCGGCGCCGCAAGCTGCGGCGGGCTCGAAAGCTACGGAACTCGCGCATCCTCACCGACGGCCGCCGAGGCGGCGGGGCGCACGCACGACGCCGCTTGTTCCGACGCGGCTAGGCGCCCGCCATCGGCGAGGCGGCGAGGGTACATCGAAGCGCTGCCTCGGCTAGGCTTCGAGCAGGATGACCTCTTCTATCCCCATTCCCTTTGCCGAGATCGACACCGTCTTCCTCGATGCCGGCAACACGATCCTCTGCTGGGACTATGTGTTCGCAAGTGGACTCCTCGCCAGCGAGGGCTTCCCGTGTGCCCCGGCCACCCTGGCGCGTGCGGAAGCCGCTGCCCGCCCGAAGCTTTCGCAGCTCATTTCGCGTGGCCGCTCGACCGAAGGTCAGCAGGTTTTTCTTGCCTACGTCCGCTCGATCCTCGATGCACTCCCGGCTTTCAGCGAGCTGGCCGAAGCTGAGCGCGCAAGCGCAGCGGCGCGGCTGTTGCGCGCGATCCGCACGCCGGAGGCCCAGGATCGGCTTTGGTCGCACGTGCCACCCGATCTCCCGCCAGCGCTTGCGCGGCTGCGGGAACGTGGATTACGACTCGTCGTGGTCAGCAATTCCGACGGTACGGTTGAAGCCAAGCTCGCAGCCGCCGGCTTGAGGGATCTCTTGCACAGCGTCGTCGACTCGCATGTCATCGGCTCGGAAAAGCCCGACCGGGCGATCTTCGAGCACGCGCTACGGCTTGCAAAAAGCCGACCCGAGCGCACGGTGCATGTCGGCGACCTCTACCATGCCGATGTGGTCGGCGCGCGCGGAGCAGGACTCCACGCTGTATTGTTGGATCCCTACGGAGACTGGCACGACTTCGACTGCGAGCGCACCCGAGACGTTGCGGAGCTCGCCCGACGCATCCTGGCGTCCCGCAAGTCCGACTGAGGAGGGCGAAGTGGCCCAAATGCCCTCACATCCGAACGCCGTCGCTCCGCACGCGTATGCGGTTTACGATGGGGCGAAGATGGGAAAGGCGACGCTCTTCGTGTCGCCGCGCATGCGGGTGGGTCTCAACTGCTTCCTGCCCGGGCAGGAGCACCCGCTCCACGCGCACGCTGGCCTCGATAAGCTCTACCTGGTTCTTGAAGGCAGTGGCGTCTTCTTGCTCGAAGGGCGCGAGCTCCCCATGCGCGCTGGCGAGCTGCTCGTCGCGCCCGAGGGCATCCCGCACGGCATTCGCAACACGGGGCAGGAGAAGCTTCTTGTCCTCGCAGTGTTGGCGCCAGGTCCATCTTGAGCGCGTCCCAAGCACCGACCGCCGCGGATATCGCCTCCGCCTTTCGGTTTCAAGCGCAGGGTTGCCGCGATACCGGGTCCGCACTGTATGCCCAGCTGCTGGATACCGCCGCAAAAGATGTAGAGCGAGGCGGTGTACTCGCGCGGCTCGTCGAAGGCTGGCGCGGCCATCCGGTCCTCGATGCGCTCGGCCTGCGCCTGCTTGGCGGCATCCACCGGATGGTGCTCGCGGGCTCGGCGCCCCGCGTCGCGCGCTACTACCCGTCGGCGGGTGGTGTACCTGATGCGACGGCGATCTGGCCTGAGTTCGTTGGGCTCGTGGACGAGCGCTTCGAGGAGGTGCGCGCGGCGCTGAACGAACGGGTACAGACGAACGAGGTCGCCCGCGCTGCCGCGCTCCTGCCTGGCTTCCTGCGGATTGCTGCGCGAACTGGGCTGCGGCTGCGTCTGCTTGAGCTCGGGTCGAGTGCGGGCCTGCTGCAGTTCGCCGATCGCTACCGCTACGAACTGGGTCCCCACCACTGGGGTTCCGAGGCGTCTGGCGTACGGATCCAGGCAGAGTGGAGCGGTCCCGCCCCCGACCTCGGCGCGGAACTCGAAGTCACCTCGCGCTTGGGCTGCGATCCAAACCCGCTGGATGTAAGCGATCCCGCGGTGGCGCTGCGCCTTCAATCGTTCGTCTGGCCTGAACAGGTGGAGCGCATGGCGCTGCTGCGTGCCGCGATTGGCTACGTGCGGAGCGTCCGGCCAAGGATTGAGCAGACAGGTGCGGCCCGATTCTTGGCCCGCGAGCTCGCGCAACCCGTCCACGGCGTGGCCACGGTGGTCTTTCAGTCGGTCGTCTGGTGGTACATCCCCGAGGCTGAGCGTGCGGAGATCGTGCGGTTGGTGGATGAAGCGGCAACTCGTGCGGCTCCGGACGCTCCCCTTGCCTGGCTGCGCCTTGAGGGCGCGACCACGCGTGAAGCCGAGCTCCGGCTTTCACTCTGGCCGGGAGGCGGCGACGCGTTGCTCGCGACCGCGCATTACCACGGCCGTTGGGTGAAATGGGCCAGCGCGAGTTCGTGATAGGCTGTCTCCGAGCCGCGCGAGACCCGCGCGGAGGAGGTGCTCATGCAGCGTCCGCTGGACGGGGTGCGGGTGGTCGAGGTCGCGAGCTACGTCGCCGTCCCGGCGGCGGGGGCTTTGCTGGCGGATCTTGGCGCCGAGGTGGTGAAGGTCGAGGTGCCGCGAGGTGAGCTCTATCGCCGCACGCGGCCCAAGTACGCGGGCTACGCCACCGACTTTCCGGAGAACCCCCCCTTCCACATGGATAACCGCGGCAAGCGCTCGCTCGCCGTCGATCTCACGCGCCCAGAGGCCCGCGACGCGGTGGTGCGCCTGATCGACCGAGCGGAGATCTTCATCACCAACCTTTTGCCGAGTCGTCGCCGGAAGTTTGGCCTCGACCACGAGACGCTCCTGGCGCGCCACCCGCGCCTCGTGATGGGTGCCGTCAATGGCTACGGCATCGCGGGGGAAGAAGCAGACCGGCCCGCATTCGACTACGCGGCGTATTGGGCACGGACCGGGCTCATGGACATGATGCGCGACGAAGGCCTCCCGCCGTCGCTGCAGCGCCCCGCCGTGGGCGATCACGCGGCCGCGGTGAATCTCGTGTGCGGGATCTTCGCGGCGTTGCGCTTGCGCGACGCCACGGGCAGCGGCCAGTACGTGGATGTGTCACTTCTTCAGACCGGCTTCAACATTCTCGGCAGCGACATCGCCAACGCTTTGGTTACAAAGGAACCCGCGCGCCGTCACGACCGGCGAGCGCCGATGAACCCGCTGTGGAACAGCTACCCGGTCGCCGGAGAGCGCTGGCTCTTGCTCGTGATGATCGATCCAGAACCCTATTGGCCGAAGGTGTGCGCCGCACTGGCACGGCAGGACCTGGTAGCGGATCCGCGGTTCGCGGATGGCTGGAAGAGAGCGGCCAACGCGACGGCCTTGGCACAAGAGCTCGAGCGCACGTTCCTCACCAAGACCCTCGAAGAGTGGAGGCCTGTCCTCGACGCAGCGGGTCTGATCTGGGCGCCCGTTCTGCGCGTTGAGGAGGCGGTGCAGGACCCGCAGGCCCGGTCCATGGGATACTTCTACGAGCTCGAACACCCCACCGCCGGCCGTTTCGAGACCGTGGGGCCGCCGTTCCGCATCGAGGGGACCCCGCTTGGCGCGAAGCGGGCGGCGTCCCCCCTGCACTCCGATGCGCAGGCGATCCTGAGGGAAGCGGGACTCAGCGAGGGCGAGATCGAAAAACTGGTCTGAAGCAGCGAGCCGGCGGAAGGGGAGCCGAGACCGCACGAAAGCCATGGCGGTGACCCCGAGGGGGAGCCGACCCCCTCGCGGGTCATGCGCGCGGCGCAGCAGACGTCCACCCTTCCGTCCATCCACGCGTTGGCCTGCCGCCCCGTGACAAAGGGCGCATCTGCCCGAGGCGTTTCGCCCAGGCGACTCGGAAACGGTGCCAGCCGTTCGACGGGTTGAGCGTCGTCCTCGGCTGGGGGATATCCCCCCCTCCGCGCGGGAAATGGCTGCCTCGGGGCCAGCCTCCCCGCACCGATTTCTCGCTCGGCACGACCGGGGCGATCCGTCGTTCAACGTAAAGTGATGGCAAGCACGGCCGAAGAAGGGAGCGGGGAGTCTCGGGCCACCGCTCGAATCGGTAGGTCCACACCTGCTCCCGGAGGGATCGTCGTTGCGGAGCTTCGCTCTGCGCAAAGGCCGGGCGTGGGTCGCCGCAAGGTCCCTCTTCCTGGCGCTGGCTGCCGCAGTCGCCCTGGCGGCCGGATGGGCTGCGCAAGCGCCGGCCGAGGCGTCCCCCGGCTCCGAGCCCGAGGCCCGACCGGTGGCGGTGTTGCCGCCGCGCCTCCCGCCTGCCCTCGAGCCCTTGGCCGCCGGCGTGGCGGTGTGGTTGCGTGAGCGCCTTTCCGCCACAACGATGGAGGTGGTTCCGCGTGCCGCCGTATCGTCAGCGGTTGTGGCGCAGGCCGGTGCTGCCGCTAGGGGTTGGGATCTTCCGGCCGTCGCCGGGGCGTTGCCGGGCGCACTCGCTCTCGACACGGAGATGCGTCTTTTCTCCGGAACGGTCGACTTGCGGCTCTCCCTCTATAACCCAAGCGAGGCAAAGCTCGTCGCCTCGAAAAAGGTGTCAGGTCCCCTGGCCGAGCTCGGATCGCTCCTCCAAAACGGGATCATGGGACTCCTCGAGAGGCTCGGCAGCTCGACAGAGGCTGTGGGTCAGACCCCGCCGCCGCGGCTCGTTGACCTCGCGGCGTACACGCGCGCGGTGGGAGCGCTCGAGCACCGCGATTTTGCGCGCGCCTGGCGAAGCATAGAAGGTCGCATGCTCCCCCCTGCCGTCGGCTTGCGCGCGGAGATCGACGCGGCCTCGCGGCTCCCCGGCGCGCCCAAAGCGGAGCGCGCCCGGCTTTTGATCGCACAGGGTCAGCTCGACGCGGGTTGGCTCCTGGTGCGGGACGAGGCGGCGGGTAGCGATGCGGTCGTGGCCCTCGCCGCCGGCGAGAACGCCGAGGCTCGCAGCAATCCGCGCCAGGCGGCAGAGCTTTATGAGCGCGCCGCGGCGCTCGCTCCCGAAAGCGCCACCGCGCAGCTCGACCTCGGCAAGGCGCTCGCAGTGGCGAGGCAGACGGAGGCGGCGCACCGCGCTCTTGAGCGCGCTGCGGAGCTGGATCCAATGGACACCGCAGCGCCTCTGGCGCTCGCGAGTCTCGACTCCAGCGACCCCACGAAAGAGGCGCCGCGCCACCTCGAGGCTGGCCGACGCGCAGCTGCGCAGTTTGACGTGGCCACGGCGGAACGCGAGCTTGAACGCGCCGCGGACCTCGATCGCCATCTCCTCGGACGCGTGCGCCGCGAACAGGGCGCGCTCCACGAAGCGCTTGGTGAACCCGCCAAGGCGCTTCTCGCCTACGAGGGCGCGGTGGCGATCGATAGCCGCGACGGGGAGAGCTGGCTCGGTCTCGGAGCTGCTCGCCGCGCGGGTGGGGATCTCGCCGGGGCGGAGAAGGCTTACGAGAGCGCGCTACAGCTGGTCGGGGAGAACCCTGCGGCGCTCCGAGCCCTTGGCGAGATTTACACCGAAACCGGACGCGCGGCGCAGGCTGTTCCCAAGCTGGAGAAGGTCGTTGCGCTCTCGCCCGACGACGCGCTCGCACGTCGCTCGCTGGCCCGGGCGCTGGCGCAGGCCGGCGATCCCAAGAGGGCACTGACTCTCCTCGCGCGGTCGCAAGCACAGCCCCCCTCGCCCGATGACCTTCGGCTCACTGCCGAAATCGAACGAAGCCTTGGCGACGCACAGGCCGCGGAGGCCGCGCTGGCAGAAGCTGCGCGCCTCGACCCTGAGCCCCCGCACGCAGCGCCGAAACAAATCGAGGCACCGCGGCCGCGCAGCGCTGCATCGCAATCGACCGCGCGGGAAGCCGCGCCGGCTGGCAGCGGCGAGGGAATCTTCAAGGACCTGATCGCGGCTCTCCCAAAGCAGGACCCGATCCTGCATGGTCCAATCCGCCGCGTCGCAATCGTGGGTCTGTACGAACAGCGCGAATGGAGCGAGCGTATCCTCGCGTGGGTAAAGCCCCGAGAGTTCGATCTCGGACCCGTCGGCGTGGAGCTCGCCTATGCCGTCGGCGGTGGATACGAACTCATCCCCCTGCCCGACATCGCGACGAAGCTCAGCCGGGAAATCGCGCAGCTCGAAATGGATACCACCAGGCGGGAAGATGTCTCGCTGGTGAACGAGCTCCTGGAGACGGACGCGGTCATCCTGGCGCGCGTAAGGCCGGCGCATTCACACGACAGTGAGGCACCACTCGAGCTCGACGTGAAGATGCTGATCGGCCGCTCGGCACCGGTCGTTTCCGTCGTATCGAAGTCGGCAGCTCTCCCACACACCGCCACTTCGTTCACCGCTTGGAACCCGCGTCCGCTCGCGCCTTGCGCCGCGCTCCTAATGCTCCTGCTCCTTCTGCTGCGTCGCGCAACGGGGAGCCTCGTGGTGGGTGTGGAGCACCCGTATGGGGAGGATGCCGTTTTCCTCGTGCGCGTGTCGCCTGTGTCAAAGAACAAGTCCGCGGAACAGGGACGCTCCGCGGCAGCGCGGGAGCAGCAACGGCAAACCCCCAGCCGATCGCGCCTCGAACGGCAGCTCCTTGGGCGAGAGGTGCAGTTTCGCAAGCTCCCGGCCGGCATGATGACCGTCGCCGTGTCCGGCTCCGTGCCACAAGCGGGGGCCGACAAGGGCGTTAGCGACTGTTGCGATGAGAAGACCGTGGCAATCACGCGGGGCAAGACTGCACGCCTTGACTTTGACTTCCGACCCAAGCAGTGCGTCCTAGAGGTGGGGGTGGTGCGGGGCGAGGCGCCCGTGAAGGGAGCCGGGGTGGCACTCTTCGGGCAGCCCCGCTCGGTCAGGTTCGCAAAGACCGGTGTCACGCAACTGAAGGTCGCTCCAGGGACCTACACGGTGGTGGCGGGTCATGAGGACAGGGTCGCTGAACGCGAGGTCGTGGCCGAATCCCTCGCCAAGACCTCGGTGACGATCGACCTCACAAAGAGCGACGGTCTAGTGTTCCGCGACTGCCC
>DATFYN010000196.1:0-7109 GCA_035315025.1 Myxococcota bacterium
GGCCGAGGCCGACGGCGAGATTGATCAGGTCGGGACCACGAGCGCGTGCATACTCTTCTTGCCAGATGAGGTGCTCTACGACCCCGGCGCCCCGGCCCCCGAACGCGCGTGGCCAGTCGAGTCCGGCCCAACCGCCATCGAAGAGCGTCCGCTGCCAGCGCTTCGCGAACTCCACCTTCTCGGCCGCCGTCTCCGGCTCTCGGAAGGCGGGCGTGCCCCAGCCTGCGGGTAGATGCGCGGCCAGCCAGCTACGGAGCTCGTGGCGGAAGCCGGCCTCAGCTTCGCTGTCGCGGAGGTTCATGAGGAGCGCGGTCCAGCCGGGCTGTAGAGCACAAGCCCCTTGTACAGGAGAGAGGGCTTCTCATTCCCCACCACGTGCACCGCGGTCTCGGTCGTGACGAGCGTACCCTTTGGTTTTGCCTCAGCGGCGACCATACGACCCCGCGCGTGGATCTTGCTGCCCGAGGGTACGGGGGCCAGGAACCGCAGACCATCGGCACCGTAGTTTGTGGCGTTGCCGTAGCCGATGATCCGGAACGCCGCGCCCCCCCGCAGCGCGGGGAGCAGCGAAAGCGTCAGGAATCCGTGTGCAATCGGGCCGCGGAACGGGCTTTCCCGGCGGGCACGCTCCACGTCTACATGGATCCACTGGCGATCCCCGGTGAGCTCCGCGAAGCGGTCGATCATCTCCTGCGAGACCAAGGTTTCGGGACCCCACGGTCCCCACTCTTCAGAGATGGCCGAGCGCAGTGCATCGATGTCGTCGAAGCGAATCTCCTGCATGGATTCCCCTCCCTGGCAAGCGCAGCCCTGGTCAGGGCCGTGCGAGGATGGTCATGCCGCAGGTTTGCGGCGCGCCTCCGATGTTGTGTGACAGCGCTACGGCTGCGTCCTTGACCTGCCGCGGGCCGGCGCGGCCCTGGAGCTGAAGGACATTTTCATAGATCATGCGTACGCCCGTCGCGCCAGTGGGATGGCCAAAGCTCTTGAGACCCCCATCGGTGTTGACTGGCAGCTCGCCGTTCAGCGCGAACGTGCCAGCGGCGATGTGTTCCTTTGCCGCACCCTTGTCGCAGAAGCCGAGATCCTCATACGTGAGGAGCTCCGTCAGGGTAAAGCAGTCGTGCACCTGGGCGACGTCGATTTCCCTTCGCGGATCGCCGATGCCAGCCATGGTGTAGGCTTGCCGTGCGGCATAGACGGTGGGCTTCCATCCCAGAAAGTCGAAGCTCGGATCCGATTGCGGGTTGGGCGCGAGCGCGATGGCGACTGCGCGGACGAGCACAAAGTCGTCGCGGAACGTCTTCGCTAGTTCGCGACGGGTGAGCACGACCGCCGCGGCGCCATCGGACTGTGCGGCGCAATCATACAGCCCGAAGGGCCAGGAGATCATGCGCGCCCTTAGGACGTCATCAACGGTGATTTCTCGCTTCAGCATCGACTTCGGCGCGAGCGTTCCGTTGTGGTGATTCTTTACTGCAATACGCGCGAGATCCTCGCGTGTAGCGCCGTATTTCTCGAAGTAACGAGCGGCACAGAGAGCGAACCAACCTGCCGGCGTCGCAGGGAGCTCGCGCACACCGCTCATCATCACGCTCGGCCCCGATACGCCTCGATCCTTCGGTTTGTCGAAGCCTACGATGAGGACGGTGTCGTAGAGACCGCAGGCGACAGAGAAAACACCATACCGGAAGGCATCGGTGCCGGTCGCGCAGTAGTTCTGCACGAGACTCACCGGGCGATCGAATAGCTTCAAAGATTCCGCCACTTCCGCAGTGCCGCGGGAGGGATAGGCCGCGCCGCAAAATACGGCCTCGATCCGGCGCTGCGGGTCGTCGATACCGGCGTCTGCGTATGCCTCATAGGCCGCTTCGACGATCATGTCTTCGGGCGACTGCGTCCAATTCTCACCGAACTTGCAGCAGCCCACGCCTACGATGGCGATCTTGTCGCGGATGGCGTCGGGATTCATTGAGGCTCCAGGCGCGTGTTGCGCAAAGGAGTGGCCTTCCAGAAGTAGTTGGGCTTACCACCGACCTCATGGATACGGCGGAACACGAACTCAAGAGGCAGCTCACAGCGGAGCTCGTCGCTAGCGACGTCCGTGAGCTGAAGGTAAGCGCGAGCTCCGCCCTCGATCTGCACCACGCCCGCGGCGAGCGGGGGTTCGGGCGTTGGGAAGAAGTGATCGAGCGTCCAGGAAAGCAGCCGACCCGGGCGATCAGAGAGGCGAATGCTCTCGAAATCGTCGCGCGAATGGCAACTGTAACAAACGCGCTGCGGCGGGAACTGTTCGGCACCGCAGCGTCGGCAGCGAGCGCCCCGGAAGCTCACGTCCTGATCGCGCTCGCGAAAGTGAACGGTGGCCGAGAGTCCCGGCGCCTGGCGCGCGTCGTGTTCCGCTGCTTCGAGGTGTCGCGGGCGGAGGTAGGCTGCATAGTCACGGATCGCACGCCGGCGTCCGAGGTGCCAGCTCATGGCGCGGCGTGGGCCCAGCTTTTCGATCTCCGCTGTGGCACGCCAAGCGGAGGCCTCAGCCCCGTCACCGTAGCTAGCGAAGAGCAGGCGCTCCCCGGGTTTCGCCTGCTCGAGGGCCGCGACGAGCAGCATTGGCGCGAAAGCCGCGCCCGTGTTTCCGAGGCGGCCGAAGAGTCCGGGCTGAACGCGCTCGGCGCTGAGCCCCGCAGCACGAGCGGCGGCCTGGTGGCTTCCGGGGTCGGGGGCGTAGAGAGCAGCCCGCGCAAAGTCGTCCGGTCCGAGCCCGGTTTTCTGAAACAGGCCGCGCACCGCCTCGAGGAGCACCGAGCGATGGCCGTGCTCGACGACAAAGCGCTCCTCCCAGGCATGCACGAATCGGTCTCCTGCCGCCCGCCATACGTCGATAATCTCATCCGCCACGGCGTGCAGCGCCTCACAGGCAAGGATGCAGCGGGCATCACCGATAAGAAATGCGGCAGCGCCGTCGCCGAGGCTGCGCTCAAGAGCGGAGCGCGGAGCGGCCACCCGACAGTCCGAGGCCACCACCAGTGCAGAGCGAGCGGTCCCTGCCGTGACTGCGTCGAGAGCGCCGCGGAGCGCTGAGGCACCGGCTCGAAGCGACCCCCCGTAGTCAGCCGTGGCGACATCGCGGCGCAGATCGAGCGCCTTTGCGACGATGCTGGCTCCGAGCTTCTCATGGTAAGGGAGGGTCGTAGAGCCCACGAAAACCGCATCGATTGCAGCTCGATCAAACCCGCGAAGACACTCGACAGCGGCAGCGACCCCCATCGTAATCGCGTCCTCGTCGTAGGAGGCCACGGCCTTCTCGGGTCCACCCTCACCGCGCGATCCGCCGATCAGGGCAAGCGGGAGGCGCGTCACCGGCACGTATGCGCCATAGGAGGTAATCCCGATCATGTCGCGACCCCGTTTGCCATGAGCTTCGCTGCCTCCTCACCCGAGAGGTCGAGGATCTCGGTGAGGACGGACATCGTGTCCGCTCCGAGGTCCGGACCTGGAGTCTTGAGAGCACCTGGACTCCCCGAAAGCCTGAAACCCGCACGCTCGAAGGTGAGTTCTCCGAGGCGCGGGTGCGCGATACGGACGAAGTGCTGACGGTGTGCGAGCTGGGGATCGGCGAGGAGGTCGTGGAAGTTCTGTACCACACCGGCCTCTACACCCGCGGTTTGAAGCTCATTCATCAACGACTCCGCCTCGCACTCGCGCGTGCATGTGGCGATCCGTAGGTCGAGCTCTTCCTGTCGCGCGAGGCGACCTGCGAGGGTAGTCAGAGTTGATTCGTGTGCCCACGGCGGGTCGCCGAGGACAGCGGTCAGAGCGCGCCACGCGACGTCGTCGCGCACAGAGATCGCAATCCAGCGGTCGTCACCGCGACACGGATAGATGGCGTGAGGGGCGGCTCGCCCATCGTGATTTCCAGCTCTGCATGGACTTTCCCCCGTCGCGCTGCACTGCACGACCGCCTCGCAAAGTGCATACACACCCGCCTCGATCTGCGACACATCGAGGTGCTGGCCACGGCCCGTTCTGCGGCGCTCGAGCAACGCGGCTGCCAGTGCAGCGGCCGTGAAGCGTGGAGCGAGGGAGTCGGTGATGGTCGCCCAGGGACCGTGCGCCTCGCGGTCGGGCCAACCGGTAAGGTGATTGAAGCCCGCGATCGCCGAGCCTTGGCCGCCGAATCCTGGGTAGGTGCGTTGCGGCCCGGTCTGTCCGAAGAGGCTGCTCGAGACCATCACGAGGTCAGGCTTCTCCGCACGCAGGGCCTCGTAGTCGAGGCCAAGTCGCTCCATCACGCCAGGGGCGAAGTTTTCTACGACCGCGTCCGCCCAGCGGACAAGGCGCTTTACGAGGGCGACCGCTTCTGGGTGAGTCAGGTTCAGCGCGACACTTCGTTTGTTCGGGTTCAGGAGGATAAACATGGGCGAGCCGTCAAGACCAAGACCTGGAGTGGCTTGCAGCAGCCGCAGAAAGTCCGGCCGCTCACGGGATTCCACTCGAATGACCGCGGCGCCTTGCTCGGCGAAGTAGCGCGTCGCCACCGGGCCAGCCGCCCCCGCACCGAGTTCGAGAATCTTCGTTCCCCCAAAAGCGCCTGCGTCGACCCGCGGATCTGCGTCGAGGTCGGAGGAACTCTCGGACCGGGTTGCGGCTCTCGGTGAGCCCAAGAGCCACTCCTGGACAACCTCGACCTGGTGCTCGCCCCGGCTTGGTGCCCGTCTCGAAACGCGCAGCTCGCGCGCACTCGAACGCACAAAGAAGGCCGGGTGCTCGACGCGGGTACTCCGGTCCGCGATCTCAAGCTCTGTGAAGAAGCTCCGCGAGCGAAGCTGTGGGTGGTCGAGCAGCTCGCGGGCGTCGTTGCACGGTGCGAGGAGGATTCGCCGGCGCAGCGCTTCAGCGTAGAGCTCACGCATGGTCTTGGTGCGAAAGAACGCCCCGAATACCTGCTCGAGGCGTGCGAGCTCCAGGTCCGAGAGCGACCCCGGATCGTATCGGGCCCAGTCCATCGCACGAAGCCATTCCGGGGCCATTCCGCACTCGGCCATGCACTCGACCGTGGAGGCCAGATTCGCCGCGCGCGCAGGGCCTCCACGCAGCCCGAAGGACACGAAGCCGTCCTTCGCAGGCCAGATTTCGCGCGTTCGGCCAGTGCGGGCGCCCGTGCGGCGGGGGAGCCGACCGTGCAGCGCATACTGACCGACCCCCGAGAGCAGGGTTCCGAGCTGGCACTCCTGCATCGACACATCCACGAACTCGCCCCGGCCCGTCTGCTCCCGGTTCCACAGCGCCATCACGACGGCAAGTGCCCCTTCCGCACAGGCGTGGTAGTGCGAGGTGGGGAACGTGCAGCGCAGGGGCGGCCGGTCGGGGTCTCCGGTCATGGCCGCATTCCCTCCCATCGCGACGACGACGAGATCGCTGCCTCGAAACCGCGCGCGCGGACCTGTTTGACCGAAGGGGGTGATGGCGCAGTAGACGAGACGCGGGTTTCGACGGCGGAGCACCTTGGCACCGAGCCCGACTGCATCAAGGGCGCCGGGGCTCGCTGTCTCGAGCAGAACGTCCGCGGCCTCGGCGAGCTTGATGAACTCGGCGCGACCGGCGTCACTTGCGAGATCAAGAACGATTCCACGCTTGCTCGTGTTGTAGGCTGCCCAAAGCAGACTTCGCTCAGGGGAAGCTGCGCCGCCGCCGAACGGCCCGCTTCTGCGCGCTCGGTCGCCGCCCGGCGGCTCTACTTTGACGACGTCCGCACCCAGATCTCCGAGGATCTTCCCGGCAAGGAAGCCCGGCTCGTCCGTCAGATCCAGCACGCGTACGCTCTGGAGCATCGCGACTCAGCTCCGAGGCTTTACGCCGCTGTAGAACGGATAGGGTGCCTTCTGGATCCCGAGGGGCTCAAGCCGATTGCCGAGCTGATTCTTGAAGTGCTGGCGCACGTCTGCCAGCGACCATCCCCCCGGCTTCACCATTCCAAAAGCGTACTTCGGCTGAGACAATAGCATCAACCGGTCAGCACCGGTCCCGAATACCTGACCGGTAATGTATCCCGCGTCATCGCTGCACAGGTACACGACCATGACTCCATTCTGCGTCGGGTCGATGAACGGCATCTCCACAGGTTTACCGTCCGGGCCCCGAAACGTTGCAGACATCCGAGTTGTGCCGGCGGGGGAGATGGCATTCACGCGGATGCCGTAAGCCGCAAGCTCGAGAGCGAGCGTGTAAGTCATCGAGGCGATGGCGCCCTTGGCCGCGGCATAGTTTGTCTGTCCGAAGTTTCCCATGTGGGCGGCCGAGGTCGTGAGCACGAGACTACCGCCCGTTCCCTGCTCGCGCATGCGCAACGCGGCGGCTTGGGCACACCAGAAGGTACCCATCACATGCACCCGCCAGACGTCGGTGAACTCCTCGTCGCTCATCTTCAAGAAGGAGCGATCACGCATGATGCCGGCGTTCGCTACAAGCGCATCGATTCGTCCGAAGGCCGCCACGCACTGAGCGACGATCTCCTCGCAGCCCTTGCGGTTGCCCACGTCGGCAGTACTGGCCACGGCGCGGCCGCCTTGGGTGGTGATCTCCGCCACGACCTTTGCCGCCTCATCGCCGTCGACATCATTTACGACGACGGCGGCGCCAGCCCGCGCGAGGTGGAGGCAATGTCCACGGCCGATGCCGCGTCCCGCGCCTGTCACGACGGCCGCTCGCCCCGTTAGAATCTGGTTTTCGTCCAAGGTGTCCTCCTACCCCACTACGCCAGAGCCGACTGCGCACGCAGGTTCGCAAGCTCGGCTGGCGTCACGCCGATCTCGATCAGCACCTCGTCCGTGTGCTCCCCAAGGACCGGAGCGAGGCGACGGACTTCACTTGGCGTAGCGCCAAAGCGCGCAACAGGGCCCGGTACGCGGATAGGCCCACACTTCGCATGCTCCCTCTCGAGCAGGAGCCCGTTCGCGATTACCTGCGGATCCTCGTGGACGCGACTTTGCATGCGGATCGGCGCGGCGGGGACACCTTCGGCCGCGAGGCGCACACAAATCGCTTCACTGCGCTCTTTGCGCGTTTCGATGGCGACGATGTCGGCGAGAGCGTCGATGTTTTCCATGCGC
>DATFYN010000197.1:0-12441 GCA_035315025.1 Myxococcota bacterium
CCGCAGACTTCGCATCGGAATCGGAGTCAAAACACGTATCCGCTGCCGGCAGAGGACGTCGGAACGATCCTCCCCTCGCGTCTCAGCCAGGCGTTCACGGCTCCGCGGTTGGGGGGCCGCGCCCTCCCACGCCCCCGTACACCGCACCCTCGATGGCGCCCCTCAGCGCAATCTCGCCGCTCTGAGAACCATCCCTGAGCCGAGAGCGAGGCTTCTCAGGCCGGCCATTCTGGACGCCGCTCCCAAACGGCGTGCCCCAAGCGGAACTACCGATCGATCGCAAGCTGGAGTGCTGTGGCGAAGATCCGAACGAAAGTGATCGTGTGCATTCAGGAATCGGAGAATCAAGGCGGTGTCAGCTTGTGGCCCATGTCGAACCCTCCGGCTCCAACTCAGCGACGTGTCTGGCGATCTTGGTTTTCCCTCCGAAGAAAACCGCGCCGCGTGTCACAACATCCGGTTGGACATCCGCGTGATCGCTCGGGAATCGCGAGAACACTACGGACGTGCTTTATCTTGCGCTCCACATTCGTTCCGCGAGTTCATAGGCCGTGCAGAGACTGCGTCCTCGAGCTGATTACGCTGGATTACTACCCTGGCGCGACGTTCGTGAATCGGAAACGTATCGACGGTCTGGCTGCTGTGCGTGAGAACCCCACCACGCCTGCGGCAGACGGGCGGAGCTTCGCGCCGTGCTGTCCCGCTCGTTTTCATCGCGTGGGGCGCCGCGATCTCGCTCTTCCCCGCACCAATTGACCCGCGAATCAACCCCTCTAAGTCGGTACCGGGCAGGCCCGCAGAGATGCAGCGATGCGTCTCGAACACGGCTTGCGCATGGTCTTCTTCCTGCTTTCCTGGCCGGCGCGCCGGCGTCGCGACGACGGCTTAACACCTGGTCGGCGGGCCAACGGATCACGGAATCTGGCGAGGGAGGTCGCCACCGTCCCGAGCAACAGCGTTGCTCTCCCCGCTGCGGGGCTCATCGTGAACGATCACGCGATCTGCGCGACTTCGCTTCGCGCCACGGAACCCGCAGGGTGGCCGCACAATCGATGCAGCGAATCGCCGCGTGACCGCTGACCCTGACAGACCGCGAGTGCGAGTCCCGGGCGCGACGGTCGTCCAGCGCCGACCGGGAGACCTGGCAGTTGCGGGATCAATCTGACGCTCGCCGGGCCCGACGCGGCGGCGTTCGCGCTCACTCGGCCCACGGATTGTACGTACCGAAGTTCCAGAGGTGGCCCTCCGGATCCAGGCAGGAGTAGCCGCGGCCACCGTACGGCTCGTCGCGGATCGCGTAGACCACCTTCGCCCCAGCCGCGACAGCGTGGGCGTGATGCGCGTCGGCATCGGGGACGATGATGTACGGGCTCTGCGTCCCAACGCCGCCGATCTGGGCGGGCGTCCGCTGCAGCTTGCCGAACTCGTCGTCCCCGGCCGTGCCGAGCATGATCATGCCGTTTCCGTAGGTGAGCTGCGCGTGCGCGATCGCGCCGGCTTCGCCGGGCACGACCAGGTGCTTGTGGAAACCGAAGGCGCGGCAAAGCCACTCGATGGCGGCGGCCGCATCGCGGTACCGGAGCGTCGGGATGATGGTGGCAATGTCCTTCTGGGTCATGGGTCGTACTCCTAGATTCGAGGTCGAGGCGTCCGGAGGAAAACCCTCCGTCCGTGAGGCACCCTACGAGATCCAGCCGGCGCCAGTCTTGGAAAAAATTCACCACGGCCCCGGATCGGGGGAGTTGGCCAGCATTGCCCGCGCCTCGGTCGGCGTCGTGCCGGTGAACTGATGGACATCGCGGACGAGGTGAGACTGGTCGTAGTAGCCGAACGCGAGAGCGAGCTCGGACCAGCTCTCCGGCGCTCCCCTACGCAAGGACCCAATCAGCCGGTTGAAGCGAACGATACGGGCGAGGAGCTTGGGGGGAACGCCCACCTGGTCGCGGAACAAGTGGATGACGTGCTTCTGGCTGTAGCCCAACTCTCGCGCAAGCATCCGCATGTCCGCCGCGCCGCCACATGCCTCGATGTACCGGAGCGCCCAGGGCACCACTTCGCTGCGCCGGTCTGACCCGGCGATCCGCCGGGCGAGGAGCTCCTCGACGCAGTCGAAGCGCGCTTCCCAGTCGGCCATCGCCTCAAGCTGCTCCGCGAGGCTTCGGTGCTCCGCCGGAAGCAGGTCGCGGATGGAGACGGCGCGCCCCGCGAGCTCCGAGAGGGGCAGGCCGAAGAAGCGCCGCGCGCCGATCGGCGTCAAGTTAATCTGGAGGCCGCGCTGGAAGCCGTCGTGCTGGGTGAGCGTGAACTGATCCGTGATCCCGGCCGCGAAGCCGCCTGGGTAGCGCGCGGAGCGATGCGTGCAACCCGCCTCGAACACGCGGATTGGCGGGGCGAACTCAAGGATCACGACGACCTGGGGACCGGGGAACTCCCGCCGCTGGAGGGGAGCGCCCGTCCTCTCGGTGTAGCCACAGACGTCGCGGACGTACGGCAAGAGGCCCGGAGACGGCTCACGCCTCGCGAACTCGATATGGCCTCCGTCGGACTGCGCGCGAACCACTTGGACCGGGCGCGTGGTGTCCCGCATGGTCCGAGGATAGCCCCGGCGCTTCGGGCGACGCAGGCGCAGCCGGGCTGGAGCCGAGACTTGCGACGCCGTCACGCCGGAGTGCCTCAGTTTTCGCCTCAATCGCCGACCCTCGCACCCAGGGCTCCGCCGCGTGAGAACGTGCCGTCGCGATCGCAGTGCGCGGCGCCGGAGTAGCATCCGTTGCAGACCACTGGGTCTCCCGGTTGGGCGGCAGGGCTCGCCTGGCCAGACTAGGAAAGCCGAACGATTTCAAGCCTGACGAGTATTGGCGAAGCACAGGGATCGCTTCCCGGCTCGGAAGAGTCTGACACCAAGTGCGGAACCGAATAGTGATCGGCGGCGTCCTTCCTGGTTTTCCGAGCGAACACTCGCATCGTCACTTGACCTGCGTGAACGTCTCGATGTAGACAGTGCGCATCGCAAAGCCACCCGGCGCTCCGATGGCGGTTCGCGCGAACGGCGGACCGTAGGGCGTCCCCGGGGTTTGTTTCGCGACGGAACCCGCCGGGTGGACACCGTCGCGTCGAAGGCTCCGGGCTTTTGGATCGAGCGAGTTCCACTCTTTCTGCTGCGCTCGCCATCTGGATTCTCCTCGTCGTACTCTGTCCCACGACGAAGGCGGAGGATCCGGCTTCCGAGAAGGCGCCCACGGACGCGACGCAGGCGCCGCCGGACGCGAGCAGTCAAACGCCGGCATCTCCGCCCGACAGCTCCCCCGCGCAGCCCCCGGACGCGAACCCCTACGACATCACCGTGCACGAGAAGCGCCCGGCGACCGCCGCTTCTCAGCTGAGCGTTCCGGCGGCAGAAGTCGAGGACCGGCCCATCAATCGGCCCGCCGATCTTTTGCAGGCCGCTCCCGGTCTTTTCACGACCTATCCCGGAGGCGGGGGCAAGGCGAGTCAGATCCTCCTGCGAGGATTCGATTCCGACCACGGCACCGACGTCGCGATCTTTGCGGATGGACTTCCCGTGAACCTGCGGAGCAATGCACACGGTCAGGGATATGCCGACCTTTTCTGGCTGATTCCGGAGACAGTCGATCGGATCGATATCTCCAAGGGTCCGTACTACGCGAACATCGGCGACTTCGATACCGCGGGTGCCATCAACTTTGTGCCCTACGATCGCCTCTCGGAGTCCGTCGCGAAAGTCGACATTGGACAGTTCAACACGCAGCGCTATCTCGTGATGGGCTCGCCGCGGACGGGACCCTTCGCGGGCGAGGACCCAGCGCTGACTGCGGTGCTCGCGGTGGAGGGCGACCTGACCAACGGTCCCTTCCGCAACCCCGAAGATTTCGACAGCTACAAGCTCTACGGCCACTTCGGTGCGCAACTCTCGGAAACGCAGAAGCTTACCCTCTGGAGCTCTTGGTACTCGGGCAGCTGGAACGCTTCGGGCGAGATCCCGCTCCGCGCAGTCGACGAGGGGCAGATCTCGCGCTGGGGCTCGATCGATCCCACCCAGGGTGGGGACAGCCAACGCTTCAACGTTCTTCTGCGAGACACGTGGACTCCTTCGCCCAATCAGCGCGTGGAGGCGACGGCCTGGGCCTCCGAGTACAAGCTCAACCTGTACTCGAATTTCACCTTCTTCCTGAACGACGAGACGAACGGCGACGGAATCGTTCAGCGCGACCGACGCCGGCTCTACGGCGGAGAGATCGCCTACCACGGACGGTTCGACGAGTGGATCGTCCCGGTGGCGCTCTCGGCCGGGCTTCAGCTCCGCACGGACGACGTGCGGGTGAGCGTCGGGAACCAGACTCAGAGAGAAATCACGAGCCTCACGGAAAGCAACGACGTCAATGAAACCTCGCTGGCACCCTACGTACAGGCGGAGATCTTCCTTGCGCCCTGGGCGCGGTCGATCCTGGGGCTGCGCGTGGAAGAGTTCTGGTTCAATGTGAGGAACCAGCTTCCCGGCCCCGGCGGATCCTACGGGAACAAGCAGGCGAATCTCGTGCTGCCCAAGGCGAGTCTCGTCCTCAGGCCCTTCTCGTTGGAGGGTCCTCTCTCCGTGGGCTTCCAGCCTCTGGCCGACTCCGAGCTCTTCCTGAACTACGGCGAGGGCTACCACTCGAATGACGCCCGCGTGGTGACCTGCCACCTGCCCACGGAAGGCTGCGATCCTTCTCTTCAGACCCTTCCCGTGGCAACGGGCGAAGAGGTGGGCTGGCGCACGCACCTCGGATCGCGCGTGAACCTCAGTGCCTCCTACTGGTGGCTTCAGCTCCAGGAGGAGCTCGTCTTCGATCCCGATACGGGGACAACCGAGCCGCGCCCTCGATCGCACCGCCAGGGGGTGGAGGTCGAGACGCAGGCGCGCCTCCTCGAGTGGCTGACCTACGATCTCCAGTTCACCTATTCGACTGCCGTGCTCGGAGCCAGCGGGTATGTCGACCAAGCACCCATCTGGACGCTCGCGACGGGACTGACCGCGCGGCACCCGAGCGGCATTACGGCGAACCTCCAGCTGCGCTCGCTCGGCAGGCGTTACGGCGTGGACGGTGACCAAGTCGCGCTTCTCCACGGCTACGCTGTGGCAGACCTGTTTCTGCGCTACCGCTGGCGACGGTTCGAGGCGAGCCTCGCGATCGAGAACTTGACCAATGAGAGTTATGCAAGCACAGAGCTCTACTACACCTCCCGTCTCCCGGGGGAGCCGGCGTCGGGCGTCCTGGATTGGCACTTCACGCCCGGCTACCACCGGAACGTCAGCGTGGGCCTCGCGGTTTACTTCTGAGCCGCTTGCTCCTGTCGCTTTGCCATTCCGCATCCCTTCAGAAGGCGAGCGCTCAGCTCGCCGTCCCGCAATACTGGCTGTGGTCCTTTCTCTTGCCCTAAATGGTCTGGTTTTCGAGATCGCAGCGAGCGCGCTCCCTCGAATCCGGGCCGTCCCGGTACAGAACCCACCTATTCCAGTCACCCTGATCGTCGAGCAGGAAGATGCGCCGAGCGCGATCGCGGCTCCCGCGTCGCCAGCCCCGTCCATAGCGCCTGTGCGCTCCGCGACCCGCCCACGATCACGCCATAAGGTCAGCCTCCCGAACACCGCGCCATCGCAATCCGGTTCGATCGAGAGCACCCCTCCCGCGATCACCTCAGACCCGTCACTCTCGGCGGATAAGGGCAGCACACCGGATGTCGCGGCGCCGGAGTCGGGCGCGGCGAGTGCCGGCGCGGCGCACCGTGTATTCGGGGAGGGCGAGGTAGACTCGGCGGCGCGTCCAGTACTCCGCATCCGGCCTCGCTATCCCGAGCATGCTCGCCTCTTGGGGCGCGAATCCGACGTGAAGTTGATGGTCACTGTGGAACCCGACGGCCACGTCTCACACGTCGAGCTTCTATCGAGCGGCGGGGAGGAGTTTGATCGCGAGGCACAGGAGGCGCTTCAGCGCGCCCGCTTCGTCGCCGCGCGGAAGAGTGGCGAGCCGGTCGCTGCACTCGTCAGCTTTACCGTTCGATTCCGACTTGACGAATAGGTGGCACCCCCTGTTCACCTCGCCGGCTGAGAGTCCGATGCGAACCGAGAGCGGAGCCAGCGCATCACGCCGTCGGCTCGCCCGTGCGACGCGCTCCTGCATCGCCTTCATACAGGCCACGGCCTGGCTCGCGCTCTCGCACGCGAGGAGGAGGCCATCGCCGGTGATCGCCCAAGAGTTTACGCTGGCCGATCATTTCTTCATGGGTGCGTTCGGGGGGTCCTTCCCGAATCATTTCTGGCTGATCTGCGCTTGCACCCCGGAATTTCTGGATGCGCCGGAGGACATGCGCGCCAAACTCGACGCGGCAGGCCATCTCCTGCGCAGAGAGACGTCGCCGCGGAGCGCGCTCGATGGCCCGCCCGAACTCGCCGACGGGTCGGTAACGCCAGACGGCTATGCGGTCAACACGGTGCAGCCGCCGTATCAACCGAGCGGCCTACCGCCGGCCGCTAATGGCGACAACCGGTTTGCCGATCCATCGAAGCATCCACTGCCGCCGCAGCACGCGAAGACGATCGGCGACACGCTCAGTGCGGCAGGCCTAAGTTGGGCCTGGTATGCGGGCGCATGGGACACGGCGCTCGTCGACGGTATGCAGGCACCCTCCGTGGCGCGAACGGTCATCTACAACGCGGCCGAAGGATCACCCAACTTCCAACCCCATCATCAGCCCTTCAACTATTTCGCGAAGTATGCGCCGGGGACGCGCGAGCGCGCTGAGCACCTGAAGGATGGGAACGAATTCCTGGGCGCGATCGAGCAGGGCACGCTGCCTGCCGTACTACGTCGATCACTCGAGTTACGACACGACCTCGATCCTCCAGTTCATCACCAGGCGCTTCGGACTCGAACCCTTGTCCGGGGGCGTCCCAATGCGGGCGACCTGACAAACGCCCTCGAGCTTGGAGCCGCGCCGCAAGGGAACTAGGCGAGGGTGCTAGCGATCGAACCGCAGGATTCGCGCGCTGTTTGCCACTACGGCGATGACCGCCATGCTTTGAGCCAAAGCGCCGGTTAGGGGATCGAGCACGCCCGTCGCTGCCAGCGAGATCAGCACAACAGCAAAGCCGAGTGCCAGCCACACATTCTGGCCCATCACATTCCGGGTGAGGTCCGCCAACCGGATCAGCCGTGGCAGGCGGCGGAGGTCTGCTCCGAGCAGTGCGACGTCGGCGCCACCCAGCGCTACCTCGTTGACCTCGGCACCGATGGCAACGCCCAGGTCCGCACCCGCTAACGCAAGCGCGTCGTTCACTCCGTCGCCGACCATCATCACGACACGGCCCGTCGCCTGCTCCGCCCGCACCACTTCGAGCTTTTGCTCCGGCAGCACCTCCGCCACCACCTCGTCCATGCCGAGAGCTTCCCCGACCTCCCGGGCGACCCCCTCGCGATCGCCCGTGAGGAGGACGAGTCGGTCGATCCCTAGCGCTCGCATATCGCCGAGCGCATCGCGAGCGTCCTTGCGGGGCTGGTCGCGAAGCACAAGGCGGCCGAGGAAGCGCTGCCCCAGCGCGACCCAGACTTCAGCCGCGTCTCCCTGTTCGTCGCTCCCCGGATCCACGCCGAGTTCCGCGAGGAGCGCCTTGCGCCCGAGAGCGGCCTGCACACCCTCGATCAGCGCCACCACACCAAGCCCGGGCCGCTCCTCGAGATCAACGGGTGGCACTACCTCAACCCCACGTGCGCGGGCCTCGGCGACCACGGCACGGGAAACTGGGTGCAGCGATCCAAAGCCACAGGAGGAGGCCACTTCGAGCAGGCGCTCGGCCGAGACTCCTGTGGCGGGCAGGATCTCGGTTACGGCGGGGGCGCCCACCGTCACCGTTCCCGTCTTGTCCAGGATCAGCGTGTCTACCTCAGACGCGCGTTCTAGAAAGTCCGTGCTCTTGATGAGGATTCGCAGGCGGGTGGCCGACGTCATCGCCGCCACCATGGCCGCGGGGCCGGCGACCACCAGCGCGGTTGGAGTTGCCACAACCAGCACGGCGATCGCCCGGGAGAGGTCTTCCGTGAAGAAGAGCGTCGTCGCGGCAAGCGTGAGAACCAGTGGCAGCCAGACGCCGGCGCGACGCTCGAACAACCGGAGCACGGGCACGGTCGCGCGCTCCACTTCGGCCAGGAGTCCTACCACGCGTCCCAGCACGGTGTCGGATCCCGTGCCTCGCACCTGCACCCGCAACAAACCATCAAGCGCCACCGTGCCCGCGAATACCGGGCTCCCCGGCCCGACGTCCTCGTGGCGCGACTCCCCCGTCACCGCGGACTGATCCACTGCCGCCCGTCCGACGAGCACGGTTCCATCCACCGGGATCCGCTCGCCCGGCCGCACGAGGATCTGGTCGCCCGGGACCAGACGGCCGGGATCGACGCGCTCCTCGACGCCGTTCTCCCATCTCACAGCCTGCCGCGCTGCAAGCGCCCGGATCCCGTCGATGGCGGCCCGGGCTCCGAGAGAACTCCGCTCTTCAAAGAGACGACCGACTTCGAGGAAGAGCGGAATCAATGTGGCCGTCACCATGTTGCCGCTCGCTGCGGCGGCGAGCACCGCGATTGCCACGAGCTGATCGGTGGCACGCCGGGTATCCCCGGTCACGATCCCTCTCACGCCGGACACAAGAACAGGAGTCCCCACCACGATCGCCGCGAGCCCCCGAACGAGTTCGCCGACCTGCCACTGGTCCGGCGCCAGGCGAACGAGCAACGTCCCGAGTCCCAGGAGCGCGGCCCCCGCGAGTCCGGCCCCGAGGCGTGCGCTGATGCGGCGGCGCTCCTCGATGGAGAGGACTCCCGGCAAGGCGATGCTCGCGTCGGCTGACAGCGCGGGTGCCACTGAGCTCATGGTGTGCCCTCCGGCGAACGCACGGCAGATGGCTGGGTGGTGCCCGCCTTTTCCGATTCGAGCGTGACACGGAGTCCCTCGTAGCGACCGCCCGCAGGCGGCGGCGGTATCCACCGGACCTCCCGGGCTCTGCCGATCGCCTTCTCCACTCCATCGCGGTACAGCCGCTCGCGCACCACGACGGGGTTGGCCTGGTACTCACGTTCGAGCGCGAGGAAGGCCTCCGCATCGCCCTTCGCGCGCGCCTGCGCCGCCACAGCATCGCCGCGAGCCGCTTGAACCGATGCGTCGGCTTCGGCGTGGGCCCGCGGGACCACGGTCTGGGCGAATGCCAATGCGTTCTTCTTCTTGGTCTCGGTCTCGATGTAAGCGCTTTGCACTGCGTCGAAGTCCTTCGCAAGCGCACGGGGCGGCGCGAGGTAGGTGAGCTCGAGCGAGACCAGCGCTAGTCCGGAATGCGCTGCGTCAAGGCCGGCCTGAGCGCGGCGGCTCGCTGTCTCGATGAGATCCTTGCGTCCGTCGGCGAGGACATGGTCGACCCCCATCTCTCCCAGCGAGCGGACCATCGCCGCAGTCACCGCGACCCGTAGGATCTCGTCCGCTTTGGGGCCGTAGAAGGCCCAATCGGCTGGGTCCCGCACCCGGTATCGAGCGATCATGGCGACGTGGACGATGTTCTGGTCGCCGCTGAGCGCGTAACCAACAACGAGCGGATCAAGGGTGTCCCCATAGCCAGCCTCTGCGGCCGAGGTCGCGAGAGTTTCAATCGGTAGCTCCCAGACGTGCTTGATCTTGACCCGCACCACCTGGTCCACCGGTCTAGGAAGCGCGAAAAGAAGACCCGGGCCATGCTCCTGCGTCGCCTTCGTGTTCCCTACGAGGCGGCCCCAACGTTGAACGATCGCCACTTCATCCGCCCGGATCACCGTGATGCCGGAGATGGCATAGAGGAGCGCCATCGCTCCCACCCACCAGTGCATGCGGCTCCAAGCGGCGTCAAGCAGATGGGCGATGGGCGCACCGAGCCGAGCGAGTTCCGAGGTCCCCCCGGTCCCCCTCACTTGGATTCCTTTCCCTGGAGGAGCGAGAACGGCTCGGCGTCGGTCCGGAGGACCAAGCTGGTGTCGCTGGTGACCAGCTGACCGAGCGACTCAAGGGAGCGCGTGAAACGGTAGAGCTCCGGGTCGACACGGTGCGCGTCGGCATATGTCTTCGCAACTTCCGCGGCCGACTGCCCGCGGATCCTCGCCGCCTGCTCGGCCCCCTGGGCCAGGATGCGCGCCGCTTCGAGCTCCGCCTCGGAGCGGATGCGACTGGCTTCACGCTCTCCCTCCGCCCGGAACTTCGCCGCGTACTGATGGCGCTCCGCGCGCATCTGTTCGAACACAGCCTTCACGTTCTCCTCGGGGAGAGCGACGCGCTCGAGCCGGATCTGCTCGATCTCGACCCCATAACTCTGACGTGCCGCCGGCGCAGTCCCGGCAAGTAGTTCGGCTTCGATCTGATCCACCTGCAAGTCCTTTTCATTCGTGGAGACGATGGCTGAGAGATCGTGCTCGCCGAGGGTGCTGATTGCGGCATTTGTGAGCAGGCCGTCCAGCTTCCCTTCCGCCTCGCGCTCCTCGCCGATGGACTGTGCAAAGGCGAGCACGTCTCCGATCCGCCAGACCACGAAGGTGCGCACGATGACGTTCTTCTTGTCGCGCGTGAGCATTTCGGTGTGTCCACCCTCGTAGACGCGTCGTCGCATGTCGAGCCAGGTGGCCTGGTCGATGGGCCAGGGGAGCTTCCAATGGAGCCCCGCCCGCGTGTCGGCGCGCACCGGCCGACCGAATCGCGTCACAAGCACGGCCTGTCCCTCGTGAACCACGAGCGCGGTTGCATAGAATGCAATCGCTAGCAGCGCGACCGTCCCCACGATTCCACGCAGCCAGCGCTGAGAGGTCACTTCGTTAGCCACAGCTCACCCCCATCTCGCTGGATGCGCGCGTCCAGCACGGTGAAGTGGAGTCCCTTGAGACCATTCTCGAGAGTCTCGAGGCGGCGCCGGAACCGAAATTCCTCCGGCGCTGCTCGATACTCCGACTCCAAGGCAAGAAAGCTCCACGCTTCGCCCGTGGCCTTGCCGAGGGCCGCCGCGCCGTCGGCAAGTGCCGCGTTCTCCCTCGCGATCACGTCGGCTTCGTTTGCCGGCACGATCTCGTTCCGGTAGGCCTGGGCCTCGATGGCGGCGGTCGTCTTGCGAAGCGCAGCGGAGACCACTGCTTGATAGTCCGCAGCCACTCCCACAGGTGGATGCATGCCGCCCACGGTGAAGCCGACGACCTCGACTCCGAGCCCCAGCGCATCCGCGTCCGCCTGTACCATTGCACGCATCTGCACCGTGAGGGTGGCGACGTTCTCCGACAGGGCCTGAGTGAGTGTGCGGCCGACCGTCGACTTCATCACGGCCCGGTAGGCGATTGCGCGGAGCGCGTCCGTCGGATTCTGCGTGTGATAACGCCACGCGCGCGGATCCGAGATGCGGAACTGCACCGCGGCATCGATCGCGATCAGGTCCCTGCCGTCCCCGAGCAGCAGTGTATATTCCGTCTTGCCGTGCTGGCGCGCCCACAGCACATCCTCAGGACCCGCTTCCTCTTCTCCCTCATGGCCGACTCTCACCACCTGGACGCGCCGCACGGGAATCCGGATCACCCGGTCGATTGGCCACGGCCAGTGAAGATGCAGCCCCGGCACCAGAGGAGGTCCGGCGATCGGAACGCCGAGGCGCTCCACGATCCCCTGTTCTTCGACGCTGATCACGGTCACTGCGGTTGACAGCCAGCCGATCGCGAAGAGTGCGACAAGAAGGGGTTCTGTGCTTCGCCTGACGACGTCGAGCGCCCAGGTAGAGCGAAGATCGATCCCGAGCTGCCGCTGCGCCGCGTCGCGAAGGCTGGCGAGGGGGTTCGCCCGACTTCCGAGAGCGGAGAACACGCTCAGGTCGGTAGGAAAACGAGGACCGGCGACGGGATTCTCCGCAAAGAAGAGCTCGAAGCAGACAGCGCCGTCGATTGCCAGGAGCAGAAGATGGAGGAAGCCCACTGCACTGGGGGAGCCGATCCGGATAAGACCCACGGCACTTGCTCCCAAAACCAGGACCCAGGTCAAGAGCCTTGCACCTTGGGCAAGACCCGGCCCTTCTGGGAATCGCTCCGGATCTACGGTGGTGAGGTAACTCGCGGCGGTGGCGGCTAAGCCCGCTCCGACAAGCGTCAAGACCGCTGCGGATGCAGCGACAAAAGGAAGGTTAGGGTTCGGGTCCCAGTTCCCTCCGAGCACGGCCGCAATGGCCACGGCGCCGGCGGTGGCTATCGCCCCCCTCGGCTCTTGTAGACGGCGCCACGCCCAGGCGGGACCGTCGACCCAGAAGCTGAAGGGGTACTTACGCTCGGCTGGTGGCGCGGGTCCCGGTGGGGTTGTTTTCGCGCCCGGCCCAATTGGGAACTCCCGCTCGTGCAGAGCTCTCGCCACACA
>DATFYN010000198.1:0-10948 GCA_035315025.1 Myxococcota bacterium
CAGAACCTCTTACTGGGCAATCGCGGCGGAGTCGAGTACATCTCGAAGTGTCGATGCTGGGCCATCCGGGGCGAGGTGGTTCAGTCGCGTACCCGAGGCGTCACCTACACCTTCGACTACACGCTCCTCGGGCTCGGCCAGAACGACAATCGGCCCTTCCAGGGCAGGACGGGGACCGGTTTGCTTGACTCCACCCGACCCTTTTGATACCTAGCGAAACTATTGAGCTATTTGTCTCGCGGGAGGTCCCGGCGCTCCCGCCAGAGCCCTTCGAGGCACGGTTGCTCCGCCCGTCCGAGGATCTCTTCGAAAGACTCGCCACACAGGGAAACCTGATCCCCGTGGTGCGCGAGATCGTCGCGGATTACGACACACCGCTCTCCCTGTTCCGGCGCCTGGACGACGGGAAGACAAGCTTCTTGCTCGAGTCGGTCGAGGGTGGCGAGAAATGGGCGCGCTGGAGCTTCATCGGCACCGGAGCTCGCGCGATTTTCCGCGCTTGCGGACACGATGTCGAGTGGACGGAAGGCGCGAAGACACGCCATGAGCGCGTGGAAGGCGATCCCCTCGCCGCACTTCGTGAGCGGCTCGCAGGTCTTCGCCTGGCCGTAGCGCCCGGCCTCGAGCTGCCGCGGTTCGTCGGCGGCGCGGTCGGGATGATCGGCTACGACTGGGTGCGCTTCGTGGAGCGCATCCCCGACAAGAATCCAGACGAGCTCGGGCTTGCCGACCTGTGGTTCGTCTTCCCCGAGACCGTCGTCGTCTACGACAACGTCAGGCACTCAGCGCTGATCGTCCGTCATGTCGAGCTCGCAGCGGGGGAGGACCCGAGGGTCCGCTACCGCGAGGCCGCCGCGGCGCTCGAGGCCACGGTGGGCCGCTTGCGCGAGCCCCTCGGCACAGAGCCCCGGCGCGAGCCCGTGCGTGCACCGATGGAGCTCCACGAGAGCACGTCGCGGACGGCCTTCCAGGAGAGCGTGAAGCGTGCCAAGGAATACATCGAGGCCGGCGACATCTTCCAAGTCGTTCTCTCGCAGCGGCTTCGCGTCCCGCTGCAAGTCGCGCCTTTTCAGATCTATCGGCACCTGCGGCGCATCAACCCGAGCCCATATCTCTTTTTCCTACGCTGCGAGGACTTTGTCCTGATCGGTTCGTCTCCGGAAATTTTGGCGCGGCTTGAGCATGGCCGAATCGATGTGCGACCGATCGCGGGCACCCGTCCCCGGGGTCTCACGCCCGAACGCGACCGTGCGCTCGAAGCCGAGCTCCTGGCCGATCCCAAGGAGCGCGCCGAGCACGTCATGCTGGTCGATCTCGGCCGAAACGACGTGGGTCGCGTGGCAGAGGTCGGCTCGGTGCAGGTGTCGGAGTTCGCGAGCGTGGAGCGCTATTCGCACGTCATGCACATCGTTTCGCATGTGACGGGACGGCTCCGTCCGGGGCTCGATTGGCTCGATCTCTTGCGAGCGACATTCCCGGCGGGCACCCTATCCGGCGCGCCAAAGGTCCGAGCAATGGAGATCATCGATGAGCTCGAGCCGGTGCGGCGGGGCGCATTCGGCGGCTGCGTGGGCTATATCGACTATTCCGGCAACATGGACACCGCCATCACAATCCGCACGATCCTCGTGAAAGACGGTCAAGTGTATTTGCAGGCAGGGGCAGGCATTGTCGCGGACTCCGATCCGGAGGCCGAGTACGAGGAGTGCGTGAACAAAGGGCGTGCCCTCGTGCAGGCCATCGATCTCGCGCGCGAGGGCGAGGATTAGCCGATGCCTCGGCTGCTCATGATCGATAACTACGATTCGTTCACCTACAACCTCGTGCAGTACCTGGGGGAACTCGGCGCGGAAGTGGAAACGCTGCGCAACGACGCCGCATCGGCGGAAGCCCTCGTTGCCAAGAAACCCGACGGGGTCGTGATCTCTCCCGGACCCGGTCGCCCCGAGGATGCCGGCGTCTCGGTCGACGCGCTTCGCGCGTTTGGCGCAGCCGGCGTCCCGGTTCTCGGCGTGTGCCTCGGGCATCAAGCGCTCGGCCTTGTTGCGGGCGGGCGGATCGTGCGAGCACGTACACTCATGCATGGCAAGACCTCGCAGATCTTTCACGAAGGCGAGGGTGTCTTCCGCGGTCTGCCTCGTCCGTTCGAAGCCACGCGCTACCACTCCCTCGTGATCGAATCCGTGACCTGCCCGCCTGTACTCGAGGTGACGGCCCGTACGGCGGACGGTGAGATCATGGGTGTGCGTCACCGCGAGCTTCCCCTCGAGGGCGTGCAGTTTCATCCCGAATCGATTCTGACCCGCGAAGGCAAGCGTTTGCTCGCGAATTTTCTCGAGCGCTGCGGGATGGGCACGACGTGAGCCTGCGGGCAGCGCTCGAGCGCGCGATCCAGGGGGAGGAGGTTCCTCCTGCCGTCCTTGAAGCCGCGTTCGGCGAGATCATCGAAGGCAAGGCGTCGCCCGTCGCGATTGCCGCACTCCTGGTGGCGCTGCGCACCAAGGGTGAGACACCCGGGGAGATTGTGGCGGTGGCCCGGGCCCTGCGGGCGCGGGCCGTACTCGCGCCGTGCGTCGATCCGCGCACGGTGGACACCTGTGGCACCGGCGGCGACGGAGTGGGGTCATTCAACGTATCGACTGCGGCGGCCTTCGTGGTCGCCGGCGCCGGCGTGCCGGTGGCGAAGCACGGCAACCGGGCGGCCACGAGCCGCGCCGGAAGCATCGACGTGCTGGAGGCCCTGGGCGTCCGCGCCGATCTGCCCGTCGCGACCTCTGCGCGCATCCTCGAGCGGGTCGGGATCGCTGTTTTCTTCGCGCGCCGGGCGCACCCGGCGATGCGCTACGTGGCGCCCGTACGCCAGGAGCTCGGTATTCGAACCCTCATGAACTGCCTCGGGCCGCTGCTCAATCCCGTCGGAGCGAAACGCCAACTGGTGGGCGTTTACGCGGCGGGCCTCGTGGTGACCCTCGCCACCGCGCTCGGTGCGCTCGGCGCAGAGCGTGCGCTCGTGGTGCACGGAGATGATGGGCTCGATGAGATCACGACGACGGCGAAAACCCGGGCCACCCTGCTCGACGGTGGTCGGCTCACGGAGCTGGTGTTGGATGCTGCGGAGCTTGGATTGCCCCGCGCCCGTCTCGAGGATCTGCGCGGCGGCGACGCACGCGAGAATGCCGTGATCGTGCGCGCAGTGCTGAGCGGCGAACCGGGCCCGCGGCGTGACATCGTTCTTTTGAACGCCGCGGCGGCGCTCTGGGTGGCGGGGGCTGCCCGCGGGCTCGCCGAAGGTCTGGTCGTCGCGCGCGAGAGCATCGATTCGGGCGCCGCGAATGCGCGGCTCGCTTCCCTCGTGCGCGCGACGGCCGAGGCGCAAAACGGCGCATGACAATCCTCGGCGATATTCTCGCCCACAAGGCCGTAGAGCTGACCGCGGCAAAGGAGCTCATGCCGCAAGCGCAGATGGAGCGGGCTGCGCGCGAGGTGCGAAGCCCGACCCGCGGGTTTCGCGCGGCACTCCATTCGGCACCGCGGCCACGCATCATCGCGGAGATCAAGCGGCGCTCACCGTCCCGGGGCGAGATCCGAGCCCGTTTTGATCCGGCCGAATGTGCGAAGGCCTACAGCGACGGCGGGGCCGCAGCGATCTCGGTCTTGACGGACGAACGCTTCTTCGGCGGGCGGCTCGACCAGCTTCAGCTCGTGCGCGCAGTCGCACCCGTACCGCTGCTGCGCAAGGACTTCGTGATTGAACCCTACCAGATCGATGAAGCCCGCGTCGCGGGTGCGGATGCGGTGCTGTTGATCGTCGCGGCGCTCACGCCCGCCGCGCTCTATGCTCTGCGGGTGCGCGCCGCCGAACTCGGCCTCGATGCGCTCGTAGAGGTCCACGACGAGCACGAACTCGACGCGGCGCTCGTGGCTGGCGCGCAGCTGGTCGGGACCAACAATCGGGATCTGCGTACCTTTTCGACGGATCTCGCGGTGACCGAGCGCCTCGCACCCAAGGTGCCCGCCGGCGTCACCGTTGTCGCCGAGAGCGGCATCTTCTCCAACGACGATGTACGGCGCCTTGAAGCGGCAGGGGCCGACGCATGTCTCGTCGGCGAATCGTTGATGCGAGAGCCGGACCTGGGTCTCGCGCTGCGCAGGCTGCGCGGGCAGGACGGCGATACCAGCAACCTACGGGGGAAGTCGTGAGCGGCGTTCGGATCAAGGTCTGCGGGATCATCCATCCCGACGATGCCCAGGCGGCCGTCGATGCGGGCGTCGATCTTGTCGGCCTGAACTTCGTACCGCGAACCCCGCGCTGCCTGGACTTGCGGCGCGCGGAGGCCATCGCGGAGAGAGTGGCGGGTCGGGCAGAGCGGGTCGCTGTCTTCCGCGACGCGTCCTGGGAGGAGATCGAGCGCGTGATCCGACGGATCGAAGTCGAGCGCGTGCAGCTCCACGGGGATGAGCCTCCCGAAGATGTGGAGCAGGTGGATCTTCCTGTGATCAAGGCCATCCGCGGCGCGGACAAGGAAGCGGCCGAACGCTATCCCGGCACCATCTTGCTACTCGACCATCCGACCGAGGGCGGTGGCCGAGGCCGTGCGTGGAACTGGAGCGATGCCACACCGCTCATCGACGAAGGCCACGACGTGATCCTGGCGGGCGGTCTTGATCCGCGAAACGTGGGACAAGTGCTGGCCGATCTCGGCGATCTTTTGCCGTGGGGCGTGGATGTGGCGACCGGCGTCGAGGGAGATGCCTACCGCAAAGACCCCGCAAAGATCGCAGCCTTCATCGAGGCGGTGCGCAAGGCCGAGGCGAGTTCGTGACGGAGAGGGCCGCGCCAATCGATCCCCGCACTCGCCAAGCGGCTGGAGCCCGATCGGACGCGGGCGGCAGCGCGGCTCCCGGCCATTTCGGAGCGTACGGGGGGAGGTACGTCCCCGAGACCCTCGTGGCGGCACTCGATGAGCTTGCGGAGGCGTACCAGCGCACCGCTTTCAACCCGCAATTCCAGCGCGAGCTTGCGCACCTGCTCACCACGTACGCCGGGCGCCCGACGCCCCTCACCTTCGCGGCACGCGCGACCGAGGCGCTCGGAGGCGCGAAGATCTACCTCAAGCGAGAGGACCTCGCACACACGGGTGCCCATAAGATCAACAACGTGCTGGGACAGGCGCTCTTGGCCAAGGCGATGGGCAAAGGCCGTGTCATCGCCGAGACCGGCGCCGGTCAGCACGGAGTCGCGACGGCCACCGCTTGCGCGCTGCTTGGCCTTGCCTGCGAGGTTTTCATGGGCGAGGTCGATGTGGAGCGCCAGGCACTGAACGTTTTCCGCATGGAGCTGCTCGGCGCAAAAGTGCATCCCGTCTCGTGCGGCTCCCGGACGCTCAAGGACGCGATCAACGAAGCGATGCGCGACTGGGTCACAAATGTCGCGACGACCTACTACTGCATCGGCTCGACTATGGGTCCGCATCCCTACCCGACAATCGTGCGCGATTTTCAGTGCGTGATCGGGGTCGAGGCGCGCCGTCAAATCCTCGAGGTCGAGGCGCGGCTGCCTGAGGTGGTGGTGGCGTGCGTGGGCGGCGGCTCCAATGCCATGGGAATCTTTCATCCCTTCCTCAGCGATGAGCGTGTTCAGCTGGTCGGCGTTGAGGCCGGCGGCGAGGGACTTGAGTCGGGTCACCACGGGGCGACCATCACGGCTGGCGTACCAGGCATTCTGCATGGGATGAAAACGCTGGTGCTCTCGGACGACGACGGTCAGATCTTTGAGGCGCACTCCGTATCAGCTGGGCTCGACTACCCCGGGGTGGGACCGGAGCACGCGCAGCTTCGCGACAGCGGCCGGGCGCAATACGTGATTGCGACCGATGCGGAAGCGCTTGACGCCTTCCAGTGGCTCTCGCGGATGGAGGGAATCATTCCAGCGCTCGAATCTGCCCACGCCTTGGCGCACGTACGAAGGCTTGCGCCCACGCTGCCCCGGGAAGCCCTTGTGCTTGTCAATCTCTCCGGTCGCGGCGACAAGGATGCGCCACAGGTTCGCGAGATCCTTCAGGCACGAAGACCCAGGAAGCATTAGACACGATGGGTCGAATCAGCGAGCGCTTCCGCGTGCTGCGCAGCCGAGGTGAGCGCGCGCTTGTGCCCTTCGTGACCGCCGGCGACCCCGATCTCGCAACCACGGAGGCGATCGTCTTGGCCCTGGCCGAGTCGGGTGCCGACTTGATCGAGCTCGGCGTCCCGTTCTCGGACCCGATCGCCGAAGGCCCGACCATCCAGCGAGCAAGCGAGCGAGCGCTGCGCGGCAAGACCTCGCTTCGGCGCATCCTCGGCCTTGTACAGGGCCTGCGCCCCAAGGTCGAGATTCCGCTCCTCTTGATGGGCTACGCGAACCCCTTCTACGCCATGGGCGAAGAGAACTTCGCTTCGGCTGCTGCCCAGGTCGGCGTCGACGGCATCATCGTCGTCGACCTCCCGCCCGAGGAGGGAGCGACCCTTTTCGCCGAGGTGGAAAAGCGCGGCATCGACGCCATCCTGCTTGCGGCGCCCACCACCACGGCGACGCGCCGCGAGATGCTGGCACGGCGCACGCGTGGCTTCCTCTACTATGTCTCGCTGACTGGGGTGACCGGAGCACGCGCAGCGCTTGCCCAAGGGATTCGCGAGAGTGTCGATGCCGTCCGGCGCGTCTCGCCGATCCCTGTCTGCGTTGGCTTTGGCGTCTCCACCCCGGAGCAGGCGCGAGAGATCGCCGAGTACGCGGACGGTGTCGCGGTGGGAAGCGCGATCGTAAGCCGCATCGCGAGCGCACCCTCGCGCGAAGATGCCGTCGATGCGGCCGCGAAATTCGTGGCTGAGCTCAAGGCGGGAATGCGCGCCCGGTAACTGGCGGGTCGAAGCGCGAGAGCGCCGGAACCTGGCACACAGGCCCGTGCAGCGCCCCGGGCCGGAAGCGAGGGGTGCTCGGTCCCTCCCGCCCCCTTTCAAGTCGCAGGATCGAGCAGCCCCTTGAATCCGGAGGGCGCATGCGGGCCGATCACAAGCTGCTCGAGCACCCCTACGCCCTCGCGCGTCCGCGTACCGGCAGACAGACGCGCGCGGCAGAGCGCCTGCACATGCAGATGCTGCGGTGCCAGGGGAGGCAGCTCTGCGAGCGTCCAGCGCTCTCCGCCTACGACGTTCTCGCCCTTCCACACTCCGTGGCCCCACTCGGGATGCAGGTAGCCGATTCCTAGCATCTGGAAGGTGAGCAGCGGCTCGAGCTCGATGGCGAGTGGCTCCCCGCGGAACGGAGAAAGACGGAGCTCCGCACTCTGCGCGCGGCGCGTTCCCGGTTGCCAGCGAACCCTGTGGGACACCTGAACCATCGTCTCGAGCGCTTCCTCGGGAAGGGCCGCGCCACCCGGTGCCGCCGGTACGAGGGCGCCGAAGGAATGCCAAGGCCGTCCGTCGGCATCCTCGTTTGTATCGAAGTGGGTGCAGATGTCCTCGAAGTGCAGCGGCGCCCAGAGCCAGTAGAACTGCGGGAGCGGCCCGGGCGCACCACCCTCCCGTTCGCCCACCGGACGCACGCCCCACGAGCGGTCACGGGCACCCAGCACCTTGGTCGGCTGGATGGCGATGCGCTCGCCGTCGCAGTCGAGGTTTCCGGTCCATACGCCGAATTGCGTTAGACGGGTCGAGTCCATCAGGAGGCGGCCGTCGAGCCGGTGCGTGAACCGCGGCTCCTCCAGCGCCTGCGTCCGGGCATCGAAGACGAGGTCCGCCGCAACCCCGAAGTCGTTCTCTGCCACCCGCACCCGCAAGCGCCGCAGCGGCTCGACCACCTCCACGGCGATCGGACCCACCCGTGTCTCCGTCCGTTCGAACGACGCAAGGCGCGAAGCGCGAACCGTGCGCTGCACACCGCCCCGCACGACACTCAAGGCCGCATCCATCACGCGACGGTTTGGGTAAAGCCCGAGGGCCAGGGCGAAGAAGAGGTCGGCCTCGCGCGTGTAGCCGTGGAAGAAGTAGCGATCGTAGAAGTTTCGATCACCGCTTCCCGGATGAGCGATGGGTTCGGGGGTCTGGTGGATCGGATAGTCGTCAAGACGGGTCAGCATGCAGGCTACCCCTTGGAGATTTCGGAGAGGAGGGAGGGTTTCAGAATCATGACCTCACGAACTGCCTGGGCGGCAAAGTGGCCGCCGAGAGCGGCCTTCGCGCCTTTCGTCACGTCTTCGGAGAGGCCGTCGAGGGCTTCGAGCGCCGAGGCCATGACGGTGCGAAGGGCTCCAAGGCGAGCCGAGAGCGGCGCCGTCGGCGCAGCCGCAAGGCTCTTGTCAATCCGCAGACCGACGTCGTACGCAGCCGTGTGCCCGGTAGCCCGCAGCGCGCTCGCCGCGCGTCCGAGGCTATCGTTGAGCGACTGCGCCTCGAGCTCAAGCGAGGCATTCTTTTCCTCCAGCCGGTCCCGCAGATTGCGGAGCACATCCGCCACCGCATAAAGCTGCCCGCGCGCGAAGCGAGACTCGATGCCGGGGAGCACCGTCTCGAGCAGTGTGCGAACGCAGCCATCGATCAACTGCTCCGGGGGGATCAGCACCGCGCATCTCTCCTATTCGGCCGGGGCGGGGAGCCAGCCGCGGAGCACCGCGAGGCCCGCCATCAGGAATGGAAGTTGGTGGTCGAAAATTGCCATGCGCAGATCCGGCGTGCGACCGTCCCGGAACGCGCGGATGCCTGTCAGCATGATGGCGCTCATCTTCACGAGTGAAAGCAGCTCGTAGAACCGCAGTCGCTCCGGATCGACGGTGCGACCTGACGCTTTGGCATAGAGCGCATGAAACTCAGAGGGCGGCACGAGACCCGACGCGAGCGGCGAGCCGGCGCGCCATAGGAGCGAGGTACACCACGCCACGTCCTCAAGTGGATCGCCAAGATGAACCATCTCCCAGTCGAGAACGCCGGAAAGACGCACACCGCCAGGCGTCTCCTCCAGCAACCAGTTGCCGAGACGGAAGTCTCCGTGCACAAGGGTCGTCTCGTCGGTCGCGGGCGCGTGTCGACGCAGCCAGCCGAGCGTCTCTTGCATCACCGCAGGCACCGGGAGGCGCGTCGCTTCGATGCGCGCCTGCCAGCGCGCGAGTTCGCGCAGGGCCGCGTCGTTCCCCTTTCGGGGAGCGCCGAGGAAAGTGAGACCACGGGCCCGCCAGTCGATGGCATGAAGGCGGGCCAAGGCCGCGACGACCTGGGGCGTGAGCGCGGCCCGCGTCGCAGGATCGAGCGGGCCCGAGCCGTCGGGCTTGGCGGCGGGGATCGGTACCTCTCCGGGGAGCCGCTCCATCACGTAAAACGGCCGCTCGAGGACCGCAGGGTCCGGCTCGAACCAAGGCGTCGGAGGTGAGGGTAGGGGGTCGTCGGAGAGCGCCTTCAGCACCCGGAATTCGGGCTCGAGGTCATAGGGTTCCAGGAGCCCCGCCACCGGGGCGCGCTTTGCCACGAACGCCCGGCGAGAAGCGGCGCCCCCTTTCTCATCGATCTCCACCACGAAGGAAAACGTCTCCTGGGAAAAGCCCTCGGTGCTTCGCTCCAAAGAGATCATCTTGACGCCGCGGGCACCGGGGAGCCGGGCGAGGAGAAAACGCTCCAGTTTCGCTTCGAGGGAATCGTTCAAGGCGCCTTCTCCGTCGTGGCCGGCCGCTCGCCCGCAAGCTTGGTCCAAAGCGCGCGCACCTGGTCCTCGGTCCCGGCAAGCGCCCCGGAGTTGTCGATCACGTGATCCGCAAGCTGCCGCTTCTCGTCCAGCGGCATCTGTGCGGACACCCTCCGCAGCGCCTCCTCCCGCGGGAAGCCATCACGCTGCAGGAGGCGCGCAATCTGGGTCTCTAGGGGCACCCAGACCACCACGACTGCATCGAGCCCGAGCAGCGACCTTGCGGAGGGGCCCTGGCCGCGGACCTCCAAAAGCAGCGGGATGTCGAGCACGAGCACCGGGACGCCAGCGTTTCGGGCGGCTTGTGCTCGACGCGCGATTTCCCCACCCACACGGGGGTGCACGAGCTGATTGAGCCGCAGCCGCGCTGTGGCGTCGCGGAAGACCACGGCACCGAGCGCCTCGCGATCGACTGCACCGTCGGGTCGCAAGAGGTGGGGGCCAAAGCTTGCGGCGATCTCGGCCGTGAGGGGCCGCCCGGGCCCCTCGAGTTCGTGCACGATCGCATCGGCATCGATCACGCAGGCACCGAGCTTTTCGAGAAGTCTTGCGACGGTGCTCTTGCCGGAGCCGATGCCCCCGGTAAGACCGATCGTGCGTGTCATTGCGGGGAAGATCGCACGCAACGCGCCATCGGCTCAACCGCGCCCGCTCAGACCACGCCGTCGCCCTCGGCACGGACGCAGTTTTTGCCCTGCGCCTTGGCCCGGTAGAGCGCCCGATCCGCTGCTTGGAAAAATGCCTTGCGATCACCCTTGTACTGCGCGACGCCGACCGAAACCGTGACCTTCTCGAGCCGCATCGTTTCGTCGAGGAGGAAGCTCTTCTCCGACACGGCCTCGCGGACTTTCTCACCGAGTGTCGCGGCTCCGGCCAGATCCGTGTTGCCGGCGAGGATGACGAACTCCTCGCCGCCGTAACGTGCGAGCAGGTCGCTCGCCCGCATGCTCTCGTCCATAATGCGAGCGATCCGCGTCAGGAGCTCGTCGCCCGCCGCGTGCCCGAGCCGGTCGTTTAGGCGCTTGAAATCGTCAATGTCGATCAAAAGGATCGAGAGCGGGTCTCCGGAGCGCTGGACACGCTTGATCTCGCGCGTGAGGTGATCCTGGAAGAAGCGGTGATTGTGCAGCTTCGTCAGCCCGTCGGTGATGGAGAGCTGCGAGAGCTGCTCATTGGCTTGCTCAAGCTCCTGTTTCTGCACCGTGAGCTGGTGGATTGCAGTCTCGATTTCCGATTGGTTCTTGC
>DATFYN010000199.1:0-3191 GCA_035315025.1 Myxococcota bacterium
GTCTGTACTCGTAGATGTCCGGGCTGCCGGTCAATCGGTACGCCAGCGCTCGGACCGTCCCACGATCGCCCTTTAGAAAACCCCGTACGTCATCTCGAAAACGGCCGTTCCATTCCTTCCAGCTCTCTCCAGCGAAGCGCCCGAGCTCGTAGAGCCCTGCGGCATCCCACGCTTCTGCGATCAGCTTGATGTTTGCGAGAACCGGATCTGATTCAATGTCCAAGATCACTGGGGGAGAGCTCAGCGGCCGACCCTCTTCGTCGCGAGACAGGATTGCCGCTAGGTCGAAGCGAAAACCGTCGACGTGCATTTCGCTAACCCACCAGCGGAGACTGTCGAGGATGAGTCGCCGAACCACGGATTCATTGGCGTTTAAGGTATTGCCGCAGCCAGAGTAGTCGGCGTAGGTCGCCTTGTTTTGGCCGAGGAGATAGTAGGTGTCGTTCGAGAGGCCCCGAAAGCACTGTGTCGGGCCGTGCTCGTTGCCCTCTGCCGTGTGATTGTATACGACATCCAAGATGACCTCGATGCCCGCGCGATGCAGTGCCTTGACCATGTCCCGAAACTCATCGAGTGCCCCGAGCGGCTCCGGCCGAGAACTGTAACCGGGATGGGGTGCGAAGAACGAGACGGGGGAGTATCCCCAGGCATTCGCGAGGCCCAAAGGTGCGTCCTGTTCGTCGAATGCCAATACCGGGAGCAGTTCGACCGCGCTCACGCCAAGGTCCTGTAGGTAGGGGATCTTCTCAATCACGCCTGCGTACGTACCTCGCCGAACGCGGTCCACACCCGAGTTCGGGTTTCGGGTGAAGGCGCCGACGTGCATCTCGTAAAGAACCGTCTTGACAAAGGGCGTCCGCGGCGGAGTGTCATCTTCCCAGTCGTAGGTGCTGGGGTCGACGACGACGCTCTTTAGCGCGGAGGACGCGTTGTCTCCCGGTCTGCATGCATCCTCGCGGCTCCGGCGCGCCGGTCGCGCCACGCACTTCCCGTAGGGGTCCAGCAGCACCTTGTCGTGGTCGAAGCGAAGCCCGCGCTCAGGCGCGAATGGCCCTCCTGCGCGCCAGGCATAGAGCTGGCCGGCCCTCACTCCGGGTAGGAAGGTATGCCAGTAGTGATAGGTGCGCTGCGTGCGGGGATCAAGGTCGATCACGTACGATGGCTTGGCATCGTCCACGTGGTCGAAGAGCACGAGCTGCACTGCCGCGCTGTGCTTGGAGAACACACTAAAGTTAACACCGTCTTGCATCGCGGTAGCGCCGAGGGGGAAGCTCCGGCCCTTCTGACGGATCCCTGTCTCTTCCTTCATTTTCTTGCTTCTCGCAGTCGCAGGGCCTCCTTCAAGCCGCGCACTTCAGGCTTCAAGGCGCGCCACTTCGCCCAACCGGCGCAAGTGCCGCTCTGCTTGGCTAAACTGCGCTGCGAGAAACGTCTGCACGAGATCCCACGCCACCTCGGGTCCTATGGTGCGGCCACCCAAGCAGAGGATGTTCATGTGATCGTCCTCAACGCCTTGCCTCGCGGAGAAATGGTCGTGGACGAGCGCGGCGCGGACGCCTCGGACTTTGTTGGCGCACACGGACGCACCAACGCCGCTGCCGCAGATCGCGACGCCGCGTTCCACTTTGCCCGCGGCCACCGCCTGCGCGAGGGGCACCACGTGGCGGGGATAGTCGTCTTCCGGGTCCAGAGAATAGGCGCCGAAATCCTCGACCTCATGACCCGCTGCATGGAGCTTCGAGACGAGAGTTTCTTTCAGCGCGAACCCACCGTGATCTGTCGCAATGCCCACGCGCACGTTCGCTCCTCTCGCTGGCCCAGGAATCAGAGACGAGCGCCGGTGCTCACGACGCAATCCTCGCGCTCTTCTCTTCGATGCATGCCAGCAAGTCCTTCCAGGACGCAACGAACGACTTTGCTCCCTCGTCCTGGAGATTTGCGGCCAATGCCTCCACATCGACACCCGCCTTGGCGAAGCGGCCTAGGACCTCCTCGCATCCGCCCCCATCGGCGGGGAGGGTCTCGCCGAGTTCGTTGTGATCGGCGAGCGCCTTCAAGGTGGCCTCGGGCATGGTGTTCACGGTGAAGGGCGCGGCCAGGGCTTTGACGTAAAGGACGTCGGAGGCCTTGGGGTCCTTCGTTCCCGTACTCGCCCACAAAAGACGCTGCGGGCGGGCACCGGCCTTGTAGGCACGTTCCCAGCGCGGCGAGACCAGGAGCCTGCGGTACGCCTCGTAGATCCGCTTGGCGACAGCGATCCCGAGCTGGTTGCGCAGGGGCTCGGGCACCTTACCTGCCACCGCAGCGTCCCAGCGGCTTACAAAGACCGAGGCGACCGACCCGACGTTGGGATCAAGCCCGGCCTCGATACGCCGCTCCACGCCCCGCAAGAAAGCTTCGGCTGCCGCGAGGTAGTGTTCCCTTGAGAAGAGGAGCGTGACGTTTATGGGCACGCCGGCAAAGATGGCTTCCTCGATCGCAGGCAACCCCTCTTTCGTTCCTGGAATCTTGATGAAGAGATTCGGCCTCGCCGCACGCGCGAAGAGTTCCTTCGCCGCGGCGAGGGTGCGAAGGGAATCGTGTGCCAGGAGAGGCGAGACCTCGAGCGATACCCATCCATCCACGCCGTCTGTCTTCTCGTGGACCGGCCGGAAGAGATCGGCGGCTTGGGCGATGTCTTCCAGTGCAAGCTGGAAGAAGAGCGCCTCCCCCGTAGTTCCATGGCTCAGCTTTTCGCGAATCGCCCTGTCGTAAGCCGTGCTGTTCCTAATGGCATGGTCGAAAATCGTGGGATTCGAGGTAAGCCCCGTCACCGAAAGCTCTTCGATATAGCGCGCAAGCGTTCCAGTGCCGAGTAGATCCCGTGTGATGTTGTCGAGCCAGAGGCTCTGGCCCAAGTTGTGCAGGAGTTGCGTTGCTTTCATGTGGTCACCTCGGAGTCGATAGGACGGGCGTGTTCCAAAAATGTGCCAGCCGTCCATGCCCATCTCCTCCGCTTGTCGGAAAGAGGGCGTCTGAGAGGTTCCGTCGGACCGTCGGGCACCCTTCGACTCTTCTTGACAAGACCGCGAGCCGGTCGGTGTCGTCGTCGCCTCAATGAACGACGGGTGGGTGACGTCATGAAGCAGCCTCAAGGGCATCATTCACGATCCCTTGCGCTTCACTCAGGATGGCGTCCAAGTGAGCCGAGT
>DATFYN010000200.1:0-4442 GCA_035315025.1 Myxococcota bacterium
CTGGGCCTGCTCGGTCGATGCGCCAAGATGCGGTGTGCAGATGACGCGGGGATGCATGACGACCGGGTGGTTGCTCGGCGGCGGTTCCTTCTCGAAGACGTCGAGCGCTGCACCGCCGACTCGGCCCGCGTTTAGGGCGTCGAGCAGTCCAGCCTCGTCTACGATGCCGCCCCGCGCCGCGTTGATGATCAAAACGCCCTTTTTTGCCTTGGCGAAGGCGTCGCGGCCAAGCATGCCGGTCGTATCCTTCGTCTTGGGCACGTGAACGGTGATGGCGTCGGCCCGCGCAAGCAGCTCGTCGAACCCGACGCGCTCCACGTCGAGCTTCGCAGCCACCTCGGGGATGATGTGCGGGTCGTAGGCAATGACGCGCATACCGAGCCCTTGCGCCCGCTGCGCCACGATGCGACCGATGTTCCCGATTCCAATCACGCCGAGCGTGCGGTTGTAGAGCTCCATGCCCGTGAACTTCGTCTTCTCCCAGGCGCCCGCCTTCATCGAAGCAGTGGCCTGTGGGATATGGCGGGCAAGAGATACCAGCAAGGCGATCGCGTGCTCCGCAGTGGTGATGTTGTTGCCTTCGGGCGTGTTGAGGACGGCGATGCCGCGGGCAGTTGCCGCGGGCACGTCCACGTTGTCGACCCCGATCCCGGCGCGGCCGATGACCCGCAGCTTGTCCGCGCGCCCGAGCAGCTCGGCCGTCACCCTCGTGGCGCTGCGGATCACGAGACCTTCGATATCGGGGATGAGTTCCGCGAGTTCGGCAGACGACACGGAGTTGCGCAGGATGACCTCGACGCCCCTAGCCCGCTCAAGGATTTCGACACCTAAGGGCGCAAGGCCATCGCTGATCAGGACCTTCGGCACGTTTCGGACCTCCCGGCGAGCAAGGACCGCTTCGCCCATGGGGCGGCCACGGTCGAGAATGAGGAGACCGGCTGGCTTCCGCGACCGCCAGGCACACCCGCTCCCCATCGAAGCGGGTAAGCCTTGGTGTTGGTTCGGGAAATCGTCGAGCGGAAGGAGTTTGCCCAAGCGGCCGAAGGGTGTCAACGCTGGCGACGGCCGATGCTAGGCTGGCAGCGCTCCTCGCTTGGAGGTGCCGCGAGCAATGACCAGCGCTGACTCCCCCGTCCTCTACGGTGTCAAGGACGGGATCGCCCGGCTGACGCTCAATCGCCCCGAGCAGCGCAACGCGCTGTCCGCAGAGCTGATGGCGGCCCTGCGAGACGCGCTGCTGCGGGCAGGAGCGGACGCCGATGCACGGGTGGTCATTTTGACGGGTGCGGGCGACCGCGCGTTCTGCGCGGGGGGCGACCTTGGTGGCAGCGGCTTCCACGGCAAGGGCTTCACCGAACGGCACCACGACCGGAGCCATTTCGCAGACCTGTTCCGCGTCATGAACCGGCTCGGCAAGCCCCTCATTGCACGGGTGCGCGGGTATTGCCTGGCGGGCGGCCTCGGTCTGGCCCTCGGCTGTGACCTCGTGGTCGCGAGCGACGACAGCTCTTTCGGCACACCCGAGATTCGGCGCGGCCTGTTTCCCATGATGATTATGGCCACCATCTTTCGGAACATCGGCCGCAAGAAGGGGATGGAACTGTTGCTGACCGGCGACCGCATCGACGCGCGCGAGGCGGAGCGCCTCGGGCTTGTGAACTATGCCGTGCCTGCCGCCGAGCTCGACGCCAAAGTGGACGAGCTCGCCTGCAAGATCGCAGCGCTGTCACCTGCGGTGCTGCGCCTCGGACGCGACGCCTTCTACAGCATGAGCGACATGGAGTTCGAGTGCGCGCTCGACTATCTGCAGAGCATGCTCACGATCAACCTCGGCACCGAGGACGCGATCGAAGGTGTGCGCGCGTTTCTCGAGAAACGCGACCCGGTCTGGAAGGGCAAATAGCCGTTGGTCTCCCGCGCCTATCCTGCCGAGCTCGCGATCCGGCCACGCGGCCCGCTTGCGGCCACGCTGCGGGTCCCCGGATCGAAGAGCATCACGAACCGGGCTGCGGTCTGTGCTGCGCTCGCGCGCGGTGAAAGCCAACTCTTGGGCGCGCTCGAGAGCGACGACACCGAGGCGATGCGCGAGGCGCTCCGTGCCCTTGGTTGTGCGATCGACGTCGACGGCACGACTTGGCGCGTGCGCGGCGTCGACGGTCGCGTGCGTGTGCCCGGGACTGCGACGCTCGACGCACGGGCCTCGGGCACGACTGCGCGCTTTCTGACAGCGGCCGCGCAGCTCGCCGAGGGAGCGGTCACGATCGACGGGACTGCGCGGATGCGGGAGCGGCCGATTGAGGAGCTCGTTGGCTCCCTGCGCGCTCTCGGCGCTTCCATCGAGATCCTGGGAGATCGGGGTTGCCCGCCGGTGCGCGTCGCAGGCGGTGGCCTGCGAGGCGGCCGGGCCAGTATCGACGCGCGCCGCTCCAGCCAGTTCGTCTCGGCCGTGCTCTTGGCAGCGCCCTACGCACGCGAGGATGTGGTGATCGAACCCGAGGGAGGCATCGTCGTCTCCCGTCCCTACGTCGATCTCACGCTCGAGGTGATGCGCGCTTTCGGCGCCGAGTGCGGCTGGGCCACCGGAGGGCGTGAACTCTTCGTGGCTGCGGGTCGCCACTACCAGGGGCGCCGCTATGAAATCGAGCCCGATGCTTCTGCGGCCGCATACCCTTTTTCTGCGGCTGCGATCGCGGGCGGGCGTGTGGGTGTGGAGGGCATCCCCTCCGAATCCATGCAGTCGGACTTCCGACTCGTGGACGTGCTGGCAAAGATGGGCTGCACCGTCGAGCGCGGCTCCCAGTCGCTCGCAGTGTGTGGTCCCGCGGGCAGGCTCCATGGCATCGACGCGGACATGAACGATCTCCCCGATGCGGTCCTCGCCCTTGCCGTGGTCGCACTCTTCGCGGAAGGTCCGACGCGCATCCGCAACGTCCCGAACCTCCGCATCAAGGAGACGGATCGACTGGCGGCTCTCGAGCGGGAACTCGGCAAGCTCGGCGCGCGGGCCCGGACGGGGCCGGATTGGCTCCTCATCGAGCCCGGCCCCCTGCATGGGGCTGCCATCGATACCTATAACGACCATCGCATGGCCATGGCGTTCGCCTTGGCGGGTCTTCGGGTTCCCGGCGTCGTGATTCGCGACCCAGGTTGTGTGTCGAAGACTTGGCCGGATTACTTCGAGGCGCTCGAGCGTCTCTAGGAGAGCGGGCCGAGAGCCTCTAGTCGCGAGTTTCGGCGGCGCGCAGCTCCTTCGGCGTCCGCTTGTGGAGGAAGCGTCGTGGCCGTGCGTAGAGCCAGGGCTCCGGGACTGCCGGCGGATCGGGTGCCAGATTCGGGCGCCCTTCGGCGCATGCGGGGCTGCAGCACCAGATGCCATCGGCCTTTACGGCATCGAGCAGGAGCGCGCTCCGACACCGGGCGCACGATCCACTTGCGGGACGGTGTTCAATCACGGGGGCGCAATGTACGAAGCGGGGATAGAGCGGGCAAGGCGTGGAGCGCGCGTCGAGGCGACGGGGCTGACCCGGCGCTTCGGGGCGCAGCTTGTGCTCGACGGGATCTCGCTCGCCATCGAACCGGGTGAGACCTTCGCGCTCCTCGGCGCCAACGGAGCGGGGAAGACAACGTTCGTGCGGCTCGTGATCGGCTACCTCGCCCCGAGCAGCGGGCGGGTGACCGTGGATGGATTCTCTCCAGACACGGCTCCACGCGCCGTGCACGCGCGCCTGGGTTATGTGGCCGAGACGTCCCGCCTCTATCCAGACCTGCGCGTCCGCGGGCTCTTGCGGTTCGCGGGCCAGGTTCGCGGGCTCGCGGGACCCGCCCTTGACGAAGCCGTCGAGCGGATGCTCCTGCGCTTCGATCTCACGGCGGTCTCCCGGCGTCTCGTTGGCAATCTTTCGAAGGGATACCAGCAGCGCGTCTCGCTCGCCCAGGCCTTCGTTCACGACCCGCCGCTCCTCGTGGTGGACGAGCCGACAAGTGGCCTCGACCCGCTCCAGCAGTTTGAGGTGCGCGAGTTCCTGCGCTCGTTGGCTGGCCAGCGCACGGTGATCCTCTGCACCCATGACTTGCTCGAAGCGCGGACTCTCGCAACCCGCGTGGGGGTCTTGCGGGCAGGGAGGCTCGCGGCGCTCGGCTCCGTCGATCAGGTGCTGGATGCTGCGGCGCCTCTCGACCTGTTCCGTGCAGCGGAGGTGATGCCGGCGTGAAGGGTCTGCTCGCCCTCGTGCGCAAGGAGCTCGCCGTTCTGTTCGGCTCGCCCATGGCTTATCTCGTGCTCGCCCTCGTCGGCCTGGTGACTGCCCTTCTTTTCTTTGATCACCTTCGCGTCTACAACCAGATCCTGTTCGTCTACACGAGCAGTGCGAGTGGCGGCTTTGAGCTCGGAACGCTCCCCGAGCGCGTGAACTTGGAGGACCAGGTCTTCTTGCCACTCATGG
>DATFYN010000201.1:0-3749 GCA_035315025.1 Myxococcota bacterium
GGAGTGGCAGGTCTACGCAGAGGGCTTCGTGTCGCTTCCGGGGGACGAGAAGACCTGGCCCCAGGAGGTCAAGGTGGACGAGGTGCCGGTCGCCGTCGTGCTCCGCCAGGGGGCACCCAGCCTGCGGCTTGGGACGGGGTCGCATCGCGCGAGCGGGACCTTCCAGTGGGACGCCCCCCCCGCGCTCCTCACGCTGCCGCCGGAAGTCGGACTCTTGTCACTGCGCTTGCGGGGCGAGCTGGTGCCTTTCCCATCGCGCGACGACGAGGGTCGCCTGTGGCTCGAGCGCCGTGCCGGGGCGGGGGGCGAGGAGAACAAGATCGAGCTCCATTCCGCGCGCCTCGTGATGGACGAAGTGCCGCTTGTCGTGGAGACGCGCATCGACCTCCAAGTGGCGGGCAAGAGCCGGGAGCTCGCCCTTCCCAACGCACTTTTGCCGAACCTCTTGCCCATGTCCCTCGATAGCGCGCTTCCCGCGCGCATCGAGCACGACGGGCGCCTGGTGCTCCAAATTCGGCCCGGACGCTGGCAGATCACCCTCAGGGCGCGAAGCGAAGGCCCGACCAACGAGCTCACCCTCCCGGCTCCGCCGCAAGCGCCCGCCGCACCGGGATCCAAGAACGAGGGTGCAGCGGAGGCTTTCGACGCGAGCGAAGTCTGGGCGTTCTCGGCGCGGCCGGAGCTTCGCCTGGTCGACGTGGCGGGAGGCGTCACGGTGGATCCGCAACAGACGCTCCTGCCAGCGGAATGGCGTTCGTACCCCGCGTTCCTGGTGCAGCCCGGTGCAACGCTTCGCCTCGTCGAGCGGCGCCGGGGAGATGCCGATCCGGCACCCGACCAGCTCACCCTCTCGCGCACGCTTTGGCTCGATTTCGATGGCGCCGGCTACACCGTGCACGATGTGCTCGGCGGAACGATGACGCGGAGCTGGCGCCTCGAGGTCGGACCCGAGATGACGCTCGGGCGCGTCGCCGTCGGCGGCAGCGATCAGCTCGTGACGAAACTGCCCGGCGCGCAAGCCGTCGGCGTCGAACTGCGAGAGGCGCGGCCGCACATCGAAGCCGACGCGCGCCTCGAGGGACTCCGCGCGCACATCCCCGCAGTCGGCTGGCGGTCGGATTTCACGGAGGTCGCCGCCACGCTGAATCTCCCCCCAGGTTGGCGCCTTTTTCACGCCTCGGGCGTGGATGACGTCTCGCCCACGTGGATCGCCAGCTGGAGCCTTTTGGACCTTTTCCTCGTGCTGATCACTGCCCTCGCGGCCGGCCGTCTTTTCGGCAGAAGGTGGGGCCTCGTGACATTCCTCACCCTGGCCCTCACCTGGACCGAGCCCTCGGCACTGCGCTGGCTGTGGCCCGCCGTGCTCGCCGCCGAGGCGCTGGTCCGTGCGCTTCCCCTAGGCCGAGGGCGCGACAGCGCGCGGCTCTTGCGGCTGGGACTTCTGGTCGTGCTTGTGATCTTTGCGGTTCCGTTCCTGGTGCGGGAGGTACGCGAGGCCACCTATCCCGGACTTGAGCCCCCGGAACCGGGGGTGTCCTATGCGACGGCGCAGCCTCCTGCCCATGTGCAAGCGGCGCAATCGCCGCCCCCCTCGCCGGCCACGAGGGAGATGCGCACGCTGGAGGAGAGCTCGGCACGGGAAGCGACCATGCGATCCGGCGCTGTGGTCCGCAAGGCACCCCTCGAAACTCCTCAGCGCTGGGCTCCGGATCCGAGTGCGCTGATTCCGACGGGCCCCGGGCTTCCCACATGGCGATGGCAGACTGTTGCGCTGCGCTGGCGGGGACCGGTGCAACGCGGCCAGGAGTTGCAGCTGTGGCTCATCCCTCCTGCGGGCAACTTTTTCCTCGCCTGGCTCCGCGTAGGACTGGTCGCGCTCCTTACCCTCTTTCTCCTGCGCTCCACCGCGCGCAATCGTGGCCCCCGCTCCGGCGCAGGAGCCGGGCCCCGGGAGGGATCCGGCGGCGGCCGGGCGGCGGCATCCGCGTCCCTTTCGCTCGTCCTCGCCATCGTAGCGGCGACGCTGGCCGCGGATTCACGGGCCGACTACCCGCCCCAGGCACTTCTCGATTCCCTGCGCGAGCGGCTCGTAGCCCCTCCGGAGTGTTCGCCTCGCTGTGCAGCAATCCCGCGGCTGCGCGTCGAGGCGATGCGCGGGACGCTCCGCGCACGGCTCGAACTCGAAGTTGCGTTTGAGACGGGTGTGCCCCTGCCGGGAAGCGCACGCGGATGGAGTCCGAGCCTGGTCACGGCGGACTCGCTGCCCGCCCGCAGCCTGCTGCGGGACAGCGCGGGGGTGCTCTGGATCGCGCTCCCGCCCGGGCGACACCAGATCGTGATGGAGGGCCCGCTTCCAGACCGCGACGCCGTCGAAATTCCGCTCCCCCTGCGACCGGCCCGCGCCGAGGCACCGGAAGATGCGCAGGACGGCTGGCGCGTGGAAGGCATCCACGAGGACGGTGTCCCTGGGGAGAACCTGCAGCTCGTGCGCACGCGCCGGACCGAAGAGAACGAGCATGCGGAGGCGCCCTTGCCGCTTCCCCCCTTCGTGCGGATCGAACGCCAGCTCGAGTTCGGGCTCGAATGGCAGGTGACGACGCGCGTCGTGCGCATCGCGCCGATGGGTCAGGCCATCGTACTCGCGGTGCCGCTCCTCCCGGGCGAGTCGGTAACCACCGAAGGTGTCCGCGTCGAGGCCGGCCGGGTGGCCGCGAGTCTTGGTCCTGAGGTCTCCGCGCTCACGTGGAGTTCCGCCCTCGAGAAGGCGGATGTGCTTCTGCTCCAGGCCCCCGACACCGTGCCGTGGACCGAGGTCTGGCGAGTCGATTCGAGTCCGATCTGGCACGTCGAGCCGACGGGCATCCCGCCGGTCCAAACGGCTGCAGCCGGCGCGGGGTCCGAGCCGCGGGTGCGCGAGTTTCAGCCGTGGCCGGGGGAGCAGGTGCGCCTCGTCCTCACGCGGCCCAAGAGTGTACCCGGCCAGACCTTGACCATCGACGCTGCCTCGCTCTCCCAAGCGCCGGGATTGCGCGCGAGCGACTCCACGCTCGAGCTTGTGCTGCGCAGCAGCCGGGGCGGGCAGCACGCCGTCACCCTTCCTCCGGGTGCCGAACTCGAGTCCGTCCAGATCGCCGACAAGCCACAGCCCGTCCGCCTAGAGGACGGGAAGGTGACGCTCCCCGTCGTGCCCGGCCGGCAGACGGTCGCGATCACGTGGCGCGAGCCCTCTGGCATCACCCGGGTGCTCCGCACGCCTCAGGTGGATCTCGGTGCGCCCGCAGTGAACGTGTCACTGCGCGTTGTGCCGCCCGCAGACCGCTGGGTCCTCGCTGTGGCCGGCCCACGGCGCGGGCCGGCTGTCCTGTTTTGGAGTCTCTTGGCCGTGGTGGCCCTCCTCGCGGCGGGTCTCGGACGGCTTCGCATCACGCCTCTTCGCTGGCGGCACTGGATGCTCCTCGGCGTCGGCCTGACACAGGTGCCGGCTTCCGTGGGCGCACTCGTCGTGGGATGGCTTCTCACCCTCGGCTGGCGGCGGGAGCGGGGCGCGGCCCTTGGCGACCGCGCGTTTCGCGGCCTCCAGCTCGCGATCGCACTGTGGACTCCGATCGCTCTTGCCGGGCTTTTCTTCGCGATCGAGCAAGGACTGCTCGGACTGCCGGCGATGCAGGTGCGCGGCAATGGCTCCTCGGCGAGTGAGCTCCTTTGGTACCAGGATCGCAGCGGTGCCCTCTTGCCGCGCGCACTCATGC
>DATFYN010000202.1:0-7231 GCA_035315025.1 Myxococcota bacterium
GGAGCAGATCACTTCGCCAACGCCGATGCCGGCGTGCGGCGCGGGGTGGCGCTGGCTCTGGAGAGCGATGCCGATGTTGGAGCCGTCCAAGCCGGAATCGTGCGCATCCTCAGCGATCCCGATCTTCGCCGTTCAGCCGCGGCGGTCTCCGAGGAGATCGCCGCGATGCCGAACGCGGCGGCGGCTGGCGACGCCATCCTGGACTGGCTCGAGGAGCAATCCAGTGCGGTTTGATCAAACGCGTGCCGAAACACGCGATGCGACGCAGGGAGTTTTGGGAGATCGCTTCTAGCCCTATCGCCCGATCCCCAGTGCAGCGCCACGATCCTCTGATACCCGCACGGGCGAGAGCCCGTCGCTGACCACACAGCGCTGAGCGTAGCGCCTCGCGCGGCCGGCCTAGATCCAGGGGCGCAGCGCTTAGCTCTTCCGCCTTGGTCCAAGAGCTCCCGCCCACGAGCGCCAAGCGCCGAGCTCTTCGCGGCCAACTTCCTCGCCCGATCCCCAGCCAAGCGCCACGATCCTGTTCGGCGTGAGATTCCGCGGCTGCGCATTCAGTGCTGAGCGCCTAGCACCGAGTCGGCACCTGCCAGCCCGCAGGGAATTTCCGGGAGACAACGGGAAGGAGCGGGAAGAGCAGAGGCGAGCATGCCCTGCGCCAAGCGCTCGGATCTGCGTGCAGAAGGGCACGCCCATCTCGCAGCAGGGCGGGACCTAGCTATAGCAGCTAGTTCCAGCTGTCACTACACCGCCTCAAGGGCCTCGTTGAATGCGCTCAGAACGTCTTCGTTGATATGGTACGGGTTCGCAGCGTGGATCGCGGAAGCGACTCTGAGAGCCCGCTGCTTCGTGATATGGCCGCCCGCCACCAGGTCGACCATCAGGCGCAGACCGCGCCGAAAGGGAATCCCTTCCGCGTCGCAGCTACGGATTAGGACGCGGTCGTTAGAGATGCAGGTCCAGCCGTTTGCCTTGCAGGCAAGGAGGCAGAGGCGGTCCTCAAAGGAGAGTGCGCCAGAACCTTGGCCTGCTTCGAGGAGGGTCTCGGTCGGAAGATCGACGATTTCGAGAGCTAGCTCTCGACAGTCGGCTTCAGAGAGCTGGTCGACAGTGTCGAGCACCTGGCGAAGGATCTTCACCGGACCGATGTGCTCCGCCACCAATCGAAGAACTCGTGGGTCGGATCGCACGTAGTCGATGAGGACGTCAGCATCGGCCAGGAGAACTGGGCGCGCCGCTACTTCGCCCATGACGCAGCGAGCTCTCGCATCTCGGTTCGAGGAATGCGAAGGATCTCCGCTGCGCGCCCGAGAGAGATCTTGCCCTCTTCTAGTGCAGTTCGAACGAGACGAGAGAGACGATCTTCAACGAAGTCGTATTTGGACAGTGCGTCTGGCTCGCCAGCACGATTCCAGTCGAGACGGAACTCACCTTCGAGGAGCCGATTGGGCTCGTCAACCTTCCTGAGGCCGGCATGGAACCGGCTTTTGTATTGGACTTGGAAGGTCTTCCACGCCTCTCCAGGAACGGCGCCGGACTCGACAAGCCGATAGATGACGGTTTTGTAGCTCACGCGGAAGATACGCTTGAGCTTGAGGACTCGATCGAGGAGAGCCAACCCGCTCGTTTCTTCCCATTCTGAGCGGAACACGCTCTCTGGCATCAGGAAGTGGCTCGCAAAGCGATCGGCTTCTCGCTCTTGACGCGGATCTTCCTCGTCTCGAGACCTATCGTATGCGTCAGAGTGAAGAAGGAGATGGCCGAGCTCGTGAGCAGCGGTAAAGATCCAACGTTCGACGGAAATACGGTCCCAGGTGTTGACGGCTACTGCCGGACCCCCGTCGGTTGCAGCAACACTCAGACCAAAAAAGGAATCAGTGCTCTTCTGGACGAGGAATACCTTGACTCCGTTGTCCTCGAGCAGCCCACAGATGTCGCGAATCGGCTCCTTGTGGGAGAGATGAAATCCCTCTCGCGCTTCCTGTGCGAGGCTCACTGGGTCGCGGGTGTCTTGGGTCGCCCCCATGAGCCGCTGGAGCGCGAAGACCTTCGTTTCGCCTAGCGCAGTCTCGACCTCGGTATACGCATGCAACCAGCTCGCAACCTCGGCGAGGATCTGCTCGCGCCCATTGACCCTCTTCTTCGCTCGAAAGCGAACACCGGGGAGCGGACGGATGGGGGTCACGAGATCTGCGACCGAAACCTTGAGACCCCGAGCGAGCCCAGACAGGGTCTCGGACCTCGCTAGGACTTCCCCTCGCTCGATCTTCCCGAGGGTGATCCGAGAAAGTCCCGCCCGCTGCGCGAGCTCGGCTTGCGACAGGCCGCGATCAGCGCGAAGACGCGCCACGTTCGCTGAGATTACCTGAGTTTCCATGTCTCCCCGGTTCAATTCTTATCGGCACCCAGCGTCGAAATGACAAGGGGCTAGCGCAGTATCTCAAAGAAGTCCCAGTGTTTCTATAGATTTATATGGTCTAGTTGCGAGAATAGCCTGTCAGCCAAATGATATACTTATTGACACAATCCGTCGAGATGTTAATTTTCGGCTCGATGGGAAAGTAGGCCTGGTCGGGGCCATCGCAGCAGGGGTTGGACGACATTGTGAGCACAATTTGCAAGCCAGTCAGCGAGGCGCGGAACGTTCCGCACCAGACGCGGCTTTTCCTTTACGTGCACGCCGGAGGACGATGCGGGTTCGACGGCTGCAACCGGTATTTGCTCGAGCACGACCCGACAGGCGCACCGGGCAATTTCGCCGAGATGGCGCACATCTATGCGTTCGCAGGGGCGGGTCCCCGCGGTGGTCAGCTCGGTCGCCCGACCGAAGTCCACGCACTTTCGAATTTGATCTTGCTGTGCCCCATCTGCCACAAGCTCGTCGACGATCAACCTTACCGGTACACGGTCGAGGTACTGAAGCGGTTCAAGCAGGCTCACGAAGAACGCGTGTTTCTTCTCACCGAGATGGGCCCGAACCGTCGGACCGTGGCGCTTGTCCTGAAGGCCCGCGTCGCCGGGCAGCGAGTGGACTTGACCCTCGACGAGATGCAGCGGGCCGTGGCCCCCCGCTACCTCAGCAAGCACGAAGTGGTCGAGATCGATCTGAACGCGATTCCCGACTCCCCGCGTGAGCACTATTGGCGCCTGGGACAGCAGGTGATCGACAAGCAAGTGGCAAAGGCGCTGGAGCAGTCCTTCGAAGCGGCACCGACGAAGCATCTCTCGGTGTTCGCGCTCGGCCCGATCCCGCTTCTCGTGTACCTCGACACTCGGCTCAGCAACAAGATCCCGACCGCGCTCTTCCAACGACACCGCGACACGGAAGACTGGACGTGGAAGGGCGGCGGAAACCCCATTGCGTATGAGACCGGACGCTTCGGCATGGCGCGCGCAGTGAGACAGTCGCTCTCGTCATTTCGCTGAGTGGGAGAGTGCCGCTCTCGGATCTCCCTGGAAAGGTCGGCAAGGACTCCACCGTCTACGAGATCACGCTCGCGGGCCGAGCTCCTGATCCGCTCTTCCTGAACCTGGCGGAGGATCTTGGTCGATTCGCCGCGGAGTACGCGTCGGCACTACGAGCAATCCGCACGAACCACCCGGGGCTCCAAGTCCTGCACGTGTTTCCGGCCGTGCCGGCACCAGTGGCCGTGTCGCTCGGTCGTGAGGTCCTTCCTAAGGTCGACCCGATTCTTCGTATCTTCGACTATGACAAACGCGAGGGCGGATTCGCCTTCGCGCTGGAGGTCAATACGCTATGACGCCGGACGAGTACCTCGAAAAGATCCTCTCAGCGCAGACGTTCGATGACGATGACCCAGAGCTGCTGGCGATTCGCCAGTACCGGAAGGACATCGAGGCGATCCTCCGCTCGCATTTCGCGAAATCGAAGCCCTCCATTCGCTGGGCGGGCTCGATGGCGAAGGAGACGATGATCCGTGCCTCGTACGATGGGGACATGACATGCTACTTCCCGGACGACGAGACCGAGGCGGGGTCGACGCTTGAGGAACTCTACGGAGCGTGCGAAGAGGCCCTCCACGGGTCGTACGATCTCAAGCAGAAGGCATCGGCGATTCGGGTTCGCGCGCGTGGCGGCGCTTACCTGCACATCGACCTGGTCCCCGGGCGGTTTACCGACAGCGCGAAGGCCGACGTGTTCCTCCATCTGACGACGGGTGACAAGGAGCGCCTGAAGACCAATCTCGACGTTCACATCGACCACATCCGCGACAGCGGCGTGCGGGAGGCGATCCGGCTCATCAAGCTCTGGCGGGTGCGAAACGGCCTGAAGGCCAAGACCTTCGTGCTTGAACTCCTCGTTGTGAAGCTGCTCCAGGGGAAGAAGGGCGTGGCGGTCGCGGAGCAGCTCAAGCACCTGTGGACCGAGTTTCGCGACAATACGGAGAATCTTTCTGTAGAGGATCCGGCGAATCCAAGTGGAAACGACTTGAAGCCGATTCTCGACGAAATGCGCTGGAGCCTCTCGGCTGTGGCCCGCACCACGCTTACGTCGCTCGAAGCCCTCGGATGGGAGGCGGTCTTCGGACGGGTGGAGGAGGACGACGACGGTGGACGCGGTGCGCGAGTCAATATTCTGCGGAGTGCAGTACACATCGCGCGCCCGACGAAGCCATGGCTTCGGGAGGAATGACCAGGCGGTGGTTCATGCGGGAGCCCCACCTCGTCGAGGCCATTCGAGACGACCTCGGGCGACATTGTCCGAGCCTCCACCTCTACATCGAGAAGGAGAAAGCGGAGGCCCGCGGAACCTTCCCGGTCCGGGGTCCAGAAGGAGAAGTCGCCGACGAGTATCTCGTAACGATTGAAGTTCCCTCTCGCTACTCCGAAGACCTGCCCGTAGTCCGCGAAGTCGGGGGCCGGATACCCTGGACGGCGGACCGTCACGTGAACGCGAACGGCGAAGCGTGCGTGCTCCTTCCCGATGCTAGATGGGAATCCTTTCCGGTTGGAGCGCCGTTCCTCGAGTTCTTGGCCGGGCCCCTACACAGCTTCTTCCTTGGACAGAGTATCTTCGAGAGCACCGGGAAGTGGCCCTTCGGAGAGTGGAGCCACGGGCGTCGCGGCATTCTCGAGTACTACGAGATGCTACTCGAGACGGAGAGCACGGAAGTGATCGCAGGCTTCCTCTGGATGGTAAGTCGCCGTGAGGTCAAGGGTCACTGGGATTGCCCTTGCGGCAGGGGGAAGAGGCTCCGCAACTGCTGCTTGGAGAAGGTCTTGGACCTTCGCAAAAAGATCCCGGCTCGGATCGCATCAAGATCTTTCCGCGTTCTCGAAAGAAGTTCGGCCGCGCCAGCTCGATAGTCGATGCCGCGGACCGAGAATCGAGTCATCGGTCGGGGTACCAACCGCTCCGGACCTGCCGCAAGTATCGCGGCACACGCTGTCACCGCCTTTCGCATTTGGTAGGACTCGGTGAGGTGCCTGTGCTCGGCAAATATCGAAGGATGCTGGGATATCGCTACTCGGCGGTACCACTGCGCCTCCTTGCGAGCCTAAGCGCCGCGTCCCGCGGCACCTGGTCGCGCACCTGAGCGTAGTGTACGAGGGTGGTCGCGCTGCCCGCGTGGCTGGCTATGCACCGCCCCACGCGGGCCGGTATTCCTACGGACATCTCGCCGAGCGACTCCTCCGGAGAGGTTCGTTGTAGTGCAGAATGTGCCCGCGAGGTGTGCCCGCGCAGATCTGCGGGCACAGTCGGGCACGATCGGCCCGAGGGAAAACCGCTGGAAGATCGGCCTTCTTCGGGAGTTGCGTTTCTCCTACGCTGGACTGCAAAGCTCTGACCCGATTCGGACGCCCTGACTACCACGGCAAAGCCTGGACCGCCTTCTTCATTCTGTCGTCCGTGGTGTGCGCGTAGCCCTGAGTAGTCTGGATCGAAGCATGTCCCATGATCACTCGGACTGTCTCAAGGTCGACCTTGTTTCCGAGAAGATGAGAGCAGACGCTATGTCTGATGAGGTGCGTCGATATTCCCCTCCTGTACAGGCCGCACCGTTGAAATACCGCTCTAATCCGGTTGCAGGCCGGTTCCACCTTTAGGGGCTTGCCGCGCCGGTTTACAAAGACCCATTGCGACCTATTCCGGTGCTCACGAAGGTAGTCCATGACTTCGTGCGAGACGTAACAGGAGCGTTCCTGATAAGACTTTAGCGTCCATCCCGCTTTGCCCGTCACCGCGATGCGATCCTCATCCCAGAAGATGTCGTTCCAGGTGAGGTGGAGGATTTCATCGATGCGAAAACCGGTGTTCGCGGCAACGAGAAGGATCCCGCGGTAAGGATGCTTGGCAGTCTCGATAAGTAGGTGCACCTCTTCTTTGCTGAGGATCCGAAGGACCCTCTTCCTCGGGACCTTCAGCAGGGTTACCCGGAACGGCATCTCCTTGAGCATCTTCTCTTCCACCGCGTGATGGAGGATGGCCCGCAGGATGATGAGGTCGCGGTTGATGGTCTTGGCTACAACCTTGCGGCGGCGTTCTTCGATGAACCGCGGCGCCCTCCCTCGTTTCTCCGAGAAGGCGCTTCACCCACTTGCCGTTTTCCTTGAAGGACCCGTACCACTTGCCATTACGCTCGTAGATGCTGGCCATTGATCCCCTCCGTTTCTTTTCTCCGGGAGAAAAAGCGGAGGTTCCAAGGAGGTCAGAAACGCTAATAAAGTCAGGGACTTAGGTGCCTACAACTTCTAGGCCGAAGACCTTCTGCAGACGGCGCCTCCGGTAAAAATGAGAAGATCGGCAAGACTCTCTTGCCTAAGGTCGGCATGGCGTGGAGGTGGGTGCCGGCGGAGAGGCCTTAACCCCGCACCTTTTGGCAAAACGCCTCGACCAGCGCGGGAGATCCCGCCGCCATCGCCTCCTCGATGCGTGGGTCAAGCTGGTTGTAGGTGCGCCGGGCACCCTCGAAGCTCAGGTAGACGCCTCCCGCTTCGCGCACCAGAAGGTCCCCCGCGCAGACGTCCCACTCGCTCTTCGGGACGAGGGACACGTTCAAGTCGCCGTGGCCCGAGGCTACGGACGCTAGTTTCCACGCGATCGAGCCCATGGGACGCACTTCGCGAAACCACTTCGCATAGGGTTCGAGCGCGCCGCGCGAGATCTCGGTGCGACTTGCGATCACGACCGCGTCGGAAAGGCGGCTGCAGCGCGAGACAGCGACGCGCGTGAGCGGTCCGATTCCGCCGTTTGTCCAGGTAGCCCGCC
>DATFYN010000203.1:0-5740 GCA_035315025.1 Myxococcota bacterium
CCGCAAGCGTTTGCAAAATCGGTCAGTGGCCGAAAGGTAGTTTCAGCGGCGCGGTCTGCCTTCCCCTGCCGCGTTTGGGGGTTCTGACGTCGCTCCAGGTCTGATGATCGTCCCATGGCTGGGCCCGTTCGCCCCCGTTCCAGTCATTGCTGCCTGGGGACGCGAATGGTCGGCTCGTCACGGCGATCGACCGGTTCTGCCAGCGACCGCCAGGGCGATTGGTGGTCTCCAGGACACCGGCGGATGAATCGCCTGGGTCGGCCCTGGCCGGGTTCAGCGACCAAGGTGTGGGCTGATTCACAGCTCGTGACCGCCGACCCTTTAGGAGGCGCTCTCGTCGCGCATCGCGCTGGGTCCTGTGTCAGCGCTGCGCACGTCCGAAAAGCGCCCCCAACGGGCGCCGTCGACAAGGTTCTTCACGGACGAACGGCATTCACCACCGCTCCGTCACAGTATTGCCGATCCTCAGTGACGGGTGACAGGCGCGGGCTTGGCCGGCCCTTTCCAGTCTCCCGGCTAGGCGATTCATCGTGTTTGGGCCGGTGTCCTCGATGACCATCGGAGAATCATCGTGCCCGAGTCGGCAAAGGTCCCTCGGCCGGCCCAAGGTCAACATCTCCTCCAAGGACATCGTCTCGGAGAGGGGTAAACCGCGATGAATCGCCTAGGCCTGAACCCAAGAAAAGGCTACAGCAGGCTGATTTTGCGGGAGATCGACGCCCAGCGATGAATCACCTAGTTTCAGGGACAGTTCCGTCACTGGGCTGCGATTGAGCTGAGATAGTGAGGGTCTGACCGTATCGAGCGCTTCCGCTTACGATGAATCGCCTAGCTCTTCAGCCGGCCAAGTCCGGCCCTGCTGAAGCGAAACTGCTGAAGCCTCGTTGATAATGCCCTATCCACCTCACGTCCTCATGAGCCACTTTGTTGCGAGTCGCCTCAAGCCGGGCACGCGTTTGGCAGCGGTGCGCTCGCGATGAAGTCCCTAGCTCGGTTACTTATAGGAAGTCTTTTTATAGTCTTTATAGGTATGAATAGGCACTTCATCGTGGGCAACGGCACTTTTATAGCTGCTTCATCGTAGATCGACTGAAAATCGACTAGGCATTTCAGCGGAAACTCCAATACACGCTTCGTGGAGTGATTCCGACCATTAGGCGATTCAGCGTGGGTAGGCTTTGGATTGATTCGACGAGACCTAGGCGATTCATCGCACAGACTCGTCGCGAAAGTTTTATTGCGTCGGTATGCAGGGGTGCAGCATGCCAAAGTTAAGCGAACAGTTGGAGATATTCGGCGTAACGGAGGTGTTGCGGAGGATCGAAATGGAGCGGGTCCCAGCAACCGAACGTCGCCGTCTGATTCGCCGGGTCGAGGTCACGCATGACATGATGAGTGAGCTGCCGGCAGCGGAGGATCTCTCATTTCTGCACTCGGGGCTTTGTCAGACCTGTCTCCCCCACAGTCGTCCGGCAGATGACCGACATGTTTGGCGGCGCACCGCTGGGCGTTTCAGTTTGATTGTGACCCCCGGGGTTGTCGAGGATTGGAGTTCTGCGGGGTCTTCATCTGCTGGTGAAGGCGTTCGGTATGTCGGGGTGCCATACGGGTCTAGGGCCCGCCTGATCATGATTCACCTGCAGACCGAAGGTGTGAAAAGCAAGACGGTGTCGCTGGGTCGCTGCTTGTCCGCTTTCCTGCGCTCGTTGGGTCTACCGGTTTCAGGAGGGCCGCGGGGCTCAATCAATGCCATCAGAGAGCAAAGCTTACGGATCGCGCGCTGCGGAATCACGATGCAGTGGTCCAATGTGGAAGCAGATGGCTCCCAGCGAACGGTAATCTCCGATACCCGTATCGTCGATGGGTTAGAACTCTGGCACTCAGCTCGCGGTGACGAGTGGTCTGGGACGGTTGAACTCAGCGAACGGTTCCATGCACATTTGAAGGAGCATGCGGTTCCGCTTGACAAGCGTGGGATTGCTCACTTGTCGGGAAATAGCCTTGGACTCGACCTGTACGCCTTGTTGGCCTACCGATTGCCCCGCCTCGGTCGGGATCTACATCTACGTTGGTCGGCGCTTCAGTCGCAGATTGGCTCCAATGAGAAAGCGGACTTTTCTCTTGCACAGCGCATCCGGCAAGTGATGCCTGACGTTCTGACCGCGTACCCACATGCTAATATCGATGTGACCCCTCATGGATTGCTTTTAAAACCATCTAGCCCGGCGGTCCCGAAAACGGTCGTGCGTGGCTTTAAACTGGTCGAGGGCGGGTGACGCCAGGCATCGAGTAATCGGGTCGCGCCGAGGCCTGCGTCTGAATCGCTGAATGCCTCGACCTAGGAGGTTCCTAGTTCGAGTTGCCGGGCGCAAATGCGTGGGGCGTGTTTGGTCAACCTACTGACCAGGAGGACCACTGGTCGGCGATCCGCGCATCCTCCCGCGGTGGGATTAGCTTCATTGCCTCTTTTGAGATATCTCAGTCTCGGCTGGCGTTATCGCGGCTGGGCGTCGCTGGTCGCCACACTGCTGGCCGAACTCGGAGATCAGTGATGGCATCTTGCGCCAGATAAAGTCAGCCAGTTCACTGTGTTCTCCGGAGGAGAACGCTATCGTTGTGGACCGTTTGCCACGCTTGCAAACTGCCAACACGCGGTCCGCAGCGTCACGAATATCGTCGCTTTCGGCTTCCCTGTCCCGCTTGTGGCCGAGAAGCAACGTAAGCCGGGCATGGAAGCCGAGCCTCGGGTCGCCACCGATGAGACGGTCCGCTGTCTCCAGCATGGCCATCTTCGTCGAGGGCTCGCGTGTCGCTTTCAACAGGTGGCTGGCGTCTCGAAACGTGCACTTACGCCAGTCCCCTAACGCTTCCAGGACACGTTCAGGAATCTCCGCATAGGAGGTCAGATTGCTGACGTGCGATCTGGATAGGTTCAGTGCATCGGCGAGCGCTTGCTTGGTTGGGAACACGCCGCGCTCGACATATCGCGCGAGAGCCCGCGCCTGCTCCAAGATTGAGACGCCTTCCCGTTGCGCGTTCTCGCTATAGATCGCTCCCGCCATTTGGGCCTCAGATAGGCTCCGCACGACCGCACGGAGCCGCGTTCCGAGACTTTTGCAGGCGAACAATCGCCGATGTCCAAAGCAAACCTCAAACTGCCCCGCAACGGTGGGGTGAGGTCGTAACAGCGCCGGCGATTGCTGGCCGTTGCGCCGCATATCCTCAACGAGCTCAGCGAAGCTCTTGTCATCAAGAAAGCGGACGTCGCGATCCCAGTAAGGTGAAGGATTCGCAAGCGAGGTATCGATTTCCTCGATGAGCAGGCCATCGGCCTTACGTTGCTCGATTGTGGCCTCGAGTTCCCTGAGCTGTGCAATCGCATTTTGATGCTGCATCTCGATGGCCTTGGCGATCGGTACCGCGGGAAAGCGCGGCTTTGCGCTCGCCTTCGGAGTGTCGCCCTCGTCGGGAAACGTCGGTAATCCAGCCGTGATCACGCTGAGGTCGAAGGGCTTTTTCACCATGCCACCCTCATGCGACGCTGGCGGTTGCTAGGAGGCGGTCAGATTCTTGCCGGTTCCATGTCTTAAGAAGGAGGCCTTCAATCTCGGCATTGACCGCGTTCAAGTAGGCGAGACCACGCATGTAGCTTTGGCGCGCCCCGATCTGGTCGTCGATCTCATAGTAGGTGCGCTTGCGCAGGCCCGCGCCGTCCAGCGCCGTCGTGACGGCCATCGGGTTCTGGAGGAGCATGTCCCCGAAATTTGCGCCCATGAGGTGGATGATTTGCTTTTGATTCTGATCCGTTACATTGTGCTTAGCGACGAGAATCCTGAAGAAGTCGACTTCCTTGCTGTCGGGGTCAATCTCCTCGACCTGATCGAGCACCTGCGAGCACATCCTGAAAAACTGACCTGTGCTCACGAAGTCGATCATCGACGGGGGAACCGGGACGATCACGCCTGTTGCCGCGAAAATGGCGTTGATCGACATGAACCCTAGCGAGGGCGGGCAGTCGATGATGACGACGTCATAGTCCTTCGTCGATTTTTGGATTGCCTCGCGGAGAACAAGCCAAAACGCGAAACCCCGTTCGTGTTGCGCGCGGACCGGCAGTTCGAATTCCGCTTGGTTCAAGCTAAGATTGGCGGGCACAAGGTCGAGTCTGGGCCAGTATGTTCGCCTGATGCAGGCTGCGAGGGAGTCAGCCTCGCCGCGAAAAACCGGGTAAAGCGTCTCCTCTGGCTGGACGTCGATATCCGGCTGCAGGCCAAACAAGCTTGTTAATGACGCCTGGCCGTCGAGATCGACAACGAGGGCGCGATATCCTCGGAGCGACAAGTATTGCGCCAGGTGGATGGCGGTTGTCGTCTTCGCGGCTCCGCCCTTGAAGTTGGCGACAGCGATTACCTGGAGCTTCTCTGTTGCGGACCGCTGACGGCGGTATCGCTCATCTCGCGTCTTCTCGTGAAGACCGTCGAGGATCGAATGGAGTTCCTTGAGCGTGAAGGTTCGCCGATAGTTGTTCCCGACGACTGTTCCGCAAGTGAATTCAGCGCCTTCCTTGGTGATCTGGCGCAGGTAGCTCTCGGATACGCCAAGAAGCTGTGCGGCTTCGACCGTTGGGAATTGCCGGAGGCGCTTGCGATCTCCGGCGCGTTGTCCAGCGTGACAATCTTCTGCTGAGTTATCTGGCAAACGTCGGCCGCGTGGCCGAGGCGTTCCTTCAGCCGCGAAAGCTTCATTTTGGCTACTCCTAGGTGCGCGCCTGCTGCCAGATACCGAAGGCGCCCGGAATCATCGATGTTTTGGCCCTATCGCGCAAAACACCGATGGTCAAGCACTTAGTGTGCGCATCTCATCTAACGACTCAGAATTGGTGAGCGCATGGTGCGCGTGAGAGATGTGTACCTCTCTGGAGCGGGGGATCGCTTCAATTTCCAGTAAACGGTGAGCCCCTCTCCTCATCCGTTTGCAGCAAACGGTCTAGGGCCACCCCCCTCTCCTTCCTGGTCTTGGCGAGCGTCTGGCAGAAATACGGAACTTGACCTGTCTTACGCAGATAGGACCTCACGCCCGCGTCATTCGGGGGCCACGACTAATGTTCGTCGAGGCCGCGTCGGAACCCATCGAGGTCGATCCTTAGGAACGCCGATCGTCCAAACGTTAGCGGCAAACGGTCCGTCCTTCCCTGCCCCCACGCGTCCGCCTCTTCCCTAGCGCTTGGAGCAAACGGCTCGGTCCCTCCCCTTCCCGGTCGTTGCGGTGGTCCGGGAGAGCCAGAAATTGGTGACTGATGTGGTTAGGAGGCGCAGGATCGCACGTGCCCCCGCTCCGGCATTGATGGACCAACACGCCTCATCGGGGATGACACGCATCCAGGTCGGGAGTTGATTTATCGCCCTGCTTCCTGCCCGATAGCTGCGTTTACCCGGATAATGCGAAATCCGGGTTTGTGAAGTTGACAACCAACAGGAGGGATTGGAAAACCTCGGTCGGCTAATCCAGTCGAGGTTTTTCACCTCTTTGCGATCTCGCAGGCATCAGGTGGCTCGATATAGGTACCACCACGAGCCTAGCGCTGATACGGAGTCCCGGACCAGGGCAATCGGGTGAAGGAGTACGTGACAAATCGCTGAAATGCTGAATCTGTGCCGATCCTCTGAATCGATTCGCGGGGGATGGCGATGGACGACGTGGCGGGCGAGTGCGGTGCGGTTCTCGAGGCGATCGTCTTTCT
>DATFYN010000204.1:0-5605 GCA_035315025.1 Myxococcota bacterium
GCACCGCTCGGCACCGTCCCCGCCGCCCTGTACGCTCGAGCTCGCCGAGGAACCCACCGTCCATCTGCGCGTCGTCGAGGGCGGCCCCGTCGATCCCGACGTCGCCGTCGACACCGCCGACCGGATCGTCGCGCTGCTCTCGGCCGGTGCGCCGATGAGCCGCGAGGCGATGCGTGCCGCTCTGCATGCGCGCAATACGACGATCGGCGAGGCGCTCGTGCGGCTGCGGGCTGCCGATCGCGTCGAACGCTGCGACGGCGGCTTCCGCCTGCGTCCGGCCATTCCCATTCCCAACCCTAGAGACGAGCCGGAACGGAACGGCGCGCCCTGACTCAAGCGCGGCGCCGCCGTCACGCGCGTGAAAGCGGACGGGAGGTTGCGCTCGGCAAGAAGTTCAGAAAGGACCGCTTCCTCAAGAGCGGCAACAACGCTCGAAGCAGCGCCACGGCCGGACGATCGGGCAGACAGGCCTTCTCACGCCTCCATTGCCCTCCAGATCGTCACGATGTTGAGCGCGGCGTACACCAAGTCCGATTCGCCTCGAACCTTTGTCCGGCCGCGGAGCGAGAAACGACCGAACCGCATCCATTGTTTGATCTCGGCAAAGGGCCGCTCAGCCTGCGTCTTGCGGTGGGCGTACAACGCACGCGCCCAGGGCAAACGCAGGACTCGATGCATGCGCTGCGTCCTGCACCCGCGCGGCCACTTCGCGCCACTCTTGCCCTCTCGCCCCACAGCCACCAGGCCGCGTTGGCGACGCTGTCGCAGCGCTCTCAGGTTCTCCTCGCTCCGGTAGCCCGCGTCCGCCAAGACCACCCTCGGGCCGCTGGCCCGTGTTCTTCTGAACCTCATCGATCATTGCAAGCAGCTGGGGCGCGTCCCCCGGTGACGTCAAGATCGTCGTCGCCACGATCCTGAAGTGCCTGGAAGCTCGGTCGATCCTCGAGGCCAAGGCCCACGAAGCTCCGGAAGGCCGCCGAGTCCTGCAAATGAAACTCCAGCTCGCGATAGCTCAGACCATGGATCTGCTTGAGCAGCGCGATCCGCAGCACCTGAGCGCCGGTCAGTCCGGGGCGGCCGGTGTCCGAGCGCGCCGCGCCCACCACGTCCCGATGGACGAGCTCCCCGATCTCCGGATGCTGATCCAGAATCTCGCCCGCCGAGGTGAGCGCTTGGGCGTGTGCGTGCGGACCCCAGGTGGGTCTGAATGCTTCGGAAGTCGCGCATTGCCTCACCCCCCCCAGATTGGCGATTCGTGTGGTGATTCGCTCACTTGCAACACCGCTTCCTACACGAAACAGGCACACAACCGGGGCGCGTTTGCGCCTATTTCTCTTTATTTTTCATGACTTCCGAGTTTCCAGACGAGCTAATCTAGCCTCCGGCATCGAGGCCGGTTCTGATTTCGCTCTTACCGCAGCCTCTGATTGAGCGGCCTGCGAGGTATGGTCGATGAACCACTCACCGGCTGGCGAGGCGCAGATCGATGCGCTCGCTGCCCACCTCCAGAAAAGACGCGCGACAATCCTGCGCCAGTGGCGCGAGGCTGCAGAGAGTGACGCGGAGTTGACGACAAGCTCCTCCCTTTCGCGTTTGCAGTTTCACGATCATATTCCCGAAGTGCTTGACGCCTTTCATCGGAAGCTGTGCGCTCATCGACGCAGCGAAATTGCGGAGGCGACGGAAGATCAGAAGGAAAGCGCGTCGGGTCACGGGCTCCAGCGGTGGCAGCAAGGCTATCGAGAACGCGAGGTCATGCGCGAATGGCGCCATTTGCACCTGTGCCTCGTGGACGAGCTAGAGCGCTATGCGTCGGATCATCCGAATCTAGAAACATCTGTCCTGCCGGCAGCGCGGCGCGCTTTGGCTGAGCTCTGCAGCGACGGTGTCTGCGAGAGCGCAGGGCAATATGCACGGCTGCAGCGGGCCGAGGCGGCTGGACGTGTTCGCGATCTCGAGTTTGCGCTAGGTGAGCTCACCGACCTCGGGAAGCGGCGCGGCCAGGCATGGCACGAGGCCGCTCACGACCTGCGAGGAAGCGTCGGCGTAGTCACGAATGTATCGAAATTCCTGACGCAAGACGATCTGTCACAAGCGGAACGGGCCCGTTTCACCGCCATGCTGCAGAGGGGTGTGACATCGCTGCACTCGTTGTTGAATGACCTCCTAGGACTTGCCCGGCTCGAGGCCGGGCAGGAACAGCGCGAGGTGGCGCCGTTCGACGCCGCAGTCCTCCTGAAGGAGATTTGCGAGAACATGCGGCTTTCTGCGAAGGAGCGTGGGCTCTTCCTAGAGGCCGAGGGACCTCCGACACTGGAGGTAGAGGGCGATCGAGTCAAGACGTACCGTCTTGCCCAGAATCTGGTGATCAACGCATTGAAATACACCGAGCATGGCGGAGTCCGGGTGACCTGGGAGCGCTCTGGAGGTCCAGAGAGCGAGCGCTGGGTGCTTTGTGTACAGGATACGGGACCCGGTCTTCGAGGAAGTGGTGCTCCGCCGATCGCGTATGCTCTCCAGGAAGCGACCACGGAGACGCAGTCAGTCAACGCCGCGGCAGAACAGAGCCAAACACCTGCGCCCGAAGGCACGCACGCGCCGACGCTACGGTCTCAATCGAGCGACCGCCCGCCGGCGGACGCACCAGGGGAGGGAATCGGCCTATCGATCGTGAAGCGACTCTGCGAACTACTTGACGCCAGCCTGGAGCTCGAAACTCAACCCGGGAGGGGCACCACTTTCCGGGTCATCTTTCCAAGTCGGTTGGAAGGGACCAGCGGAGTTGGCGGTGTGGGCTCGGCCTCGGCTCAATGACCCTTGGTTTCGCCCACGGCACGCACGGCCGACCCATGGACGAGGCACTGGTCGTGGCCCTGGGAGACCGCCACCCGTAGACGCGTCGACACCGACGATGTCTGTCCGCGCCCGCGGAGCCCGACGGCAGCGGTCCAGCCCCGCTCGTAGTGGGAGGTCCGGCGCTCGCGCCGGGCCGAGTCGCCCTGGGCACGACCGGCGCCCAGGCCGCTCCGAAGACAGCGATGCGCAGCTTCGGCCCGACTCAGGCGCCGTTTCTCGCCCACAGGCTGAAACGTCACCGGAGGCCTCAACTGCGGCACTCACACTCGGCTGAGGAGGGACGTCGCTAGAGGAGACCGCGAAGATGCGCATGAAGCCGACTGCCGCTCGCCCTCACTCCCCGATCCCGATTCCCGCGCGATTCGTCGACCTGAGACGACTGGCCTGGGCTGGGGTTCTCATTCTACTTGGGTGCCGGACTCCAGCTCCGACCCCCGGGCTACTTCTTGGCACTTGGCGCTCAGATAAACAATTGACACTACTGGAGGTTGAAAAGACAAATCTCACGGAGAAGCAACGTGAGATTTTGTCTGGCCCGGGCTTCTTCGGCGAGCGAACGATCCATTACGAGGCCGGAAGAGCGCGCTCCGAAGTGGATGGGAATGCGAGCTGGATGCCCTACCGCGTGGTGAACTCGGGGAAGGACTTCGTAGAGATCGAGTGCATGGATCCGGCCACCGGAGAGATGGTGCAACGCAGAATCCTGTTCGAGGGCGACCTGATGAAAATGCCGATCCGAACGCTTGGCTTCCACGAGGTGTTCCGCAGGGTGCAAGCCGAACAGCATGCCAGCGACTAAAGGCCCCTTGAGAGTGCATCCGCCTTTTCGAGGCTCGCTGCCCTGGATTCACGATGGACGATTGCCAGCACAGAAGGCGTCTCGGGACTTGCGGCGCATCGGCAAAAGTCTCAAATCCTCGTTTTCGACGTGCAATTTCCCTGCATCCGCGGATATGAGGCGTCTTCCGCTCCGGATAGGGTGTAACTATAGCTGTTGGTTATGGCCGCGAGGCTCTCACTGGAGCTGGAGCCCCGATGAGAGGCCGACCAGCCTCGAGGTGTAAGATGCTGACAGATCATCTGCTTGAGTTCCTGATGCTCTCGGGCTCGCTGATGGCCGCGATGGTCCTCTTGTTCGGATTCGGTGGCAAACTGTAGATATCGCCCGGGACCTTCGGTGGCCATGCCCGAGACGAGTGTCCGGCGTCGCCGCTCACCACGAGGCTATCATTGCGGTGGCCCCCCTCTCCCACTTCAGCCCCTACGCGGTCCGGGTCTCGCACCTGACTGGAAGGGCTACACGATACGATGACAGCGCACTGCCCGATCTCGCTTATGGCCACTGATTCGCAAGTCTGAGGAGGTCGGCTTGAAAAAAATGGTTTCTGTTCCAGCGGCGCGCTCGTACTCTACCGTCATTCCGCTGCTTTCGTGGCCAGCGCTTCTACCACAGCGATGTTTTTTACGAGATCCCGAGGCAAACCATGCCGGGCTTGAACGTAGGCGGGGCTATTGTAAGAGATCCAGACCTTTCCGTTAGCATCCTCGGACACCAGGACCTTGAGCGGTAGATCAATCGCGACGCTGGGCGAGGCAATCATAAGGGGAGTTCCGGCCTTCGGATTGCCAAATATCAAAAGCTTTGTGGGCCGCATCAGAATGCCGGCTCTTTCTGCCTCACCACTGTGATCGACCAGCGCAAACAGCTTGACTCCCTTCGCTTGCAGGATTTCCTCAAGCTTTGCAACCGTCTGATCAACCGAATGATGACTGGGTACGGTTACGATTCCGTTCTCTGGATTTGCTGTCATTGATTTCTCCCAACGCTCTCCAAGATTTTCCTGCTTGGGCTCGCGAACCGCAATCAGGTAGATCGCCATCGCCAGTCCGACCACCGCCAGGATGAGGGCAACGCCCATGGCCAGCCATGATGGGCGGTTGAATGCAGAGCCACCGCGAGCCAACTCCTGAACCAGACGAACGTGGTTCCACGCGCTCACAACGTTGACGATGACTCCCAGAACGATGAGCGCAGTGCCGAACCAGAACGATGGTCCGTATGGCCTGACTTGAAGATTTGACTGACCGAACTGTAGCGCTTGCAGAAACAGGCCAAAGCGGGCGACCACAAAACCGAATCCCATGAGAGCAAGACCCGTTCGAATCCATGCAAGAAATGTTCTTTCCGCGGCAAGGTAATCGCTGGGGCCGCTGGGCGTTCTGTCTGCCATGGATCAGTATCTCAGCAAACCGTCAGGATCGTGCAACGGCTCTCTCACCATCGTGAGGCTGGGAGCCGATGCCGGGGAAGCGAATCTCGGGCAGTTCGGGCAACGCTTCGAGTAGCTTGACCCAGCTCCACCTCCGGAGCCTCGATCAGCCTCGATTTGGCGGCGTTCGGTGGACACGGTGGAGGCATGACCGCCGGGCACGGCTCCACGGCCGGAAGCGGAGGCACTGTCAGCGCCATCGGGAGCGCGACGAATACGAGCCCATCGGGCGCAACCACGGCAGACTTCTACTTCGGCGACCAAGCGATCGATCTTGGCGTGCAGCGCGTGTCAACGAGGATGAGACACCGACATCGGGAATTTACTGTCTCAGGTCCATCGCTTCATAGCTTTGAGCTCCAAGTTCGAGAAGCGGAGCGTCGCGATCCGGGCGGCCTCGAGGGGGGGATGCTGAGCCTTCGGCCGAGTCGAGATCGTCGATCCTGGGGCAACGTCGGGCGGCGTTTTCGGGCGGCGGG
>DATFYN010000205.1:0-2959 GCA_035315025.1 Myxococcota bacterium
CGACGGCGATTGAGCACGCCCGATTCGTGCGTGCGGATCGCTGCCGGCCGATGGCCAGGGCTGTCGGTCCGTCTTGGGGATGACGACCAGGCTGCCGACGTTGTGAGCTTCCATCTGCCCAGCGGCTGCTGCCAGGGTCGCCGTCGGCGAGCACGCGTACACAGGCGCTTGCATGAACTCCCGGAGCCTCATGTGACCTCCCGGATCTAATTCCGCAAGAACATCAATACGCTCGAACGGAACAGAGTAGCTTTGGTCGGCAGCGGCGAGCACCCCGGTTTGCGCTGCCCACGCACCAATGTCGCCGATCGGCGGCGACTGCCCTCCAGCACCCGAACCGTCGATCTGCGCTCCATACGCGGAGTCCCAGATCTCGGCTTCCACACACAGATGAGACAATCGGTGTGTTGAACATTGCTTTCAGCGACGAGCGAACACCACGCTTCATGTCGATCACTGCCATGTCCAACTCGAAGCCGACGACAAGCTGTGGCGACTCGCCGGGCACAGGACCTGTGCGCGAGTGACGCGGGGAGCGAATCGGCGGTTGGCGCGGCATGACCGCCGAGGTCGCTGCGAGCGAACAACGGGTCAACATCCATTCACGCAATGGTCGGGGAGCTCGCGCGACATCTCGGGAACAGAACCACAATCAGGCAATCGCGGATAAGAAGAGGGACATGGAAAATGCCGCCCTGGTACCATTGCCACCCGACTTTGACAGCCGCGCTCGTGTGAACGAGGAATCCACGATGCACGATCAGGCAGCCGCGCCAACATCGCTCGGAATCGATGAAGGGGTGAGCGAGGCCGCTTCGACGGAATCGGACGTCACCGAGGTGATGGAGACCGCAGGTCGCTTCCGCGTCTACCTCGGTGCTGCGCCCGGGGTTGGGAAGACCTTCGCGATGTTGAGCGAGGGCCAGCGGCGGCGTGAGGACGGAATCGACGTCGTGGTCGGCTACGCCGAGTGTCACGGCCGACCACCCACTGAAGCGCTGCTCGATGGGCTTGAGATCGTCCCGTACCGCGAGGTTGCCTATCGAGGCATGCGCTTTCAGGAGATGGATCTCGACGCAGTCCTCTTGCGAAAGCCAAGGCTCGCCCTTGTCGATGAGCTCGCGCACACGATCGTGCCGGGCACGGGCAAATACAAGAAGCGCTGGCAGGAGGTGCTCGAGCTTCTTGAGGCCGGGATCAACGTCATCACGACAGTCAACATCCAGCACCTCGAGAGCATTGCGGATGCAGTTGAACTGTTGACGGGAGTGCCGGTGCACGAACGCGTGCCGGATTCGGTGGTGCGCAGAGCCGACCAGATAGAGCTGGTCGACTCCTCTCCTGAGGAGCTCCGCCGACGATTGCTCGACGGCAAAATCTACTCACCTCAGATGGTTCCACAGGCTCTCAACCACTTCTTCCGATCTGAGAACCTCATCGCGCTTCGTGAGCTCGCTTTCCGGTTCCTCGCCGACGAGCCCGAAGAGGAGCTGCTCGAATTCCTGAGCCGTCAGCAGAGCGGAGCAGCGTGGGAGCCAAGCGAGCGCATCATGGTGGCGGTGACGGGCGCGCCTGGTACCGAAGCGGTGTTGCGTCGCGCCGCGCGAATCGCCGCCAGACTCCAGGCCGAGCTCCATGTTGTCCATGTCGTGAGCGGGTATGGCCCGGCCCGCTCCGACGATGGCTCCCTCGAGGCCTTGCGTCTTGTGGCCACTGAAGTCGGGGCGCGCTGGGTCGAGTTACGAGGCGACGACGTTGCTCAGACGATCATAGAATTCGCGCGCGACGCGCGCATTACCCAGGTCGTGCTCGGTTCCCGTCAGCGCAGCCGATGGTGGAAAATGCTACGCGGTGGATCGACTGCCCAGAGAGTCCAGCGGATGGCCGTCGCCGCCGGGATCGACGTGCACATCATCGTGAGGCGCGAGGTGCCACTAGAAGTGACCGAGATCGCGACAGGGGGCGACGGTGTCAGATAGCGGCTGAGCAAAGGAGGACCGACGTCGTTGTCTCAAAGGATCTTCACGAGGTTGTGGTGGAAGATCCCGAGACCAGACCAGGCTCGGGCACGACTGGTGCCGTCGATGCGGGTGCGGTTCACACCAGGACCCCGTCACGTTCGTAGGGCGACACGCACGTGACGAGTCCGTGTTGGCGCGGCTCGAAGGACTTCAGGGAACCGGAGGAACCACCACCACCGGGCAGCGGCCGTGCTGCGTGCAATTCGTGCTCACCGACCCGAGCAGGAGTCCCGCAAAGTCCCCGTGGCCCCTGGAGCCGACGACCAGGAGCTCTGCCTCGCCCGACCAGGTGCAGAGCACCTGGGCCGGATCTCCCTCGAGGACGACCGGATGGATGTCCACTTGCGGGTCGGGGCCGGCAACCTCGGCGATGGTCTGTGCCAAGCGCTCCCGAGCGTCGCCTATCAGTTTCTTCTCGTCCACGGGAACATAGAGCCCATCGACGTAGGCATTGGGGCTCGGCCACACGAAGATCGCATCGAGGGTCGCTCCCCGTGCCGTCGCCTCATCGATGGCCCAACGAAGCGCCCGCCGCGAGCCCTCGGAGCCGTCCACGCCTACCAGGATTCGACCGGCCACAGTGTGTACCTCCCAGAGCCGAGCCTGCCAGCCGCGCCGGTCGCGCGCCAAGGCACATTTCGCACGACTCTCGACGGGGGTCGGGGGCCCGATGCCAGATAGCGCCGTGGCCCCTGGTCGTCACCGGGCCGCCGGCGTGTGCATGGGCCTCTTCGGCGCAGGGGGTTCCTCAGTGGCCACACCCGCGCTGGCGCCCCGACCGACCGGGCAAACGCTGCGCCGCCCCGCCGCAGACCCCGATCCGTAGCCCTGGAGCATATGGATCACACTCCACGAGAGTTTCCGGCCCTCGGCCTACCGGGTCGGCTCGCTCATTCGCCGCCAGCGCCTCACCCAGCGGCGTAGCGGATCAGCCATTC
>DATFYN010000206.1:0-3442 GCA_035315025.1 Myxococcota bacterium
CTCACGCCCATCCAGCTCTCCGCGCAGCGAATCCGTCGCCGCTTCCGCGATCGTTTCGTGCGCGCGCCGGAGGACGCCAAAGTCTTTGACGAATGCGTGGACGCCATCACCAGCCAGGTCGAAAGCCTCAAGCTCTTGGTGAATGAGTTCTCGAACTTCGCGCGCTTGCCCACCGCAAACCCCAAGCCCGACGATCTCAATCGCCTGGTGCAAGAAGCGGTCGCGAGCTACACGGGCACCGAGGGGGTGTCGCTGCGCACCGACCTCGATCCCTCGCTGCCGAGCGTCGACCTCGACCGCGAGCAGATGCGGCGCGTCCTCACCAATCTGATCGACAACGCGATCGCCGCGGTGCGCGAGGTCTCCGCGCAGGGTGCCGGCCTTGTTGAACTGCGCACGGTCTACGACGCGCCCCTCGGTACCGCTCGCTGCGAGGTCACGGACGACGGCATCGGCATCCGGCCCGAGGATCGCAGGCGCATCTTTGAGCCCTACTTCTCGACCAAACGCCAGGGGACCGGACTCGGCCTCGCGATCGTGTCCCGCATCGTGGCCGACCACCGCGGATACATCCGCGTGCACGAGAATCGGCCGCGAGGCACGCGCTTCATCATCGAGCTGCCGGTGCGCGGAGCCTAGGATTGCGATTCCTGCGCACAGGACTAGGACTCTGGGTGCGCTGCGTTTTCGCGGCGCCGCGACGGCGCGCGGGGTGTGACTGATGCCCGATGTTCTGATTGTCGACGACGAGGAGAGCATCCGAGGGTCTCTTGCCGGCATCCTTTCCGACGAAGGCTTCGATGCGAAGAAGGCGAGCGATGGGACGCAGGCGCTCGCCTTCCTGCGCGCGGCCGGTTTCGATGCGCTCCCGGATCTCGTTCTCCTGGACATCGCGATGCCGGGGCGAGACGGAATCGACATCCTGCAGGAGCTGCGCGCCACCTGGCCGGAGCTCCCTGTGGTGATGATGAGTGGCCATGGCACGATCGAGACCGCGGTCCGTGCCACGAAGCTCGGAGCCTTCGACTTCATCGAGAAGCCGCTCTCGGTCGAAAAGCTGCTGCTCACGATTCAGCACGCCATCGAGCGCGCCCGCCTGGAACGTGAGAATCGCCGCTTGCGCGCGGTGGCACTTCGCGCCCACGAGATCCTCGGCTCCTCTGAGCCCGTACGGCACCTAAAAGAGCAGATCGCGCTGGCGGCCCCGACGAACGGCTGGGTCCTCATCACGGGGGAAAACGGTACGGGCAAGGAACTTGTCGCGCGGCAGATCCACCTGCAGAGCAAACGGGCAGACAAACCTTTCGTGGAGGTGAACTGCGCCGCGATTCCCGAGGAGCTGATTGAGTCCGAGCTGTTTGGGCACGAAAAGGGTGCCTTTACCGGAGCGATCGCACAAAAACGCGGAAAGTTCGAGCTCGCCCACGAAGGCACCATCTTCCTCGACGAGATCGCCGACATGAGCCTCAAGACGCAGGCCAAGATTCTTCGCATCCTCCAAGAACACAAGTTCGAACGCGTGGGCGGCAGCGACACCATCGAGGTCGAGGTGCGCGTGATCGCCGCGACGAACAAGGCGCTCGAGAAGGAGATCGCTGCGGGCCGCTTCCGCGAAGACCTGTACTACCGGCTGAACGTGATCCCTTTCCACGTTCCGCCCCTTCGCGAAAGGCGCGAGGACATCCCGATCCTCGTGCGCGCTTTCGCGGCGGAATTCTGTGCCGAGTCTGCGGTGAAGCCGAAGGAGATCGCACCGCGGGCCATGAGGTTCTTGCAGGCCTACGCCTGGCCGGGCAACGTGCGCGAGCTGCGCAATCTGATAGAACGCCTTGTGCTCATGACGCCCGGCTCGCGGATCACGACGGACGATCTTCCGGAGTCGGTGCGCGGCGCGGCGCCTTCCGGAGGACCGAGCCCGGCGAGCCTGGAGGATGCACGACGCGCCTTCGAGCGTGAGTACATCATCCACAAACTGCGCGAGCACGGCGGAAACATCTCCCGCACGGCCGAGGCGATCGGGCTCGCCCGCGAGAGCCTCTCGCGCAAAATGCGCCAGTACCGGATCGAAGCGCAGCGTGACTGAGAACGCGGGTTGTGAAGGGGCCCCCGGCATCCGGATCTCGCGCGCCAACCCCCCGGATGCGGCGCAGATCGCCGCGCTCGCGAAAGTGTCCTTGCGCGAGCCCTGGTCCGCGCAGGCCTATGCGGATGAACTCTCGCGCGGCCACGCCCGCGTGTGGGTCGCCCGTGAAGACGCGGCACCTATCGTGGGCTATGTCCTCGCCCACCGCATCGCTGACGAGCTCCACGTGCTCTCGGTCGCGGTGGAGCCGCTGCGGCGGCGCCGCGGCACGGCGCGGGCGCTCCTCGCCGAGGCTCTGCGCATTGAGGCCCAGGCTGGAGCACGGGTTGCGTGGCTCGAGGTGCGGGCGGGAAGCGCAGCGGCGCGCGCGCTCTACGAAGCCTTGGGCTTCCGCGGCGCCATGGTGCGAAAGCGCTACTACGCCGACGGGGAGGACGCGCTCGTCATGACGCGCGCGCTCCAAGGAGCGGAGATCCGCGCGCCGATCCGCGCGCGCGCGCAAGTGGTGGATCAGCGTCGGCAGGGACATCACCAGCGGATCGTGCTGCGCACGCCGCACTGGCCAGGTTTCGCACCCGGCCAGTTCCTCATGCTCTCCCCCGGCCCGCTCGGCGCCGTACCCCGCCTTGATCCTCTGCTGCCGCGACCCATGGCGGTGTACCGAGCATCGCCCATTGGTGACGGCGCGGCGGATGTCGAGGTGCTCTACAAGCGGAGTGGCCGCGGGACAAGGCTTTTGGCAGACGCGAAACCAGGCGAGACGGTGGCGATCGTCGGTCCGCTCGGCCACGGCTTTCCCGACCCAGAAATTGGGACGCGCGCCATCTTGGTCGGTGGTGGCACCGGTATCGCGTCGCTCTACGAGCTCGCCGCGCGCCTTGCCCGGGCGAGTTCGCCGCGCGTTCTGCTCGGGGCGCGTAGCGCGGACGACGTGATGGGACTCAGCGACTTTCGCGGCCTTGGCGTAGCGCTCGACGTCGCAACCGAAGATGGCAGCCTGGGTACGCGTGGCCTCGTGACCGAGCTCTTGGAGCAAGCCCTTAGCGACGCGGGTCCGGCGACGGTCTATGCCTGTGGGCCCACGGCGATGATGCGCCGCGCGGCGGAGCTGGCCATGCAGTCGAGCCGACCATGTTTCGTGTCGCTCGAGAATCCGATGGCCTGCGGGTTTGGCGTTTGCCTTGGATGTGCGGTGCCTCGGGCCGAGGGCGGTTTTCGACTGGTCTGCCGGGACGGGCCGGTCTTCGAGGCGAGCGAGATCGCCTGGGAGAAACAGGGATGAGCGCCACGGGCGGTCCCCCCATCGCGGAGGGCGACGTGGAGTGCGCGGTTAGCCTCGCAGGAATTGCGCTGCGCAAC
>DATFYN010000207.1:0-4769 GCA_035315025.1 Myxococcota bacterium
ACGTTGTAGGCGAAGCTTGTCGAAGCGGGGTGCGCGATGGTCTCCGGCCCGATGCCAAGGTTGCTCCACGCGAGGACGACGGCCGCGTCGAGTGTGAGGAGCGCCCCCAGGAGTTGCAGGAAGGTGCGCACCGGCCGCAGGAGAGTATGGGCGCTCGGGGTCGGGTGCGCTCGAGCTACGAGAAACGCTCGGGCGTCTCTCTACGGCGCTGTCGAAATGGGGGTGAAAGACGCTGTCGGCGGGGTGTCGGCAGGGGCCAAAATGGGGGGTCAGGACTGGTGTAGCGGGTGAGCGGACACAGGACACAAGCCCGCAGGGGCGTTCTGGTTGACCCCCGGCGCGCTCATAGCGCGTATGTTCCGGCGCCTCCGACTCTTTTCAAGCCGCCCACGCCCAAGACGGGCGGCGGAAGTCTCCCATCGGCCAAATCGCCCCCCCGCTACTACCGAGTCGCACGCCCTGGCGGTCCCCTGACCCCAGGGCGCGCGCATTTCCAGGGGTAGGACGAAGAGACCTTCGACGCGGAAGCCGCGATCTGGGTCCGGCCCGACCCGGAGGCGCCGACGATTCGACGCGCGGAGGGAACTCTGCGACCCCTGGGCGCACGCCGTGAGCGACATCGGCTGGGATCGGGGGCGTTCGTGCGCGAAGGACAGCGACCCGTGGCCCGCGATGCGCGCGATCGTTACCGAGGTTGGACCTGACGTCACGCCGCGCGCTGCGGCGCGAGAGCGTGCGTCCCTCGAAGGAGCGGTGATCTACGAGCTGCAGTTCAGTCGCCATCCGTCCGCGGGCGTCGAAAGTCCCGGCACCTTCGGTGGGGTGGTCGAGAAGATTCTCTATCTCAAGGAACTCGGTATCACGCACGTAGAGCTTCTTCCGGTCATGGCCTTCGACAAGCAGGACGTGCCGGCCAGCGCCGCCGCCCGCGGCCTCGAAAACTACTGGGGCTACAGCACGCACAGCTTCTACAGTCCCCATCCCCGCTACTGCAGGAATCCCGCGAACGCGCCCCGCGAGTTCCGAGAAATGATCGACGCGCTGCATGCCGCTGATATCGGCGTGATCCTCGACGTCGTGTTCAATCATACCGCAGAGGACGGGGCCGACGGCCCCATAATCAACTTCAAGGGCCTCGCGAACGAAATCTTCTACCATCTCGATCCGAGCGATCGGCGCCGCTACCTCGACTTCACCGGGTGTGGAAACACCGTCCGTTGCAACCATCCGGAGGTGACTGCCTACATCGTGCACTGCCTCGAGCACTGGGTGGAGCGACTCGGGGTCGACGGCTTCCGTTTCGATCTCGCGAGCGTATTTGTGCGCGGCGAGCACGGCGTCCCGCTCTCCGACCCGCCGCTGCCCTGGAGTCTCGAGCTATCGCGCACCCTGGCCGAGAGGCCGCGGATCGCCGAGGCCTGGGATGCGGCGGTCTGTACCAGGTCGGTGCCTTCCCGGGCCTCTCATGGAGTGAATGGAATGGCCGATACCGCGACAGCATCCGCCGCTTCGTGCGCGGAGACGGTGGCATGATCGATGAAGTCGCGACCCGCCTCGGCGGGTCGAGCGATCTCTACGCGGCCGATGGAAGACGGCCCGCAAACAGCATCAATTTCGTCACCTGCCACGACGGCTTCACCCTTCTTGACCTCGTGAGCTACAACGGTAAGCACAACGAGGCGAACGGCGAGAGCAACCGCGACGGCAGCAACGACAACCTGAGCTGGAACTGCGGGGTCGAGGGGGATGCCACGGACCCGGCGGTGCTCCGCACACGCCGCCGCCAGGCGCGGAACTTTCTCGCCCTCCTCATGCTCTCGCGTGGGGTGCCCATGCTGCTCGCGGGCGACGAGGTGCTGCGTTCCCAGCGCGGCAACAACAACGCCTATTGCCAGGACAACGAGCTTTCGTGGTTCGACTGGCGGCTCGTCGAGTCGAATCGCGAGATGCTGCGCTTTACGCGCGAGCTCATCGCGCTGCGTCAGCGACACCCGAGTCTAACGCGCAACCGCTTCTTCACGGGGGGAGCGGCTTCCCAACCGGTGCATCCCTGACATTGTCTGGTGCGGCCCTGGGCTCGAGCCGCCGTCCTGGCAGCATGGCTACGTCCGGTTCCTCGCGTGCACCATTGCGGGTCTCACGCCCGACGAGGAAGACCTGCATCTCCTCTTCAACATGTCCGAGAACGTAATTCAGGCATTGCTGCCTTCGATTCCCAACCGGCGCTGGCATCTTGCGGCGGACACCACCGCTGCGCCGCCGGGCGACATCGTCACGCGACGGGATCAGGGCGTGTTCCCGGCAGCCTACGCGGCCTGTGCCTTCCGAGAACTCGATCCCCTTGTAGACATTGATGTTTCTCGAAGGGTGAATCAACGTGGTTTCGATGCTACCGCCCGCCCTCTTGGCCCTTCTCGGCGCGCTCCGGGGTCTCCTTTGGCGCCGAGCCGCGCTCCACGCCGAGGTGATCGCTCTTCGCCATCAGCTGCTCGTGCGAGCGCCAACGCATGGGGCGAAGAGTCCATTTCCGGACGGTCGATCGGATCCTCTGGGCGGCGCTGTCGCGCTGCTGGCCCGGCTGGCGCCAAGCGCTTGTGCTCGTGCGGCCGGCGACTGTGATCCGCTGGCACCGACAAGGCTTCCGCCTCTACTGGCGCTGGAAGAGCAGGTCGCGATCGCCTGGACGACCAACCATTGAAGCAGAGATTCGTGACCTCATCTTGGAAATGCATCGCGCAAATCCGACCTGGGGCGCGTCGCTTGGCGAGCTGCTGAGGCTCGGCTTCACAGTCGCGCAGTCGACCGTGTCAAAGTACTTGACACGACCAGACTGGCCCACGCCTATCTCCGCTGAGGTGCGCTTCGTAACCGCCAGGGGTTTCGCGCTCGGGACTATCGCGCGCGCGCCGCGGCAGGCCGCCGTGGGATGAGCGGTCACGTGGACGTGGAGAAGCCTCGTGAAGTGAGCAGCTTCGAACCGGCTGTCCAATGGGGTCGTCGCATTCCCTGAGGTCGGCGGACTTCATCATCGATACGAGCGGGTGGCAGCTTGAACAGTGACCGATGACATTTTCGGAAGCCGTTTTTAATCGGGAATCGGAGCAGCAGGATGGCGACATCTTCTCTCGCTTGCTTCATTGAGCAGCCGGGCCGTTTTGCCCCAGGGCGCGGACGGAAGAGATTCGCGATAGTGCGCGGCTTCCCTCAGCAGGAGGCACGCCCATGACGTCCCCGGTCGAGTTCAACCCGCAGCTCTGCGAGACGTCCGCCAAGGGCTTGGATCTCATCCAGCGCAACCTCATCATGGCCTTCCTCCCCAACCTAGGGGCACCGCTTTCGGGATTGGACGTTAGCCAGAAGGCCAGCAAGCTGGTGGGAGCCGCCCTCGAGTCCTTGAAAGGGCCGCTCGGGCCGTGGGAGGTGGTCTGGGGGCCGGGGGTGTTCCAGGTCCTGCCGGGCGGGATCCCGGCCAACACGATGTTCGTCGCCAGGCACCAGCAGACCCGCGAGCTCTTCATCAGCATCGCCGGCACCAATCCGTTCTCCGCCTACGCCTGGTTCGTCGAGGACTTCGACGTCGACGAGACCCGCGCCTGGGGCTATGGGGACGCTCCCGAGGGCGTCGCCCCCTCGAAGGGCACGCTGAAGGGGCTGCGTGCGCTCCAGGGAATGGTGCCGCCTCCCGGGCTCCCGGGGGAGAACAAGACCCTCGCGAACTTCCTGGAAGCGCAACTCGACCAGGAAGGCGATCCGGTCGAAGTGACGGTGAGCGGCCACAGCCTGGGCGGCGCCCTCTCGCCGACCCTGGCGCTCTGGCTCCTCGACACCCAGAAGGAATGGGATCACCACGCGCGCGCGATGATCTCCGTGTACGCCTACGCCGGGCCCACGCCGGGCAACGACGACTTCGCCTCCTACATCGACGCCCGCTTCGGCGACCGCCTGCACCGGATCGCCAATCCTCTCGACGTCGTGACCCACGCCTGGAACGTGGGCGACCTCGCGGAGCTGAAGGCACTCTACACGCCCGAGATCTCGCGAGACGCGCATTGGGACGAAGCGGTCGACTTCGCCATTACCGCGACCAACAGGATCCCCTACCGGCAGATTGATTCGAGCCCGGTTCTGCTGGACGGGACGGTGAGGAAGGATCTCGTGTGGCGCTGGGTGCCGCCCCTGGTGAACCTCGTCGGCCAGGTGCTCTACCAGCACACCCTCGCCTACTTTGAGCTGCTGGGCCTCGCGTACCCCGAGAAGCGGTCGGCGCTGGGCCGGCAGCTCGCTCACGAGACGAACGCCATCGCCACAGAGATCCTGAAACGGGTCGGTGCGGGGGCCCTGCGGTCCCGGGTGCTTGGGGTCGGTCTGTGGCTCTTTGCCGAGGCTTACTCGCGCATACCGTTGCTGCCGTCCCCGGTCCCCGAGACGAGCGCGCGCACAGCTCGAGGCGCGCGCTGACGCGCGCCTGCTTTACCGGCACCGAATGAAGTCGCGGTCGTTGCTGATGATCCCGCCGCAGCTCTTCCTCGTAGGGCATGACAACAGGACGAGTGCTGGGAACAGACAGGGCGACTTCATCATCGATACGAGCGGATCGCGGCTTGAACGGTGAGCGAGGACATTATCGGAAGTGACAACCTGACGGTCGGTCGGCCCGGGGCCATCGCTCCGGGCCGCCGCCACGGTCGCTGCGGGACCGGACCGCAGCTGGCGATGGCAGCGCCGCTTTTGATGTGGCTGCGCTTGCGGCGGCGGCGTAGGTCGGTCGC
>DATFYN010000208.1:0-9105 GCA_035315025.1 Myxococcota bacterium
GGGGATGCCCGACGATGAGGCCATGCGCGCGGTCGTCGGCCGGGATACGAACGGAATCGATGCCGCGGTCCGCAGCGCGATCCTCGCGGAGTTTCCGTCGAGCGCGGACGCGTCTCCGGGAGTCTCGGAAGGCGCCGGGCAGATGCCCTAGGTCTCCCGCTACACGCTCTCCGCGTCGCGATCCAGCTCGTCTTGGATCCGACTGGCCTCGAGCAAGAGCTCCGTCACTGTGCTGCGTATTGTGCGGTCGGGGGGAGCTGCACCAGCCTCGAAAGCGAAGCGCCCCTTCACCGCGGATACCAGGCAAAGGGCGGCATCAAAGCCGAGCAGCGTCTTCGCCTCTGCGTGGACCGGCGCCCCATCCTCAAGCCAGATCCGTCCTTCCGCGCCGTCGGACGTGATCTGCAGCACGCCCGTCTTGCGGCCCATCTCCAGGATCTGCAATACGGCGAAGCTCGGAATCTCCGCCAGCTCGCCCCGAAGGGCCTCGACGTCAGTCCTGCGCTCGAAGAGCACGGTCTCTACCTCTCCGGTGTCGGGCCCGGGCAACGGACCGCCCGCGCGACGCTGCATGAGACAGAACGTAATCACCTGCCCCGCAATCTCGATTCGGTCGCCCGGTTGCAACTCGCGCTCGCCGGTCACGGGCTGGCCGTTCACGCATGTGCCGTTTGTGCTCCCCAGGTCCCGCAGCACCGCGCGCACCCCGTCGTAACGAATCTCGGCGTGGCGCCGCGATGCTTCGAGCGAAGCCAGCGGGAGGTCGCACGAACGGCTCCGCCCGACCACCCAGGTCGCGTCCCTACGAAGCGCGATGGGAGGAAGCGGGGGCGCGAAGAGGAGCGGGGTCGAGCTCCAGTCCATACCCGGAAATCGGCAGGTCCTGCGCGAGGCTTTACGGCAGTTGCCCGTGGGGGGGAGTGCGCACCGCGGGGCTTACCTCCACCGGATCTCCACGCTCCCAGCCCCGGGCGTGCACCGTCCCAGCAGGTACCTCGAGCACGAGGTCGGCGGGCTCCCGCGGGCGGTACTCGGGCAAGCCCGCGGTGAGGGGATCGAGCTCGGGCGGTGGATGGGGCAGGCGCTCGGAGAGGTCCACCACGCGTGCCCCTCGGATCCACACAATGTCGATGTCGAAATACATGCCCGCCATCCAGAACGCGGGACGGTTGGGCTCGTCAAATGGGAAGGCCATTCCCGCGCCGGGGGCCAAGGACTTCCGGCCTCCGAGACCACGGGCCCGCTCCTCAGGCGTGCGCGCGACGTCGACCTGAACGATGTCCGAGCGGATCTTGATGGTCGGGGCAGAGGACGCTGCGCCCTGTGAGCAAGCACCGCCGAGTGCCCCGTGGGCGAGGAGGAAGAGGAGGGCCACAGGGATTCGAAAACGTGCCACCTTATCGCACCGCGAAGCCGCACAGGCCCTCGGGCTTCTCCGTGTGCTCTTCGACGCGATCGACTCGCGCTGCGGGCGGCCCGACGCGGCAAAAAGCCGCGAGCTCATCCACGAGCCCCGGCTCGCCCTCGAGGACGGCCTCGACGGAGCCGTCGGGCAGGTTGCGCACCCAGCCATCGACACCCAGCGCGCGCGCCCTCTCACGCGTCGCGTAGCGAAAAGCAACGCCCTGCACGCGCCCACGCACGATCAGGCGCCGGCGGACGAGCGCCGCATCCTGCATGGCCTCGCGGTCCTCCCGCCCGAGATGGGCACGGCGGAGCGTTGCGAGGCTATCGTAAGGAGGGAGCCGGTCGCTGCCGCGCCCCGGGCGCTCTTGAATTCCGCCACGATTCGCGTCGGGGAGGCACCATGGATTTCGCGTTTTCGACGCTTCTCACCGAGGCGAGAAAGCTTCTGCCTGAAGCGGTAGAGCTTCGTCGGCGGATTCACCGGACGCCCGAGCTCGGTCTGGAGCTTCCCATCACCCGTGCCGCGGTCCTCGAGAGCCTCGAAGGCCTGCCCCTCGATCTTGAGACGAGCCCGAAGACGAGCGGCGTGGTGGCGACGCTGCGCGGGAACGGGCCAGGCAGAACGATTCTCTTGCGTGCGGACATGGACGCGCTCCCCCTCGAGGAGGACACCGGGCTCGAGTTTGCATCGGAGCGATCGGGAGTGATGCATGCGTGCGGGCACGACGCCCACATCGCGATGCTAGCGGCCGCGGCGCGCCTTTTGGCCTCGCGGCGGCAGCAGTTCACTGGGAGCGTGAAGCTACTCTTTCAGCCCGGAGAGGAGGGCTTCGGCGGCGCGCGAATCCTGATCGGCGAGGGACTTCTCGAGCACGAGCCGCGCGCCGAGGGCGCGTTTGCGATCCACGTCGATCCCACATTGCCGGCCGGCTGCGTCGCGACGCGACCAGGACCCATCATGGCCTCCGGCGATCTGCTGTCGATCGATCTCACCGGGAAGGGCGGCCACGCCTCGATGCCCCACCATGCGGTAGATCCGATCCCCGTGGCATGTGAGATCGTGCTTGCGCTGCAAAGCTTGGTCACGCGGCGGGCCGACGCCTTTGACCCCGTCGTCGTCTCGATCACGCGGGTGCAATCGGGGACCACGGGCAACGTGATCCCCGCGACCGCTCATCTCCTCGGCACGATCCGCACGGTCTCCGAGCGCGCACGCCGTGCGGTGCATGAGGGTGTGCGTCGGGTCGTGAGCGGCATCGCCGCGGCACACCAGGTCGAGGCCAAAATCCAAGTGGTCGAGGGCTACCCCGTCACCGTGAACCACGAGGGGTTCGCACGATTCGCGCAGCAGGTCGCCTCGGAGCTGGCCGGGAGCGGCAACGTGATCGAGATGAAGACGCCGATCATGGGCGCGGAGGATTTCTCGTACATCCTCCAGGGCGTTCCGGGGGCGATGGTCTTTCTGGGCGTGCGGCCTCAAGCCCGGGAACCCGCGCCGCTGCACTCCAACCGCATGGTGCTCGACGAGAACGCGCTCGCCACAGGCATCGCCCTGCATGCTGCCATGGCGCTTCGCTTCCTTGAGAGTGGAATAAGCCGGACCCCGTGACCGGCCGCGCCTCCGGACGGCTCCTTTCCCCGCCGCGCGCGCGCACGCTCTACGCGATCGCAGACGCGCTCTTGCCGCCCGGCCCGGCCGACGAAGGGGGCGGAAGTCCGGGCGGGGGTGGCGTGGATGTGGCGCCGCTCGTGGAGGCGCGGCTCGCGCATGCGGAGCGCGCCCGCGTGTGGGAGATGAGGATCCTGCTCTTTCTCCTCGAGTGGTGGCCGCGGCTTGCGCTGCGCGGCCGGCGGGGCTTCTCCTGGCTCTCCCGGGCCGAGCGGCTGCGCGTACTCGAGAGCTTCCAGCACGGCACGTTTCAAAGAGGCCGGCGTGCCAGCAGCGAGCTCCGCGCCCTCGTCCTCGGGGCGGCGAATGAGGCGCTCGGATCCTACTCCTTGCCCGGCGCGTAGTACTCGAAGTCGACGAGGTTTTCCTTGAGATACTGCCGCAGCCGGGAGACCAGACGGGCTTCGAGCTGGCGAACGCGCTCGCGCGTCACGTGGAACTCGTCACCGAGTTCTTGGAGTGTCTTCGGCTCCTCCGCCAGAATGCGCTGCGCGACAATCTGACGATCGCGTGGGTCGGTCAGCGTTTCGGCGAAGGCGTGGACTTTGTCCAGAAAGACACGCCTCAATTCGGTGTCGGCTACCTGTCCTTCCACATTCCGGCCGCCCCCGGCGAGGAAGTCGCCGAACGAAGCACTTCCGTCCTCGCGGCTCACCGGCGCGTCGAGCGAGAGATCGGGCTCGGCGAGGCGCTGCTCCATGTCGCGAACTTCGGACTCCGATACCTCGAGCCGCTCCGCGATCAGCTTGGGTTCGACCTCGAAGCCCTGGCGCTCGAGCTCGCGCTTCTCCCGGTTCAGGCGGAAGAACAACTTGCGCTGCGCGCGCGTCGTGCCAAGGCGCACCAGACGAATATTGTCGAGCAGGTATTTCAGGATGTACGCGCGGATCCAGTAGGCCGCGTACGAGGAAAGCTTCACGCCCTGGTAGGGGTCGTAGCGCTTGACGGCCTGAAGGAGGCCAACGTTCCCTTCCTGGATGAGATCGAGAACGTTCGTCCAAGCGCGCCGGTAGTCCATGGCGATCTTCACCACAAGGCGAAGATTCGCGAGCACAAGGTTTCGCGCGGCCTCAAGATCCCCCTTTTCGACCAGGCGGACGGCAAGCGCGTGTTCTTCTTGGCGATCGAGCGGGGGGTGGCGCCGAAGCTCTGCAAAATATCGAGAGAGCGTATCCGCGCGCTCGATCCCGACGGGCGAACCCTGTGCGACCGGGAGGGATGGCCCACTCGGCGTCGGGGTGCGCTCGGGGGTCGCGCTGGTGGGTTGCTCGGAATCGCGCGGGCTCACTCGAACTGCGATGACCTCGCCGCCGAGCGTAGCAAGCGAAACGGGGAAGAGACGCCTCTCCTCCCCGTCTGCAGTCAGCGCCGTGAGCGCCACGTCCTACTTGTGGAAGGTGCGGATGTACGCGATGACGTTCTGGATATCGGCGTCCGAAAGGGTGCCGCCCCAGGGTGCCATGAGCGGGGAGCCGCCGTACACGCCGGCGCCGTTCTTAATCACGTTGGTCAGTGCCGCGTCGCTGCCCGGTTTGCCGTCCTTCGCCGCGTCGAACTTGAACTCGCCCTTGGTAAAGTCGCGGGGATGCGGGTTCAAGGCCGCACCAACGGGTCCGTCACCCTTGCCGCTGTCCCCGTGACATGAGGCGCAGTTCGTCGTGAAGATGACCTTGCCCTTGGCGGCGTCGCCCGCGGCGTACGCTGCCGTGGCAAGGCCGACGGCAAGCAAGCCCGCGAGGGCGCCGCCTCCGACGATCCGGCTGAACCTCACACCGAAGCTCCCGTGGATGCCGCGACTCATCGACTCTTTTCTCCCTGTAGAGGCTCGGCCCGTTTGCCGGCCCGTGAAAGCGGCGGAGCTTAGACAGCGGTGCTCCGCGCGTCAAACAAGCGGCCGGGTTTGCGAACGTGGGTCTTGACGTGGCGAGCAGCGCCTTTCTCCGCGCCAAGGGATCAGGCGATCGGACCGCCCCGCCATTCGCGCAGGCACTCGAGCAAGAGACGAACGCCCACCCCCGTCGCGCCACGGGGCTGGTAGGGACCAGACTTTTCCGTGTACGCGGTGCCCGCGATATCGAGGTGCACCCAGGGCGTCTCACCGACGAAGTTCCACAGGAACGCTGCGGCGGTCAAGGCACCGCCGTCACGACCGCCGGTGTTTTTGAGATCCGCTACGTCGCCGCGGATGTGCTCCCGATGCTCCTCCCAGAGGGGCATGGGCCATGCGCGCTCCGCAGTCGCTTCGCCGGCGAGTCGCAGCCGCTCCACCAACCGTTCGTTGTTCCCGAACAGGCCGCTGCACCACTTACCGAGCGCGACGACACACGCCCCTGTCAGGGTAGCGAGATCGATCAGGGCATCGGGCGCATGTTCCGTGCGGGCGAGGTGAAGCGCGTCGGCGAGAACGAGCCGCCCTTCGGCATCGGTGTTCAGCACTTCGATCGTCTTGCCCGAGCCCGTCGTAACGACGTCGCCGGGTCGGTAGGCCGCGCCGCTCGGCATGTTCTCGGCCGCGGCGATGATGCCGACGACGTGGAGCGGGAGTCTCAGCAGCGCCGCGGCGCGCAGCGCGCCGATCACGGCGGCCCCGCCGGACATGTCGTGCTTCATCTCGTGCATGCCGGCGCCGGGCTTGATCGAGATCCCACCGGAGTCAAAGGTGATGCCCTTGCCGATCAGGCAAATCTTCGGAATGTGCCGCCCGGAAGCAACCTTTTTGGAACGCTGCGTCCCAGTGCGCCGCGCAGAGCCGCGCGGTCGGTGCTCGAGCACGATCATGCGGGGCGGGTTCTGGCTGCCCTGTCCCACCGCGAGAATCGCACCGAGCTTGCGGCGTTTCAGCTCGGCCACGTCAAGCACATGGCAGGTGAGCCCGACCTGTTTGGCCACGCGCTCGGCTTCGTGCGCGAGGGCCGCGGGAGGAAGCGCGTTGGCCGGCGCGTTCGAGAGGTCGCGGGCGAGATTCTGCGACTCGCCGAGCACGACACCCGCATCCCGCCCCGGGCGCGCCGCCCGCGCCGCGGCGGCGCCATCGAACACGAGGGCGACGCTCGAGACTGCACCGCGACCGTCCTCGTTGCGTGTGTGGTAGGCGTCATAGCGGTAGCCGGCGAGGATCGCGCCTTCGCTTAGGGCTTGGCCCAGGGCGGCGGGGCGCAGCTTGCGCACGAACGGAGCGACCAGAGCGACCGAAGCGCCCTGACGCGCCGCAGCCGCTCCGACCGCGGCTCCGGCGGCACGGCGTAGCACCTCCGCGTCGGCGAGAGCTTCGGGGCCGAGGCCCACGAGCAAAATGCGTTTCGGTGCGACCCCGGGTTCCGGATAGAGCAGGAGGCTCTCGCCGCGCTTGCCCTGGAAGTCCCCCGTGGTGAGCGCGGCGGAGATCCGCCCCCCAAGGGCGCGGTCGATCCGGGCGTGCCGGCTGGCGAGCCTGGGCTTTCCCGCTTCGGTCTGGAACAGCGGCAGGGCGAGCACGTCCACCGCCGCTCGCGCCGGATCGTATGATTCCACGGTCAGCTGCATGTTCGCTCCTCGTTTGACTGGCTTGCTTGGTTGAAGCGTTCCCGAGCCTTCCCTAAGGTTCGGCGGCGCGGGGGTTCGGCGCCTCGAAGGCGCGAGAGGGCTATGTCGCTAGTCATCGTCGGGGCGGCCGTGGGGGGACGTCTCGCGAGCGTTGACGTTCTCGACCTGATGCTTCAGGCCGGGTGGCTCGTCAAGATCGTCCTCCTCATCATGGCCACGATTTCCGTCGTATCGTGGGCGGTGATCGCCTACAAGTGGCGGGAGCTCCGACGCGCCGGCAAGGATAGCGACGCCTTCCTCGAGGTCTATCACGAGGGATCCCTCGACCGCGCGTACGAGGCCGCCCGCGAGCTGGCCGGGAGCCCGCTCGCCCGGATTTTCGTAGCCGGCTACGCCGAAGCAAGTCGCATCGCGAAGTACACGGGAAAGCCGATGTCGCGCATGCTCGACGACAAGCAGCTCCAGGTGCTCGAGCGCGAGATCACCTGGACGACCTCCAGAGAAGAGATCCGGCTCGAACGGGGCCTCTCCTTCCTCGCGACGGCGGGGAGCGCCACACCCTTCATCGGCCTTTTCGGCACCGTGATCGGAATCATCAACGCCTTCCAGAACATCGGGATCTCGGGCTCGGCGAGCCTCGCTACCGTCGCGCCCGGCATCGCCGAGGCGCTGATCGCGACTGCCGTAGGACTGTTTGCCGCCATCCCCGCCACCATCCTCTACAACTATTTCGTGGGCGAGCTGCGTGGCGTCACGGCCGCCATCGAACTGTTTGCCGCGGAGTTTGAAGGGGACCTGCGCCGGGTCGCCTCCCACGAACCGGCGTCCACGAACGCCGCACCTCGGAAAGCGGGCCCCTAGCATGGGGTCGCCGCTCGCCGGCGGCCGCGGGCGGCCGCTTTCCGAGATCAACGTCACTCCTTTCGTCGACGTGATGCTGGTCTTGCTGATCATCTTCATGGTGGCCGCGCCACTCATGCAGCAGGGTATCGACGTCGATCTGCCCGAGACCACCACCCAGCCGCTTCGCGTGAAGGATGAGCCACTGATTCTCACGGTGAAGAAGGAGGGGAAGGTCTTTCTCGGGCGGCAGGAGATCCCGATCACCGAACTCCAAGCCAAGCTTGCCGCAATCTTCGAGGGCAAGGATTCGAAGGAGATCTACCTGCGCGCGGACAAGGAGGCGCCGTACGGCATCGTCGCCAAGGCGATGGGCGCGGCACGAAATGCCGGCGCCAACAAGATGGGAATGGTAACGGAGCCCGAGCACTAGGTCCCCCCGAGATCGAAGGCGTAGCGCGCGCGGCGGGTACGGACGAGTTTCCAAGGGGATTCATGCTGGAGCTGGCGGAGGAGTTCGACGCCGAACGGAGAAGCGCATTCCGGCGCGCCCTGATTCTCTCTTGTGTCGCCCACGCCGCGCTGCTCGCGCTGTTCTATCTCGGTCCGTCCTCCCAATCGAGCGTACCGGCCCTTCCCGGGGTCATCACGGTGGACCTCGTCGCGGCCGCGCCGGGCATCGCACCCGTCGCCCCGGCTCCCCCCGAGCCCAAGCCCGAGGCGCCGGCGCCCGTTCCCGTCGAGCCGCCGAAGCCGCCGCCACCCCCGCCGCAGAAGGTCGTGCTCCCGCAAGAGCCGACGCGGCTGCCGGAGAAGGTGCCGCCGAAGCCGAAACCCAAGCCCCCGCCCAAGGACTATGACGCGCTCATGAAGGAGCTGCGGGCGCAGACCGGCGAGGCACGGCCTCAGCCCGTCGAGACCGCTCGAAGCACACCGGTCGCAGTGGCGGGCGCGGCCGGCGGAACGGTGCGCGTGAGCCCGGAGGTCGCCGCGTGGATTCGTGATGTCAAGATCCACGTACACAAGAACTGGATCAAGACTCCCGGCTTCGAGCGCCTTGAGACCGCGCTGCTCGTGACGCTCGACGCGGCCGGCAATGTGGTCGGGGAACCGAAGATCAAGCAGCGTTCCGGCAATCCCTATTACGACGACAGCGTGGTGCGTGCGATCCAGAAGGCGAGTCCGCTTCCAAAACCTCCTACGCCAGGCGAATGGACGTTCGTCTTCCCCTCCGAGGAGCCCTCCTGATGTCGCGCGTGCGAGTCGCTTGCCTTGGACTACTCTTCACCGCGCTTTCGAGTGCGGCCTTCGCGCAGGAGCAAAACCCCGCAGTCGTCGTGCCACCCCCGACAGAGGGCGGCGTCTACAAGGCCGCGGTTCAGCGCTTCTTCGATCTGGGCGGGGCGGGAGGAGAGCTCGACTCGGTGCGCTCTGGGATCGGCGACGCGCTCGAGTATTCGAGCCTTTTTAAGGTACTCTCTCCCGGGGCGTACCTGGCGAGCGACAGCAGTCAACGCCTCGACGGGTCCCCGCCGCTCGCGTGCGCGGACTGGCGTCAGATCGGCGCCGATGCGCTCGTGGAAGGCGAGCTCTCGCGGAGCGGCAAGCAAGCAACCGTCGAGTTTCGTGTCTGGGATGTGCCACGCTGCACGAAGCTTCTGCGCAAA
>DATFYN010000209.1:0-2761 GCA_035315025.1 Myxococcota bacterium
GCCTCCGCCTTCATCTTTAACCCGAGGCTCGAGCCCCTGGACTTCTTCCGGGTGCTCTTCGACGAGCTTGGCATCGAAGAGGGTTGCAGAACCAAGGCCGACTACCTTCTCGCGCTGAATCGATTCCTGATTGCCCGTCTCGAGCGGAATCAGCCGACGCTCCTTATTGTGGATGAGGCACAGAATCTCTCCCAAGAGATGCTCGAGGAGATTCGTCTGCTTTCGAATCTCGAGACGCCGACCTCAAAGCTGCTCCAGATCATGCTTGTGGGGCAGCCGGAGCTCGCTGAGATGCTTGCGAAACCGGAGCTCCGCCAGCTTCGACAGCGCATTGTGCTTCGCCACAGCCTCCGACCCTTCGATGGGGGTGAGACGACGGCTTACGTCGAGGAACGCCTGCGCTTGGCGGGTTACACCGGGAAGGGGCTCTTTGATAAGAAGGCCTTGTCCGAGCTCCACGAGATCAGCGGCGGAATCCCGCGGCTCGTGAACGTAATTTGTGACGGTGCACTCCTTGTCGGATATGCGCGCGATCTCGATACGCTGTCGCGCGACGTGATCCAAGAGGTGGCGCGCGACCTCGCTCTGGAGGCGCCGCACGCGCCGGCCACCGATGCCGGTTCGGCTGCTAGGCGCCAGCGCCGCGGGCTCTTGGGGCTCTTCCGGTAGCCGCGAAAGGGGACGGTCGTGGGAAAAGTGTACGACGCACTGCGACGAGCCGAAGAGCAACGAGGCCGAGAAAAGGCTTCTAGTTCAGGCGCGCCGCCGGTCGCGGAGTGGTCATCCACCGCTGGCGTGAGGCCCCTGAAAACCGTCCCGGCGTGGAGGCGCTGGCTCGCGTTCACGGGTCATCGTCCGAGTGAGCACGATCCCAACGCCGCAAATAAGCGACGAATCGCAATGCTGATGCCGGATTCTTTCGTCGCCGAGCAATTCCGGCACCTTCGCGCCCGTCTCGACTCGATTGCGGCGCAGCGTCCTCTCCGAACGATCGCGATGGCAAGCGCCCTGCCCAACGAGGGGAAGACCACCGCGGCCATCAACCTCGCGGTCGTCTGCGAGATGCATCTGGACCGGCGTGTGCTGCTTGTGGACTGTGACCTGCGCAAGCCGAAGGTGCACCGGGCATTGGGGCTTCGCCCGGAAGCAGGTCTTGCCGAGGTGCTCGAAGGCGATGCCCCGCTCGAGAAGGCGATCGTCCGTGTCGAGGGCGGAGCGTTCGAGGGCGGCGCGCTCGAAGTGCTGCCGGTGAAAAAACAGCCGTCGAACCCCTCGGAGCTCCTCGCGTCGGCGAAATTCAAGAGCGTGATTGAGGAGCTCTCGCGACGCTACGGGCTCGTCATCCTAGACACTCCGGCGGCGCTCGCGCTTCCCGATGCCAAAACCATCAGTGAACTCGTTGACGGTCTCGTGATGGTCGTGCGCGCGGATGTGACGCCGCAGGAAGACGTGGCGGCTGCGCTCGACATCCTCGACCGCCGCCGTGTACTTGGTGTTGTTCTAAATGGAGCGCAGATCGACGAACACTACTACGGCTACTAGCTGAACCCCTCCGCAAGCAGAAAGGAACAGTGGAGCGGTGGAGATTCTCGGAGTTCTGATTCCGTTCGTCACCGCAGGCGCTGTCGCGGCATTGTCGACGCCTATCGTGTCCCGGGTCGCGTGCGCGCTCCGGGTGATCGACCGCCCCAACGAGCGGAAGGTGAACCGCCGCGAGAACATCCCGCTGCTCGGTGGGATCGCGGTTGGTCTGGGCCTATTTGTGGGCCTCGCCGCGGGTGTGCTGCTGTCTAGCGGACTGCCCGTGCGCGGGCATCTCGAGGGGTTGCTCCTCGGCGGCCTTCTGCTCGTGGGTGTCGGTGCCTTTGACGACCGCTTCAGTCTGAATGCGCCGCCAAAGTTCGCGGTGCAGCTCGTCGCCGCCGGAGTCGCGATCTACTACGGCTTCCGGATCGATCAGATCACGGATCCGTTCTCGCGGACCATGTGGTTCATGCCCGACTGGCTTGCCTGGAGCGTTACGACGCTCTGGATCGTCGGCGTGACCAATGCCTTAAACCTGATCGACGGGCTTGACGGTCTCGCGACGGGTGTCGCGGCAATTATCGGCGCGACGCTGACGCTCATTTGCTGGCAGATTGGACAGCCAGTGGGCGTTCTCATCGGGGTCGCTCTCGTCGGGGCGCTCCTCGGTTTCCTTCCCTTCAACTTCTCGCCCGCGCGGATTTTCCTTGGGGATACGGGGGCCCTCTTTATCGGCTACGTGCTCTCGCTCCTCGCAATTGAGGGTTACGCCAAGGCCTCGCTCCTGACGTTCGTCGTGCCGTTGCTCGCGCTGGCCGTTCCGATCATGGATACGATGCTCTCGATCCTGCGCCGCTTACGTCGACACAGCCGGGTCTTCAGTGCGGACCGCCTGCACATGCATCATCGGCTCCTCGCGTCGGAGGGCTCGCAGCGCTCCGCCGTGCTCTCGCTTTATTTCCTCACCGCCTGCTTCTGCGTGATTGCCCTCTCCTTCACGAGACTCGAAGGCGTCGCGGCGATCCTCTTCCTTGCGATGGTGATCGCGCTTACCTACAGGCTCCTCCGCAACCTGGGGCTCTTCGACGCCGGTACCGAAGACGCGAGCGATCAGGGCCCCCCACCGGGGGCGAGCGGGCGCGGGTGAGGAGCGGCCGCGCACTCATTACCGGCGTCACCGGGCAGGACGGGTCCTACCTCGCGGAGTTCTTGCTCGAGAAGGGCTACGAGGTGCACG
>DATFYN010000210.1:0-6679 GCA_035315025.1 Myxococcota bacterium
GGCGGTTGGCGATATGCCAGGCGACGGTGCGTCGGAACTGGAGGGTCGTGATGCGCCACGGCGTGCCACCGGACCCGTGCGGGATCGCTGGCTCGTCGGGGGTGCCGAACAGCATGTTGAGATGGTCGCGGTAGGCGTTGAGCTGGCGGACAATCTCGGCGGAGACATGCGTCTTGGTGCCGGTCTTCAGCGACAGCACCGGCCAGAGCGTGTCGGTGCCGCGAGCCTTGGACGACCGTGCCGACAGCGCCTCGAGCACCCCAATGGCCTCGACGACCGGCGCGATCGTAATCCAGTCGGCGGGCTCGCCCACCGAGGACTTGTTCTTGTAAGCAGTCGATCGGAGGCGATGACGGGTGATGAGGCCGTCGTCGCTCCGGGTGAGCGAGACGCAGCCAGAGCGCATGGCCTGCACCTCGCAATCACGCATGCCGGTCAGATAGGCGCAGACAATATAGCAGGCGGCCTGGAGCATCCGCTCCTCGACCGCGACGGCCTTGGCGTCGAACCGCGGTCGCCAAGGGCGTCCGCTATCAGGGTCGAGGCTGATCGGTGTGTCCATGCCGCCGACCTCGAGCCCGAGCTCGGCGACGGCCGCAGCGACCATATCGGGGGCGCCATGGGCGAGCAGGATGTGCTGGCCGGGCGCGAGCTTGGCGTTGATGCCGATGTGCAGGTGAAGAAGATGCGCGTTGATCGGAGGCGTCAGCTCACCGGTGCTCGGGTCGCATAGGACGGCGCCGTTATGCGGAGTGGTCCACACCGGGACGCCGCGGCGGCCGTCACGGCGTCGCTGCTCGAAGAACGCTGCGAGCCGCTCGCGCTGACGTGCACGCCGCTTGCGCCCGAAGGGTGCATCGACTGCGATCAGCGCATCGCGGTGCGCTTCGAGACGGTCGAGTTCCGCGCGCGCCGTCAGGATGTCGGGCGCGAAGTGGGTGACGTAGCGCAGCGATAAGCGCAGGAGCGGCGCGAGGATGGACTCGGGGATACGTGGGGTGCGGTTCTCCTCGCGGCGGAAGCGGTACCCAGCGACGATCGAGGCGACGCGACCAGGCCAGGGCTCGAACGCGAGACGCGCTGTTGTGAGGTGATTGCGAAGAGTATGGAGGGCGAACACCACGTCGAGCACTTGCGATGCGGCGATCGGCCGAAGCCCGGCCAGCTTGAGCGACTTGGCGTAGCGGTCGAGGAGAGACTGGTCGACACCAGTGAGGTCGAGCGAACCAAGCTCCGCTCTGACGAAGGCGAGGAAGCGGCGCGCTCTGTTGAAGGCGCTCCTGACGGTGGATGGTGGGATCCGCATGCGCATCCCCGGCACGTCGATGTTGAGGCGCGCGTAGAGATACTCGCGGAGAATGCGGGCCTCGACGGGATCGGCGATGCTGTCGAAGTGCACGGTGACGTGGCAGCGCCGGGCGTTGTCGCGGAACACCGCCGGCCCGAGATCCCAGCTCGGATCGTCGTAGCGCGAGAGATCGGCACGCGCGAACCCGGGCCGCAGCGGCGCGGTAGCGAGCACCGGCCTGTCGTCGCGGAGCTGATCCTGGGCGAGTCCGACAAGCGCGGTCACGCCCGAACCTCAGGGGGCAGATAGGTCAGCGGCGGGTCGACGGCCAACCTGTCACGAGCGTCGGCGATAACCTCGTCCGAGAACGCCGGCAGAATGTGAGTGGTGATGCGGGCGTGCGCGCGGCCGAACTTGGCGGCCCAGTCCCCGGCGGACAGACTGGCGCGCTGCTCCTCGATGAAGACGAGGAATGCCAGGATCGCGGGTAGCTTGCGCGCGGTGATCACCGCGTTGGCGCACTCGAGGCATCCCCAGAACGGGGTCGGGCACGGCGAGCCGGCGGTGCCAAACGGGCTGGCGTAGAAGCCGCCGCAGCTCGCCAGCCACACATCTTGAGAACCGTCGAGAAGCTCGCCGATATCGTCTGTGCCGGGGAGATCGGGCGCCGCATCAGGATCGGCGAGCCAGGCCGCCTCGGCCTCGGCTGCGAGCACATGCGGCCCGGTCGCGACCGCCAGGGCGTCCTCGAAGGCGGCAGCAATGGTCGCTTCGTGCAGCGGCCTGAGCGACGGCAGGTCGGCATAGTGGCGAGCGGCGACGTCGACCGTGTGGCCGACGGCGAAGCGCGTCATGTGGCCTTCGGTCTTCAGATACCAGAGCGCCTTGTGGGTCTTGCGGAGCTGCGAAAGAAGGAGCCGTAGCGGCCTGCCCTCATCATCGACGATCCCGTGGCGTTCGGTCCATGTATCGAGCGTCTCCCGGGGCTGGCGGATGCCAGCGCGCAGCTCGCCCTCGCAGCGATAGATCCAGATGCAGTCGCTCGGAACAATGCGGCGAGCGGCGGCGGTGACCTCGATCACGCATCGGATCAGTCCGCCGGGCGTGCGAACACCGCCGTCGCGGACGCGGATCGTCTTGTGCTCGGTGCCGCGGGCGCGACGCTTCATGTAAGCGACCTCGACCGTTTGCGCGGAGACATTGCGCAAGCAATCGACGGTGAGCGCCTTGAGGCACTCGATCTCTAGGCCCGTCTCGAGCGACAACAGCGTGAGGAGCGGTGGAAGATCGCTGGCGAGGAGATGATGCCGGCCATGCAGGTCGTCGCTCAGGGACGAGATCGGCAGCCCGCGACGCGCCCGCATAAAGTATAGGGACATGTAGACGTGGTGCTTGTGCGCAATCCCGCCATGCTCCGTTATGATCGCGTCCACCTTGTCGAGCGCGCGGCGATAGGCATCGTCACCGCACTCTTCGAGCGGCGCGCCGATCCGCCGGAACAGGCGCTCGACATCCGCGCGAGCCGCATCGCGAAGCTGCCGCGCGACGAACGGGCTCAGTGCATCGCGCGGACTCGACCGCTGGAAGGGCTTGGCGCTGACATAGCGAAGGCGCTCAAGCAGATCTGGCGCGAGCGTGCCCGGCGCGTCGGCATCGGCCGAGCGGAGCGTCGTCACGATCTTGGCGAGTACGGTGAAGAGGTGCGTGCGCGAGAGGCCCTCGGCCTCAAGCCACGCCTCGAACCCATCGATATGGCACGCCCTCAGATCCTCGACGCCGGCGATGCACTCGTCGATGGTGCGCAAGTAACTGAAGAAGCGCGGATGAGTGGTGGCATAGGCCTTGACGGTCGACCGGACGCTAAGCGGCCCGCCCGGAGCCGCCAAGCGGCGCAGCGCGCGGGCGAAGGTGAGCGCCAGTCGTCGCGGGCGCAGGCCGGTATAGTCGATCAGTGCCGGCGCACCGTGCTGCGGCACGATCGTGAAGCGCAGGCCGGCGACCGGGTCATGCGGCGCAGCCGGATCAATACCGTCCTCGCGCGTGAAGGCGACGCGATGGCCCTTGCGCGGGCGGTCGCTCACAGGGCGTATGCCGACGGCAAAAGCGCGAGCAACTCCTCGACCGCGGCGTCGACGGTGTCGGCGCGCGAGGCGATGTGCTCGAGATAGATGTAGGTGGTGGCGAGACTGGCGTGGCCGAGAAGCTGCTGGACCTGCTGCAGCGGATCGCCGAGCAGCTCGCGGTAAGCCTGCATCGGACCGGCGGGCGTGGCGGCCTCGCGCAGCCGATGCTGGATCAGCATGGCGAGCATGTGGACGGCGAAGGTGTGACGGAGCTGGTGCGGCGTGACCTGGACCGGGACGCCGGCCTCGGAACACCGCCGGCTCGCACGCGCGAAGATCGCCTCCCATGAGTTGGGCTGGACCGGCTGCCCGACCTCGCTCACCCACAACGCGGCGACCTCCCGCGGGGTGCCGTCCTCGTCGCAGATGACGAGGCGGCCGCGCTCCTCGGGGGTGAGGACGTCGACGGGAACGGTCCCGCCGCCAAGAAGGACGAGGCTATGCGCGCCCGGCGCGGGCGCGCGGATGAAGATGGGCCGATCGATCTGCCTCGGCCCTTGCCGGGCCGCGAACTTGGCGACAGCGCCGGCGCGCTCGACTTGCAGGTAGGCGGAGATCTGCGGGACAAGCCTGCTTGGAAGCACCACGGTGCGGCCGCGGTCGCCCTTGGTGAGGGCGGCGGCGAGCTCCAGGCGGCGTTGCCGGGATGGGGTGCCCGCGGACATGAGCGCCGAAAGCTCGAAGGCGAGCAGGAACGACGCCTCCTCGAGCCTGAGCCCGGTGGTGACGAGGAGCTCGGCGAAGAGCGCGTTGCGCGTGCCGTTGCGGTCGCGGGCGCTGGGGCGCTCGCTGCCATCTACGGCGAGACGGCGCAGGCCGACATCGCGGAAGGTGCGGAAGGCGGCGAGCTCGATGAAACGCACGTCGGACCGCTTGGCGGCGCGCTCGTAGGCCTCGTTGCGCGAGGCGAGCTGCGCGCGGCGGCCGCCATGGCCGCGCCGCCAGACGGTGCGGTGGGTGAAGGGAGCGATGGTGATGAGGTGCTCGCGCTCGCCCCAGGCGTAGAGCTTGGCGAGCGAGGCGACGGAGCGGTTCCACGAAGCGGCGGAGATGCGGAAGCGGGCGTCGCCACGCCGTCGAGCGCGATGGAAAGCATCGACGTCGGCGCGCTCGGCCTGCCAGACGTGCTTGCCGCGCGCATCGGCCAGGAAGCGCAGCCACACGACGACATCGTAACCACATGCGCGCAACGAATGGCGCGAGCGCATGCCGTTGAGCGGGAGATCAAGGAAGAAGCGATCGAGATCGGGATCGTAAAGCGCTCCGTCCCGCAGGATCATCGGGACGCAGGTGTCGAGACCTTCCGACGTCCGCTGCTCCTGGACGGTGATGTTCGCAGTCGGCGCGACGATATCCACAGCTTATTCAACCTTCCCCCGGACCCCCATCCGGGAGCCTGCATAAACGGAAGGTGTTCAGCTGGACCGGCGCTCTCCAGGCCGGCCTCCGCCAGCTATGTGGGAGCGCTGCGGCCGGCCTGGAAAGCGCCTCCGTCAGAGTGCTGCATCGAGTCAGCATCACGCTGAGAGTCAGTGCAGACTGTCAAGATAACGGCCCTGAGCTCTTCGCGCGCGTAAGCCGTGTTGCCGAACCGGCCTGTAAGGTCGCGGTTCAAACGGTGCTTGGCGCCACTCGCGTGGGCGAGCTCGTGCAGAATGGTCGCGGCCCAATCGGGTGGGCCTGCGAAGGCTCCGTCAGGCGGCATCTGAATGTGGTCGGTCGATGGGGCATAGAAGGCCCGGTCGCCACCGATTGCGACGCGGACGCCGCTCCCTTTGACGATCAGATCGGCGTCCACGATGCGCTCAGCGACCGGCTTTGGAGCCTCGGGTTCGCCAAGCTCAGGGATTCCGTCGAGCTGCGAGGCGTGGAAGACGACATAGGCGCGGAGCAGCGGGATCGTTCGCCTGTCCTCGTCGTCACTTCCGACTTCGAGCTTCTTGTAGAAGAAGACGATCGCGCCCTTTTCGCCTTTGCGGACCTGCCAGCCACGCGCGGCCGCCTGCCTGTAGCTCATCCAGCGCGGATCGCCTCCGAATGCGCGGGGCGACATGGCGAGCGCAAGCGCGTTGATTCCGCGATAGGTGCGACCCGTGACGGGGTTCATCGGACTCTCGCCTGCGGAGCATTTCCTGGGGTCCCAGGGCCTCCTCCAGGGGAGCACTCCATCCTCGAGCTTCGCGATGATGGTGTTCGTCAGCTCTTCGTAGTGGTCGCGCCGAGCGACGTCGTGATTCAGTTTCTTCATTGGACTGTCCTCTCTCCATTTCTGGACCTGAACAGCCCCTCGCGCGTCGCATCCCGGGGCCCGGTGCAAGGGCGCGAAGCGAGGACGACGAGCCCAGCGAAGCGGCTCGGCGGCCGCACCCTTGCGGCGGGCGACGGCGATGCGATAGCGGCTCTTTCTCTCTTCTCCTCTTGCTTTTTGCTATTGTCGGTCAGCCGGCCCAGGTCCGATGCCTCACCCGGTTCGGAGCGTCAGTCGTTGATGTCCGTCTGCGAAAAGTCCTCACCCTTGAAAAGCAAGGGGACGCGATAAGCCTACGCGCGACCGTAGACGAAGCAGTTTCCGAAATTGAGGTTTGCGGGGCTTCCGAGGACTCGCCCAAAGCGAACATCGGACCTGGGCTGGCTGATCGACAACCCTAAAAAGCCAAAAGGAGCAAGAGAGAAAGAGCCGCTATCGCATCGCCGTCACCCGCCGCAAGGGTGCGGACGTCGAGCCGCTTCGCTGGGCTCGCCGTCCTCGCTTCGCGCCCTTGCGCCGGACTCCGGGATGCGACGCGCGAGGGGCTGTTCAGGTCCAGGAATGGAGAGAGGACAGCCCAATGAAGAAACTGAGGCACGACGTCGCTCGGCGCGACCACTACGAAGAGCTGACGAACACCATCATCGCGAAGCTCGAGGACGGGGTGCTTCCCTGGAGGAGGCCCTGGGACCCCAAGAAGTGCGCCGCCAACGCAGCGCCCATGAACCCGGTCACGGGCCGTACCTACCGCGGAATCAACGCGCTCGCGCTCGCCATGTCGCCGCGTGCATTTGGCGGCGATCCGCGCTGGATGAGCTACAGGCAGGCGGCCGCGCGCGGCTGGCAGGTCCGCAAAGGCGAAAAGGGCGCAATCGTCTTCTTCTACAAGAAGCTCGAAATCCGGAGCGACGACGAAGACAGGCGAACGATCCCGCTGCTCCGCGCCTATGTCGTCTTCCACGCCTCACAGCTCGACGGAATCCCTGAGCTTGGCGAGCCCGAGGCTCCAAAGCCGGTCGC
>DATFYN010000211.1:0-4135 GCA_035315025.1 Myxococcota bacterium
CTGACGCTCTATCTGCGGCAGGCGAACCGATTGCGCAATCCCGACCCTGAGCGGGTCACGATCGTCGGGGGCGACGTCCTCGCCCCACGCACGCTCGAGTCCTGTCCCTCCCGATAACTTTATCGCGCGTCATGCTGCGACTCGCTCGTATCGATGGTGTAGTCCGCGGACCTCCGGGAAGGCGATCACCCGTCCGAGTTCTCTCCCCTGAATGCGCCGCGAGTCCGGAGCGTCCTTGTCGAGCGCCAGATGCGTGCGCGCACAGTTGTAGTACCGAGCATCGTCGGAAAGGATCCGATAGACCTGACGCTCGTTGAGAACGATGAGGTGATCCAGGCGCTCGCGACGGAGCGATCCGATGAAGCGCTCCGCGGAGGGATTCTGCCAAGGTGAGCGCGGAGCAATGGGGACCTCGCGGAGGCCCAGCCCCGCGACGCGTCGCCGGAACTCCGCTCCATAGATGCCATCGCGATCTCCGATCAAGTACCGAGGGTTCGTCTCGTCGGGAAGCGCCTCGACCATTTGCTGGGCGGTCCATGCCGCCGTCGGATGGGCGGTCACGTTGATGTGGAGGAGCCTGCGTCGTTCGAGACTCAGCACGACGAACACGTAAAGCAGTCCAAAGGTGACCGTAGACACCACCGCGAAGTCGATGGCGATGGCTTCTCGGAGATGATTCTGGAGGAGAGTCCGCCAACTCTGCGAGGGAGGCTTGCGGTGCCGGGGCAGATACTTGGAGACGGTTGACTGGACGAGCGTGAACCCGAGCTTGAGGAGCTCGCCGTGGATCCGAGGGGCTCCCCAGGTGGGATCCCGGCACGCAGGCCCACGCCGATCCACCCCCTTTGACCCATGTAGGAGGGCACGAAGTATCGCTTTTCGGCCATGCGGGGGACCCGCGATCCGCTCCGACAGCGGTCTCTTACTGCAGGTGAAGTGCGCCAGAGCCGACCGGCTCGGCCCTGTGGCGCGGCGCGAAGTCGCGCAGATCGGACGCGTTACGCGGCCCCTGCTGAGCTCATTCGTCATCGAGACGGTCGCGTTGATTCGCGAGTCAATTGGGTTAGCGACCGGTGAAATTGCAGCGCTCCACGCGATGAAAACGCCCAGGCCCGCGTCGTTCGAAGCTCTCACCACCGCGCCTCAGGCGTGGTGGTTTCTCGCGCAGCAGCCAGCTCGTCGACAGGTCTCGAATGCACGCGCACGTCGCGTCCTGGTAGTAACCCAGCGTAATCCCCTCGAGGACACGGTCTCCACAGCGTCTGCAGAATCGCGGAGCAAAAGCGGAGCGCACCTATGAGTTTGTCAACTCCTTTCTCAACTTCTCCTCCTGCATACGCTTTTCGCGTCGGCTCTGAAGGTCTCCCGCCGCGCGCATGCGAGTGAGCGCGATCCGGTTGCTGCGCGCGGCGCGCCGCTCACTAGGAGACGGCGGCGAGAGCTCAGGCAGCCCGGCCTCGGCGTAGATCGCCTCGAGCGACTCGGGGACCTTGCCCTTCGGCGTGCGAGGGGCGCCAAGGGCAAGCCGCCGGAGCTTCTTGCGCGTCTGCGTGGTCGGTGCGTAGCGGTAGGGCTCACGGCGCGTCAGCACATGCCAGACCACCACCACGAGTTTCCGCGCGAGCGCCGTCACGGCGACGTTATGGCCCTTCTTGCGGCGCAGCCGGTGGTAGCTCGCGATGAGCGGTGAGCCGCCCTTGGACAAGATCTGCGCCGCCTCGATGGCGAGCCAACGTGCGGAGGCAGAGCCCGCCTTTGTGATGTGGCCGTGGCGGCAGTGGTCGGCCGACTGCCGGACCTTGGGCACGAGGCCGAAGTAGGAGGCGAGCCGGTCGGGCGAGGGGAAGCGGTGGATGTCCCCGATGGCCGCGAGGAAGCCGATCGCGACGGTGACCTGGATGCCGGGGATGGTCACCAGCAGCTTCACGTCCTGGTCGACCGAGGCGAGGCGCAGGAGCCTCTCGTCCACGACCTCGAGTCGCTCCTCGAGCTGGCGCAGGAGCTCGAGCGCGTTGTCGAGGATGAAGCGCTCAGTCACCGGCAGCTCGAGGCTCGCCATCCAGGCGCGGTTCGTCTCACTGAAGAGCGTGGGCCCATAGGGATGCTCGATGAGCCGCCGGTTCAGCACGGCACGGATCGAGTTCTCGGCCGCCGTGCGCTGCTTCACGAGGAGTCGGCGATGGGAGATCAGCTGACGGCGGGCCCAGGTCTCCTCGCTCGGCATCTGCACCGCAGGAAGGAATCCCGTGCGCAGCAGCTGGGCCAGGATGTAGGCGTCGATCTTGTCCGTCTTGACCCGTGCCTTGGCGATCGCGCGCACCTCGTACGGGTTGGCGACCGTCACCGAGCCGGCACGCCGGACGAGGATCGAGTGGATCGCCCAGGTGTGGAAGGTGGCTTCGAGGACGACGTGATCGCTCGGACCCAGGCGCTGGGCGAAGGCCTCGAGGGCGTCCGCGGTGGCGTCGATCTGGTAGTCCTTCCGGCGTCGTCCGTCGTCGCTCAGCTCGCAGACTTGGATGAAGGCTTTGTGGGCATCGAGGCCGTAGTACATGACTTCTCTCCTCTTGGAGAGTCCCGATGGAAACGGCTGGCCAGGCCAGCGCACGGGGAACACGACATGCATCTATTCGCGCTCGAGGCGCATCCGGGTGGGTCGAAGGGCGGCCAGGAAAGATTTCGAGCTCGAAGCTCATGCGTTTCATCGGCCGTCCCCACAGCGCGAGGCGCTCGGGACTCTCCGTGCGCGTGCGCCTGCGCTGCTCCCTCAGTACCGGAGACCGAAGGAGACCCGTGCAGCCCCGAGTTGGCAACGCCTCCACAGCGCAGGCGCACCCTCCGAGGATGACGAAGTCATACACGGCAAGATAAAGAGCCACCGTAGTGTTCTCGCGATTCCCGAGCGATCACGCGGATGTCCAACCGGATGTTGTGACACGCGGCGCGGTTTTCTCCGGAGGAGAAACCAAGATCGCCAGACACGTCGCTGAGTTGCAGCCGGAGGGTTCGACATGGGCTACAAACAGACACCGCCTTGATTCTCCGATTCCTGAATGCACACGATCACTTTCGTTCGGATCTTCGCCGCAGCACTCCAGCTTGCGATCGATCGGTAGTTCCGCTTGGGGCACGCCGTTTCGGAGCGGCGTCCAGAATGGCCGGCCTGAGAAGTCTCGCTCCCGGCTCAGGGATGGTTCTCAGAGCGGCGAGATTGCCCTGAGATGCGCCATCGAGGGTGCGGTGTAGGGGTTTGGGAGGGCCGCCCCCCCACCGCGGATCCGTGAACGCCTGGCTGAGACGCGAGGGGAGGATCGTTCCGACGTCCTCTGCCGGCAGCGCATGCGTCTTTTTAACTCCGATTCCGACGCGAAGCCTGCGGCACCGAAAGCGAATCCCGCGAACCATCCGTCACAAAAGGGCGCTTGTGCAAGAATTCCGACGCGAAGTGCGCGTCACGCAAACGAATTCGTCTTCACCATCCGTCGTTATCTTGCGTGGCTTCCCGATCACGCGCTTCCCCCCGCGGGTCTTCTTCTTCAGCTCCGCATCCTCACGCTCGTCACGATCGTTCAGCTTGCCAGTGGCCCGCGCGTGGCAGGAGACAGAATGCGCCCAGTACCAGCATCACCGTGACCACGCGGAGCGCACGATGTGCGAGCGATGGAAGGCCAGCTCGTAGGCAGGGAGTTGGCGTGACGGAGAGCCACTCGTAGGGCTGATCTCGTGCCCACAGTTGGCGCGGCCGTGGGCCTGGTCACGGCAGGCTCGTCGAGCGGCTCAGGCAACGAAGCTGGGCAGGCGGCAACCACGTCCTGAGGACGAGGCACCGCTCCTCTGCGAGCATCCTGCAAGACGAGCAGCGGCCTCCGTGCGGGGCACCCTCGAGGCGCGCACGGTGGCGCTTCGCGCACCCTGCGAGGACCCACTCGGGGTCGCTCGGGAAGCCCATGCTGACACGGGCTCGGCCTCATCACCGGCTCCATTCCCGACCGGCACGATGCCTCTCACCCGGCGGGGAAAGATCACAATGCGGTTCCGCTTCCTCGCTGGCCAGGGCGCCCCCGTGGGCCTCTTCTTCTGCTTCGCATCCTCACGCTCGCCACGATCGTTCGGCGGGCCCGTGGTCCGCGGGTGG
>DATFYN010000212.1:0-2099 GCA_035315025.1 Myxococcota bacterium
CCGAGGCCCGGTGCCCGCGCTGGCGAGCGTGGCGGCGCTTCGCGCTGTCCAGTCTAGTTATGAGAACGCCCCGACCGAAGCGCCACAAAGACCTCACACAAGAGAGGGTCGGCGTGAGGCTTTGCCCCTCAGGCGGTAGACTGAGGTCCGTGATCGATTCGAGTCTCCGCCGTGCCGCCGCCTACCACGAGGCCGCCCACGCGGTGGCCCTTCTCTCTCACTTCGCGAAGGCAACCTGGTTGTTGAGTGTGTTGCACCTGAACGCCCTCGCAGCCGCACGCAGGAGAGGCCGTTCGTCTGTCAGCGGAGCAGGAAATCCACGACGTGCCCGACCAGTGCTCCCCCAAGCCAAGAACCCAGCCCCAGCATGATCAGGAGCCCGAAGCGTATGACCTCGGGTGTGTTGATGGGCCACTCATGAACGGACGCGATGCGATGCTCGTAGGCGAGGAGCCCCGGCATCCGCGTACCCGGTGCGGCGGCCTCGGAAGCTGTGCTGAGAAGAGCCTCACGATCGCGGTGAATCGCGGCGCGCACGCGTTCGAGTTCGGCCTCTTTCTCATCGCGGATTCGACGGTGAAGTCCCCGGAGCGGCAGCAGGAAGGCAATCGTTCCTACGGAAACCGTTGCGGTGAGGACAAGGCCCGTCAGCCACGAGAATTGCTGGTTCACGAAGATGATCGAAGCGATCGAGCTCCCGCCGATCCAAAAGAAGGCAGCCCGCAGCCCACGACGCCCAAAGCGAGCTAGCTGCTCGGGGTGGAAGAGGTCCACATGGCGTAGCTCGCCTTCCAACCGGGCGAAGATGGCGTTCGTCTCGAAGGTCCGGACGGCTTGGCGCCCCAGGACCGCGAAGAGGAGAACGTTGGCCGTGAGAGCCCACACCAAGTCATGGTTCCACGGCTCACGGCTCAGCAAGTACGGCTTCCATGGGCTTTGACCTGTGACGATGAAAAGGCCGAGCGGGATCGCCGCGACGCTTCCGAGCCAGGCGCGGGAGTGAAGCGTGTTCCGCAGTCGATCCACGAGGGCGCGATACCCCTCGAATGAGGACGGGAGCAGGGTACCCAGCGCCTCGGCATCCCGGATGTTCTCCCGGCGGCCATAGGCGGCTCCGCCCACCATGAATCCCGTCAGAAGGATGACGGTCAGTGCGATCCGAGGACCGACCATTTCGGGGCTTGTGAAGGCATGCTCCGCCACGTAGCCCAGATGGCCGAAGGCGGACTCCCAGATTAGGTAGAGGGTCAGGAGTCCCGCCGAAACGAGAAAGCCGCGGCCTACCGGGTGGAGCGACTTGGCTTCCGCAGCCCGCCAAGAGCGCAAGTTCGGAAACGGACCGCGTGCTCGAAGAGCCCTCACCGAAGCAATCTAACACGTCGCCGGATGACATCGGTCTGGAAGGCCATTGCGTCTGCTCTTCGAGCAGCGCGCTGGTGAACCGCGTGCGGAGGGGTTGGCGCAGCGCACGAGCGACCGCGGCTGATCGTGCAGGCCCACGCCGTGGTGCAGTACGCGGGCGCAGCGGCGGAGGTGCTACTGGCGGAGCGGGAGGGTGAGACGCGCCCACGGCTGACCCTGCGGCGTGTAGTCGAAGGTGGAGCCGATGATGACCGCGAGCTGCTTGCGGGGATCGCACAGGTGTGGGGACTCTTGATGCCCGCTGACACGTGGCACGAGCCAGCCTGGGAAGCTGCTTGTGTGTTTGTGGAGGAGCGTTGGACTCAGGTTGCTGCGGTCGCGGAAGCGAACTCAGATCGAGCCACGACCCCTGCAAAGGTTTGGCGATGGAGCAGCGCGAGTTCCGCCCGGAGCGTCCCGCTGCAGGAATCTGAGGATCGCGTGCTCAGAAATCCCGGACGCGAGTGCAGTGCCCCGCACGCTTCCCTGGACAACGAGGGCGGTGAGGGCACGCTTTCGAGGAGGACGCACGGTAACTCGCAAAGTGATGAAACATCGCGCGCACAAGAAACTCAGCGAGCGTAAGCACACCGGCTTCTTTTCGATCAAGTCGAGCCGACGCCCTCATGCGGCCGATCGAGGCGGTGACGTCAGCACTGCTCAAGCGGATGGGGTTCAGCGAGCGCGAGGTGAAAGAC
>DATFYN010000213.1:0-14670 GCA_035315025.1 Myxococcota bacterium
GAGTACCCATCCGGGCCTTCGAAGGAGAGTACGTGGAACTGCATCGAGGGATTCCTTCCGAAGAGAATTGCATTGCAGACTTTGTGCCAGCGTGCGGGCGCGATCCTGCCTAGCTGGAATGTCCTTGCGCCGCCGCCCGAGGCGGGTGTGGCGCAGCTACCCAGCGCACAGATCACCGCGCTGAAAAGGCCACGCTTCTGACGAGGTCTGGACTACGTCTCGCGACGAGGTTTTCCGCCTCGTATCTGGCTGGCCTCAAAGTCTCTGCAGCCATCACGCATGCCTCGCGATATACGCTCACCCCATCCGCGAACCTCGCGAACGGCCTCGGCGCTGGAGCTTGCGGCTCCTCGGCCTGGGCCTGCGTGAGCTGAGAAGGCGCGCGTGGATCTCCTACGAGATCTCATATCCCTCGGCTACGATCCCTTGCGCCCGCGCCTGGAGTCCCTGTGACCCCGGAGCGGCTTGGTAGATCACAAATCCAGCGGGCGGCAGCGTGAGTCGGACGGCGAGAACCCTGCCGTGTTGCTCCACTCTGAGTTCTGATGGCGGGGGCGGTGATGCACCCGGGGCGTGCCAGAAGATTAGTTTTAGAAGATCGCCTTCGGCCCGAAAGAGCGGCGCAACCGTCGAGTATGCCGTCGCCGGTTGCTCCTGATCTGTGGTGAATGCCACCAAGATTTCCTGATCCACGAAGAGCCGCGACCAGGAGATGATCGAACGCATCCGCTCACCCATAAGGCGGGGCAGACCAAAGCTGATTCCATCCCCCGAGATCTCATGCAGCATCTGGCGTCCGCGACGGAGCGGGAGGAGCCTTTTCCGCAGATCCGCCAGGCTGGCGAGAGCCTTGTAGAGCGGCCAGTCCTCGTTGAAGAAGTGACGACCTCGCGTGCATTTTCCGCCGAAATTGCCGCCAAACATGCTCTCGCGGAGCACCACGTCGGAGTCGCTGGGACGGCCGCCGCTGTCGAACTCTTGCTCGGTGCCGTAATAGATGCATGGGATTCCCATCGTCGTCAGCTGAATCGCCACCACGTTAAACGCCAGAGCGCGCAATCCGCTGTCGCCGCAGAATCTACATTTGCTGTTCCCCTTCCGGACCTGATCGTGATCATCTACCAGTGTTACCACTTTGTTCCGGTACCAGCGATGCAGTGCCTGATCGTCGAGGATCCAGTTGCGGAACACCGAAAAGTACTCCGCAGGCTCGGCAGCACCGCTCGTCATCCGTTCAAGCTTTCCCGGAACGTCCTCGATGCCGAGGGCCGCGTCGAGACCGGCCTTTTCCACCACCTCCCAAGCGTTAATCCGGCCGCCGCTGACTTCTCCCGCGAGCAGGAATCGCTCTTTTCCAATGCTCTGGGTAAACTCCCGGATCGCATCACAGAAGTTACGCAAGGCTTCGATTCCCATGTGCTTGGCGGCGTCGATGCGGAAGCCGTCAAGGTCGGCGTAGGCAATCCAGAAACAATACGTGAGCCCAAGACAAGCCAATGCCGAGGAGACCTTTCGCCGTTGCCCCTCCTGCTGCGCCCAGAGGTCGAGTGTTCGGAATTGGAACATGTCGCCCTCGAGATACTCTGGCTCGTAATCCCAGTTTGTGATGCGTCCCCTTCGCCGGAACATTTCAAGGCTTTGAAACTCTTGAGGCCAGATTGCGCCGTCGGGCCACGAGGCTTCGAGCAGCGCCCGATCCGGCGGATCCGCCGGAATGGTCGGGCTCCCCTTGCGGTCATTGAATGCGTGTACGGAATAAGGCCTCCCGTCCCAGCGAGCGTCGTTGTATTGTTGCCCAGTTTTTGGATCCTGGGTCGGGTATCGATCTGCAGCGTACGTGAAGACGTTTCCGGTGTGGTGGGCGATAATGTCAAGAATCACGTAGATCCCATGCTCGTGAGCGGCTTTGACAAAATCGCGAAAATCTTCCCGCGTCCCGAAATGCGGATCGACATCGAGAAAATTCTGGATCCCGTAGCCGTGGTACGTCGGCTCGAATGCGACCTGACGAAAGATTGGGCTCACCCAGAGCGAGGTCACGCCCAGGCGCTTTAGATAACCGAGCTTACTCTTCAGGCCTTTGAGGGTGCCACCCTGCCAGGAATTGCCGGCCTTGAGCCACTCATCGTAATCAACGCGCGCGGATGCCTCCCCCGTAAAAAGAGGCGTCGTGCCCGCCGTGGCCGGACGACCGTCATTGTCTCGATAGCCACCGACCTCGTTACCGTCTGAGAAACGGTCTACCAGGAGGAAATACAAAAGCTGGTCCTCCCAGGCAGCCGGCGAGGGTGTAAACGTCCGCCGGGTCAGTTCGGCGAAATCGATCTCCAGCAGGCTCTTCTCGATCTCCTCGGCCATGGAACTCCTTCCCGCGGACCATCGGTCCTCCTAGGATGCTACTGGGGCCCCGGCCCGTCCTTATCGCCGTGCTGCTGGCGGTGGTACAACTCCAGCGACACGAGCCGTGCGAGCAAAAGAACAGGAAAGAGCTGTCCGATCATTCCCTCGAGAGCAGCGAGGGAAGCGGCCACGGGATTGACGGGCGTGATGTCGCCGTAGCCGACCGTCGTCAGCGTCATTATGCTGAAATAGAGGAGCCGGGCGCGGAGGACCTGCGGGTGGAACGTGGCGGCGGGGAAGCTGAAAGCTCCGGGATCGGTTAGTGCAACCAGCTCATACGCGAGCGCCCAAATGATCGCCAATAGCAGATAGAGGGCAATTGCTCCCTCGATGCGCTGTCGGTTGATCACTCCCGAGCGAAGAACCTGGAGGAGGATAACGGCGCCGAGTAAGACGCAGAACACGAGCGAGAATCCGGTGTCGATGTATGCGAGGGTGGCACTCGGGTGAATGTGGCTGGTCCAGAGAACCATGAACGTGACAGCAGCAAAAGCGCCAACGACTATCGTCACAGCGCGTTTCCTAAGAACAACGGCGACGCCCGAAAGGAGGAAGATCGAGAAGACCGAGCTGTGGAGCACAAGCACGCCCGTCGTCTCTCGGGCCTGGATGATCGGCGCGAGGATGAAAGTATCGATGAGGAGAAACACGAGCAGGGCACTCAGATTCCAGTCGCTCTGCCAGAAGCGCTCGAGGAATGCGCGACCGTCTCTCAAGGGCCCTACTCCGAGTCAGTCCCCGTCGCACTAGCGTGACCTGACACCCGGAGTCGCCGCGCAGAAAGTCGACGGGGGAGCTCTAGTTGATCGAACGTCTCTGGCTGAAGACCCCCGATGCAGAGGACACCGAGCGTGCGATCGTGCACCCGTAGCGGGACGCAGCAGAGCGAACGGACACCCGCCCGGCGGAGCGGCTCCGCCGCATCGGTGAACTGCTGCATCAGGTCCGCTCCGCTAAAAAAGAGGAGCGTCCTGCCCTCGGTAAAGGCTTGTGACAACGCCGGACTCAACCGCGCACCTCGGGGGCCGCAGGACCGGATGTCACTGACCCACCGGCATGAGACCTTGAACTGCGGGAGTCCAAGCCCGCGCCAAGCTTGTGTCCCGAGAGTTCGGCGCTGAAAGGGTCGTGTTGCACAAAGTCGTCGCCAAGTCGACCGCCGGCCAAACTCAATGTCAACACCGCTGGGTGAGCGCATGTAGAATGGAACGAATGGATCCATCTGGTGCCCTCCTAGGTAAGTCTAATGAGAAGCTCCGCTTCTGAAGCAAGACGTTGTGTGTTGGGCCCCCGTGCCGAGCCATTCGAACTCCGGGTGGAGCATCAGGGACCCATACTCCAGGCAGCGTCGCTGAGCTTCCAACCGCCGCCCAGCGCCTTGTAGAGCGTGACCACGGCCGAGAGCTGATCCCGCTGTATCTGGGCAAGGGCGTCTTCAGCCGGATAGAGCTGCTGCTCCGCGTCCAGCACATCCAAGTAGCTGGCCCGGCCGCCCCGATATCGAAGGAGAGAGAGCTCGACCGCCTCCTTGAGCGCCGCAACCTGCTTCTCCCGTGCGACCCGCTCTCCGACCAGCTCGGACTCCGCTGTGAGGGCGTCCGACACCTCGCGGAAGGCTTGGACGATCGTCTCCTGGTACTGCGCAATCATCTCATCCCAGAAGGCCTTCTGGGCTTCGTACTGCTCCAGCAGCCTGCCCCCCTGGAAGATCGGCCCGCTCACGTTGCCGACGATATTCCAGACGCTGAAACCATTTTTGAAGAGGTTTCCGATCGTGCTTGCTTCACTACCATAGAGGGCCGTGAGCCCGATCGTCGGGAAGAAGTTTGCGACCGCGACCCCGATCTCCGCATTCGCGTTAATCATGGTCTCTTCCGCCTGCAAGATGTCCGGCCTTCGCTGCAGCAAGTCCGACGGGAGGCCCGGCGGCATGTCCGGCATCGACTGCTTGACGAGCGCTGTCCCGCGCGGGATCGACTCCGGGTGCTTGCCGAGCAATACGCTGAGCGCGTTCTCCTGTTGCGCGATCTGACGCCTGAGGGCTGCGATCGTCGCGGCGCTCGCATCAAGCGCCGCCTCGGCGCGCGAGGTCGATAGCTTCGTGTCGGTACCTCCAACGTACCGGCGGGTGAAAAGGTCGAGGGTATCCGTGTAGGTCTCGGCGCTCTCCCGGGCAATCTCGAGTTCGCGGTCGAGTTCGATGAGCTGAAAGTACGCCGTAGCGACGTCGCTCACGAGCGTCAGCATGACACCTCGCCGAGCCTCTTCGCTCGCCAGAAAATTTGCGCGTGCCGCCTCCGTCGAGCGGCGGATCCGACCCCAGACGTCAATCTCCCAAGCCACATTGATCGCGCCCAAAAATGCGTTGAAGGATGAGTTCGGTACGGAGCCGAAGACGGGCGGAATGAACTCCCTTTGCCGTGACGCCTCTCCTTGATACCCGACCTGCGGGTAGAACTGCGAGGCGGCCACACCGACAAGCGCACGAGACTCCTCGATCCGGGCGACTGCCGTTTGCAAGTTGTAGTTGTTCTCGAGCGCCTCCTTGATTAAGCCTTGCAGTACCGGATCGCCAAAGACTCCCCACCACGGCAGGTCGGCGAGCGACGCGGCCTCGGGAGCTCCCAACATCCCACGGTACTCCTCGGGGGACGAGACGGGCGGTCGTTCGTAATCCGGTCCCACCCCATGCAGCAGCTTGTTGCGGAGCGATGCGCAGCCTGTGAGCAGAGCGGCCCCGACCACCAGGGCGCAAAGTCTCGGCCGCATGGTCAGTTTCCTCCGCCGCCTGTCGGCACCGTAGTCGCCCCACTGGGCTGCGGAGGAAGCTCGACCCCACGCGGCGGCGGGATCTCCAAGGGCTTGCCCCGAACACGGTGGGAGATCCGCTCGAACAGCACGAAGAGGGCAGGGACGAGGAAGATCGCGAAACCCGTCGAAAAGACCATACCGACGATGGTCACGGTGCCAATCAGGCGCCGCGCCTCCGCGCCGGCGCCCTGCGCGATCCACAGCGGCAGAAGGCCAAAGATGAAGGCGAACGAGGTCATAAGGATGGGCCGCAGGCGCATGCGCGCCCCGCGGAGCGCAGCCTGCGCGAAGGACTGCCCCTTCTCGAGCTCCGCCTTGGCAAACTCGACAATCAGGATGGCGTTTTTCGCCGAGAGCCCGATCAGCATGATGAGTCCGATCTGCGCATAGACGTCGTTGTCCAGCCGACGGGACCAGAGTCCAAAGAAGGCTCCGCACACCGCAACCGGTGTGCTGAGCAGAACGCTAAACGGCAGCGACCAGCTCTGGTACAGAGCGGCGAGGATCAGGAAGACAAATGCGAGGGAGAGCGCGAATACCCCTACTCCGCTGCCCGCCACCGCCTGCTGGTAGGTCATCCCGTTCCACGCGTATCCCATGTCCCGGGGCAGCACCTCGTCCGACACCTCGGCGACAGCCTTCATGGCGTCACCTGTGCTGTACCCGGGTGCGGGCGCGCCAAAGATCTCAATGCTGCGGTACTCGTTGAAGCGTGTGGTGTAGGGGGGACCGAGCAACGGTTTCATGCGGATAAGGGTGGAGAGAGGAATCATCGCGCCGGCTTGATTCCGCACGTAAAGGAGGCCCATGTCATTTGCACTCCCGCGGTACTGCGGTTCCGCCTCGACGAAGACCTTCCAGACGCGTCCGAAGCGGTTGAACTGGTTCACGTAGTAGCCGCCGAGGAAGGTCTGGAGCGCCGCGTAGAGATCTTGAATCGGGACGCCGAGCTTAAAGACCTTGTCCTTGTCGACATCGGCAAAGAGCTGCGGGGCGGAGGGGTTGAAGGTCAGTGCGAGGAACCCGAATTCAGGTCGTTTGTGTGCTGCGGCAAGGAACTTCTGAGTATTGCTCCAAAGGTAATCGACGCTGCGCCCAGCTCGATCCTGAATGAAGAAATCGACCCCCCCCGCCTGGCCGACCCCCGGAATGGCGGGCGGCAGGAAGGCAAAGACCTGGGCCTCGGGGAGTGCGGCGAGCTTGCGGTTCAACGAGCCCAGGATGTTCTTGAAGTAGAGCGCGCTGCTTTTCCGCTCGTCGTAGGGTGCCAGCTGGCAGAAATAGACCCCGCTCGCCGGATCGCTCGTCTGAGACAGGAGGCTGTAGCCCGCGATCGAATTCACGTGCTTGATTCCAGGCTCGTGAATCAGGATGTCGTCAATCTGCCTCAGCATCGCATTCGTGCGCTGGAGCGAGGCCCCGGGCGGGAGCTGGACATTCATGATGAAGAACTGTTGGTCCTCGTCGGGAAGGAACGATTGCGGGAGGACCTTCCCTATGCCCCCCGCGAGGAGGGCAAAGCCGATCAGCACGAGGAGCGCGACGGCGAGCTTGCGGATGAGAAGATCGCAGCCCCGCACGTAGCCCCTCTGCACCTGGCCAAAGGTCTGGTTAAAGCCGGAGAAGAACGGATCCAGGAGCCCCCGTTTCGTCCGCTCGCCGCGCGGGCGCAGGAGCAGGGCCCCCAAGGCAGGGCTTAGGGTCAGCGCGTTGAAAGCGGAAAGGAGCACGGAAAAGGCGATCGTAAGAGCAAACTGCCGGTAGAGCGAGCCGGTGATGCCCACGAGGAACCCGGCGGGGATGAAGACCGCAGAGAGGACGAGCGCGATCCCCACCAGGGCTCCCCCGACTTCGTCCATGGCCTGGAGGGCAGCCTCCCGGGGAGATTGGCCTGCCTCGATCTTCAACTCGATCGCCTCCACGACGACGATCGCATCATCGACCACGAGGCCTACCGCGAGGACGAGGCCCAAGAGGGAGAGGCTGTTGGTCGAAAACCCAACGAGGGGAAAGAACATGAAGGCCCCCACCAGCGACACCGGAATGGTGAGGATGGGGATCAGCGTCGCTCGCCAGCTCTGCAGGAAGATGAACACGACCAGAACGACGAGGGCGATGGCCTCGAGGAGCGTCTTTACGATCTCCTTTGCACCCTCGGTGACGGGGATCGTGGTGTCGAGGGTCAGCTCGACCTGCATGTCGGACGGAAAGCGCTTTGCGAGCTCCTCCATCTTGGCCTTGGCGCCTTTCGCTGCGGCCAAGGCGTTTGAGCCGGGGTTCTGATAGAGGGCGATGACCGACGACGGCACGCCGTCCGTGTAGGTCTGCTGCGTGTAGCTCTCGGCAGCAAGCTCGATCCGGGCCACGTTCTTAAGGCGCACGAGAGAGCCGTCGGGTTTCGCGCGCACGACGATCTCCCCGAACTCCTCCGCGCTCATGAGGCGCCCCGGCGCGCTTACGGTGTAGGTGATCTCCTGCCCCGGGGGAGCGGGCTCGTCTCCGATCTTTCCCGCCGGATTCACGACGTTTTGCGCGGAGATCGCGTTGATGATGTCGGCCACGGTCAGCTGGAGCTTGGCGAGCGCGTCGGGAGCCAGCCAGATCCGCATCGCGTAATTCGCGGCTCCGAAGGTCTTGACCTGACCGATCCCAGGCACCCGTGCAAGTTCGTCCTGGATGTTGATTGCGATGTAGTTCGCGAGAAACGTCTGGTCCCAGGTTCGGTGCGGAGACTTGATGCTGAAGAGCAGCAGGGGGATACCGACCGTCTGCTGGGTGGTGAGGCCGTAGTTATTCACGGCGGTGGGCAGACTCGCGGTCGCTTGTGACAGACGGTTTTGGACCTGTACCTGATCGATGTCCACGTCGGTGCCGACGGCGAAGCTCACCTGCAGCGTCATGGTGCCGTCGCTCCCGTTGATCGACTGCATGTAGATCATGTTCTTCGCGCCGTTCACCTGCTGTTCGATCGGAGTGGCGACGGATTGCTCCACGGTGAGCGCGTTCGCACCGGTGTAGATGGCCGTGGTTTGAATTTGTGGCGGGACGATCTCGGGAAACTGGGAGACCGGGAGCCGCTGGACCATGACCGCGCCTGCGATCACGAAGACGATGGCAATCACCATCGCGACGATGGGCCTGTCGATGAAGTACTTCGACATGGCGCTAGCTCACTGGGCTTGGGGTTGCGGGGCGCGGCGTTCCCTCGTCGGCTTCAGGCGCGGAGGGGGAAGGGCTGGAAGTGGGCGCGACTTGTGGCTTGACCTTCATTCCGTCCTTCACCTTTTGCAGTCCCTCGGTGACCACGCGCTCCCCCCGCTGAACGCCCTCGTCGAGAATCCAAAGGTTCTCTACCTGGTCGCCGGGCTTGACCTTGCGCAGGGAAACTGTGTCGTCAGGACCGACGACGGCGACCTGGTACTCACCCTGGGTTTCCTGCACGGCGCGCTGCGGAACGAGCAGCGCACCCCGTCGGACTTTTGTCGCGGCTCGCACCTTTGCATAAAGGCCTGGGCGCAGGATGTTCTCGGGGTTCGGGAAAACGCCCTGCACCTGGATCGTGCCCGTCTGGAGATCGACCTGGCGGTTTGTGACGTAGAACCGGCCCGGGTACTTGTAGGTGCTCCCGTCGGCGAGAATCATCTCGAGATCGGGCTCGTCCTTCCCTCTGCCCTTCTCCGCGTGCTCCTTGACCCGGTCCGCGAACTGGAGATACTCCTGTTCGCTGATCGGGAACGTGACCTTGATGGGATCGACCTGCGACACCGTGGTGAGAAGCGCCGATGGGTTCACGAGGTCGCCGACCTGCACCGTTGCGATCTCGGCGATCCCGTCGATCGGCGACTCCACCTTCGTCCAGCCGAGGTTGAGCCTGGCGGTTTCGACCGCCGCCTTCGCCGTTTGGACCTGCGCTTCGCTTGCCAGCGTCGCCTGCACCGCGTCGTCAAGCTCCTCCTTGCTGGCTGCGCCCCTCGCTTGGAGCGGAGTAAGGCGCGCGACGTCAAGCTGGTTTTTCTTGAGGATGGCCTCCTGCTGGGCAAGGTTGCCGAGGGCTTTATCGAGGTCGGCCTTGTACTCGCGATCGTCGATCTGAAAGAGAAGCTGTCCTGCTTTGACGAAGTCACCGTCCTTGTAGGTCTGCTTCACCAGAAATCCTTTCACTTGGGGACGAATTTGCGCGTTGACAAAGCCCACAGTCGTTCCTACCGCGGTCGAGTAGAGCGGGACGTCCTTCTGAATGACGTCCGTAACGAAGACCTGCAATGCGGGCTGTATTGCGGAACCCGTCTTTTGGCAGGCGTTGGACACGAACATCATGCAGACGCTGAGAGCCGCTCGGAAAAACCAGCGTGCCTTCTTACGTCCGCGGCTCGAGCTGGCTATCAGAAGGGCCGGCATTTTTGTCACCGCGTGTCACCTCCTCCGGTTCGCACGGTTGCAAGGGCGTCATCCGCGAAGAAGCGGCACCCAATGCACGCAGGGCGGGCAGGTGCGCTTGCCCCCTCGCCCCACCGCCACCAGGGCAAGTTGACCGCGCTGTCCGCGCGCTCTCAGATTCTCCTCGCTCCTGTAGCCCAGTGGCCAGTGGCAAGATAACGCGAGACCTTCGGCGCTTCGCCTGCATTATATCGCGCCGATGGTGGCCTCCTGGACCTTGCGTGCGCCCTTCGCCGTTTTTGCACCCGGCGTGCCAAGCCGGGGCTGGAGTGACGCTCTCGCCTATCCGACGACGAGTCAGGCGTGAAGGGCCGCCGCCAGGTCGGTGGATGCGACACTTCGCCACGATGGGACACAGGCGGCTTGCCGTGAGCACCGCGCGGGCCCTGGAGCCGGCGGCACGGAGAGGTCGCGAACTTCACGAGGACCGCAGGATGAAATGCACAGGCTCGATTTAGGGCCGACTCTCGAATTTCTCCGATAACCAGTCGAACAGATCGGCGTACCACAGACTGGGAGCTCCCATTTGACAATGCTCCGCTCCCCCGACGCGCTGGCGGCCCAGCACGACGCCCGGATCGCGCTGGCCGCCGACGGGTCCTGGAGCTTCGAGCCGCGCCGCGCGTAGATCTCGTGCTCGGCGAAACCCGCGTAGTCGCGGCCGCGGCCACCAGCGCCAGCGCTCTCGAGACGCGTGACGATCGCATCAGAAGCACTCCTCCCGTGCGCCGGCCTCGAGCGGGTGGTAACCGCCTTCGTAGTAGGCGAGTGGCGCCCCGCGCGCGGAGACGTCGGCGTCCATCCCCTCTCCCACGCAGATCACGTGATCGCCCGCGGCGTGCAGCGAGACGGTGCGGCAGTCCAGCGCCGCGAGCGCGCCGGGCAGCCTGGGCGCGCCGGTCTTCCCCGTGGAGCAGACGAGCCCCTCGAAGCGCACGTCGCCGGCTGCCGCGAAGCGGCTCGAAAGCGTATCCTGGTCCGAGGCGAGCACGTTCATGGTGAAGACGCCGCTCATCGGCAGTAACGGCACCGTCTTCGATCTCCGGTCGGGGCAGACCAGCACGAGCGGCGGATCGATCAACACGCTGCTGAACGCGGAGGCCGTCATGCCGAAGCGCTGCCCGCCCCATTCGGTGGCGACGATGGTGACGCCGCTCGCCCAGCGCCGCAGCGCCGCCTTGAACTACTCGCGCTCGATCGTCATGGAACCTCGCTCGCGACGCAGTCGCAGCTCGTCGTCACAGGACCGCTTCGATCAGGCAGGGCCCCCGCTGCGAGAACGCGCGGCCGAGGGCGTCGCTCAGCGCGCCGGCGGTCTCAGCGCGCACGCCGGGCACGCCCATGCCGCGCGCCAGCGCGGTCCAGTCCAGAGCGGGCTCTGACAACTCGGTCAGGACCCGCGCGTTCCGGCCCGGCTCCCGCACCCCGGCGCGCGCGAGCTCGAGCTGCAGGATGCGATAGCGGCGATTCGCGCAGATCACGACGACGACGTCGAGGCTCTCGCGCGCGAGGGTCCAAAGCGACTGGAGCGTGTACATCGCTCCGCCGTCGCCATGGAGCGCGATCACCTTCCGGTCGGGACACGCGATCGCTGCACCCGCCGCGCACGGGAGGCCCTGACCGATGGCGCCGCCGGTGAGCGCCAGCACTGTGTGTGGCGGCGCCGTCCACGCGAGTTCCGCGTACGCGAGGCCCGACGTCGCCGACTCGTCGACCACGATCGCGCCCTCTGGTTGGAGCGCGACCAGCGCTCGAGCGAGCGCCTCCGTCGTGAGCGGTCCGGCCGGCCGCGGCCGCGCGGCCTCGCGGGCGGGCGCGCGAGCGGGCGCGCGGGGCGCATCGAGCGCGTCGGCCAGAGCTTCGAGCGCGGCGGCGGCGTCGTCGTCCGGACGCGCGAGCGCGAGGACGCGCGCACCCTCCGGCAGTAGCCGGCTCGGCTGGCCGGGATAGCCGAAGAAGCTCGCCGGCTCGCGCGCGCCGGCGAGCACGACGCTGCGGACGCTCGCGAGCGCTGCCGCCGCCTGCTCCGGAAAGTAAGGCAGTCGCTCGATCGCGGGAAGCGAGCCGCCGCGCTCCAGGCGCGCGGGGAACGTCTCGTGCAAGACGTGACACCGAGTTGCCCCGCGCACCCGGGCCACGGCGCGCAACCCCGGCTCGGACAGGGCGTCTCCGCCCAGAAACAGCACGGCCGACGGGTCGCTCCCGAGGAGGTCCACCGCACCCGACACGCGATCGGCGTCAACTTCCGGCCGCGCGGACGGCGGCACGGACTCGGTCGCCTCGGGGACCGGCTCCCAGCTCGAGTCCTGCGGAACGATCAGCGTGGCGACCTGGCGATACTCGCGCGCGACGCGGATGGCTGCGGCCGTGTCGCGGGCCACGTCCTTCGCCGACGCCACCGTGTGCACCCACCCGACAGTGCGCGCGAGCGACTCGATGTCGGACGTGAGCGGCGTGTCCAGCGGCAGATGCCAGGTCGCGTGGTCGCCCACCAGGTTCACCACCGGCGAGCGGGCGCGGCGGGCGTTGTGCAGGTTGGCGAGCGCGTTGGCCAGGCCGGGGCCGAGGTGCAGCAGCGTGAGCGCCGGCTTCCGGGCCATCCGCGCGTAGCCGTCCGCCGCCCCGGCGCAGACGCCCTCGAAGAGCCCGAGCACCGCGCGGATCCCGGGCCTCGCGTCGAGCGCCGCCACCAGGGGCATCTCGGTCGTGCCGGGGTTGGCGAAGCACACGTCGATCCCGGCGGCCCGGGCCGTTTGCAGGAGGCTCTCGGCGCCGTTCACGGCCCATCCTCACCGGATGCCAGGAGCTCCCGTGCGAGCGCCGTGAGCGCCCTTCGCAGCAGGTGGAAGAGCGCCCGGATGTCGGTGTCATTCGGTTCGATGTGGTGGGCGATGAAGGCGCCGTCCGCCACGCTGAGCGCCAGGGCCGCGAACTGCGGCGCCAGCTCGGCGCCGCGCTCGCCGAACGGCTCGAGCAGGGTGACCATCATCCGACACAGCCGCTCGTGGACGAGCGCGCGGACGCGGCGGATGACGGCAAGTGACGTCTTATCCACCTCGGCCCGCTCCAGGGCGATGAGGAGCAAGAGGCGCAAGAATTCGGGGTGCTGCTCGAGCGATTTCGCCGCGGCCTCGAGCAGGGCCTCCACCGCTTCCAGGGGAGAGGCCGGCAGATCCTCCGGGCCCGGCAAGGCGTCGAACCACCTCTGCGCTCCCTCCTCGACCACCGCCGCGAGGAGATCCTCCTTGCTGTCGAAGTGCCAGTAGATCGAGCCCGAGGGAAGGCCCGAGCGCCGGCTCACCGCCGAGATGCTTGTCCCGGCAAAGCCCCGCTCGCCCATCAGCAAGCCGGCCGCCTCCACGATCTTCCGCCGTGACTCGACGCCCAGCTCCTCGCGTCTCGTGGGCTTGCGGGTCGGCTGGGCGGCGCGGCTCATGCCCGCTCCAACCGCGCGCGAAACCCGGACAGCAGGGCGAGCGCGTTGTCGCGCTCGATGGCTGCTCGCTTCGGTGCGTCGAAGCCGTCGAACGATGCGAGCCCCCGGACACGGGCGGCCGTGAGCGGCGTCGCGAACGGGTCGTCACTCCCGAACAGGACCTGCGACGGTCCTACAAGCTCGAGGAGCGAGCTCAGGGCATGGGGGTTCGCGGAGACCAACGTGTCGTAAAAGAAGCGTCCGAGGTAGTGCATCACGCCCTTCGCGGCACGCTCGCGCATCATCGGGTGCAGGTTAAGCAGGCTCCAGCGCCCGGCCAGGAAAGGCACGGTGCCACCGCTCACCGGGAAACCCCCTGCCGGCAGAGCGCACGCAGCAACGCGCGCGTGCGTTCTCTCTCCTCAGAGGTGGGGCACAGCGCGCTGACACGCAGGTCGGTGGCCCCCGCGTGTGCGAAGGCCGCGAGCTGCTCGTGGACGGACTCCTCGGGGCCCGTCGCGAGGAGATCCTCGGGCCCCTTTACGCCCTCCCGCTCGAGCATCGCGCGATAGGCCGGGAGCTGGCCGTAGAGCTTGAGCTGCTCGGCCGCGAAAGCGCGCGCCCGGTCGGGGGCGTCGCTCACGCAGACGGGCACGCCCGCCAGGATCCGAGGGCCGGGCCTGCCCGCCGCGGCCGCGGCCTCGCGGATGCGCGGCGCGATGTGCTCCGCGACGGTCCGCGCGCCCACCATCCAGAGCGTCGTTCCGTCGGCCTCGCGTCCCGCCAGGTCGAGCATGCGGGGGCCGAGCGCCGCGACAAGGATCGGGCAGGGCGGTGCGTCGATATTGAGCTGGCCGCGTGCAACGATCTCTTCGCTCTGGATGTTGACAGCCTCTCCCGCGAGAAGGACGCGCAGGGCGCGCAGCATGTCGCGGGTGCGGGTGAAGGGCCGGTCGTAAGACTCACCGAGCATTCCTTCCACGAGGAGCTTGTGGGAGGGTCCGATCCCGAGTACGAGCCGCCCCCCCGTAGCGGCCTGAGCGGTGAGCGCCTGCTGGGCGAGGGGGATCGCATGCCGCCCGTAGAGCGGGACGATTGAAGTTCCGAGCTCGATCCCCGGGGCGTCGGCCGCCACCGCGGCCAGCGCCGTCAGAGCGTCGGGACCGGTGATCTGCGAGAGCCAGAAGCTCGCGAAGCCGTCTTCCGCCGCACGCCGCGCCTCGTCGCGGATCGCCTCGAGGTTCCGGTGGTGGCCGCCGCCGTTCCAGCCGATGCGCATCTCAGACACTCGGCGCCGCGGGCGGACGGTGCCCCCAAGTGCTGAGGCGATCGTAGGTGCGCACCTCCCAGGTGGCGTCATCCACCTTGCGGCCGCCCCAACCGATTTCGACCAAAAAACCCGAAGGCGTCCTCGCGTAGAACGAGAACATCCCGTCGTTCGGGTGCTGGCCGAGCGTGTTCGCGATCGGGACGCTGGCGTCGAGGCAGCGGTCGTGGACGTGCCCGACGTCCTCCAGGGCGCCCAGCTCGAGCATGAAGTGGTGGATGCGCTTTGGCAGCGGGGCCTCGGTGAAGGCCACGGTGTGGTGGCGCGGGTTCGCGTGCAG
>DATFYN010000214.1:0-2144 GCA_035315025.1 Myxococcota bacterium
GGTCAGATTCAAGGCGAAGCCGGCCACCATGCCCGAAAAGCCTGCGATGATGAGATCCCGCCGACGGAACCGCACGAGCCCCGCGCGCATTGCCACAGCCTCTTTTTCTGAAAGCCGCAGCGCCGGGCGAAGGGCGTCGAAATCTCGCCGCGCGCCGCGGAGCACCCAGGTCGCAAGCGAAAGTGGGACTGCAAAGAGAAGCCCGAAGACAAGCTCGATCCTCCAGCTTGTGCGCCAGAACGGTACGTCGTGCACGTAGATCCCACGGTAAGGACCCGCGAGGTTGTGCCAGAGGAGGGAAACCGCGAGGTAGGCCGCCGTCACTCCGAGCGCGACCCACAGAGGAGAGACCCCCGAGCGTTCGATCATGCGCAGGGTCCAGGGCAGGGTCGTCTTGCCGCGGGTGCGGGGCATCGGCGAAGTGTAACTCGAACGCGGATGGGACCGGCTCGCCGTCATCGCGAAAGGCGTGGCCGCCTACCTGCCCTCTCCTCGCGCGACCTCGGACGGCGAAGTGAAACGCGGCGCGATCGGGTTTCCACGGGCCGGCCGGCGCAGCGCTTTGAGGAGCCTTGCCCCTTCGGCTGCGCAAGCGACGCGGGACGGAGAATGTTGCCTAGGCCGGAAATAGTTCCGCGATCGTGGTCTGGATCCGCTCCGCCGCCTCGCGCGGACGCGGTGCATTGCGGATGGGGCGCCCGACCACGACGTAGTCCGCGCCGGCGAGAAACGCCTCCCGGTCTGTCATGACGCGTTTGTGGTCATCGGCCAACCGGTTCTCGAACGGCCGGATCCCCGGCGACACCACGAGCAGCCGCGCCCCGAGCTGGTCGCGCAGCCGTTTTGCCTCGAGTCCGGACGAGATCACGCCGTCGCAGCCCGCGCTCAGCGCACGCTTGGCCCGGGAGAGCACAAGGTCCTCGACCGAGATCGGGGTCGGGAAGCCGAGATCGCGCAGGTCCTCGCGATCGAAGCTCGTGAGCACGGTAACACCGAGGATTCCAAGGTCACCCTTCTCGCGGCATGCAGCTTCGAGAATGCGCTGGTTGCCGTGGACGGTCAGGAACGAGACCCCCCGGCCGCGCATCTGCCGAACCGCAGCCGCCACGGTCTCCGGGACATCGAAGAACTTGAGATCGGCGAAGACCTTCTTGCCTTGACCGATGAGCTCCGCCAGGAGCGGAAAGTAGCCATCGGTCAGAAACAGCTCGAGACCAAGTTTGTAGAAGTGCACGCTCTCTCCGAGCTCCCGTACAAGAGCCCGGGCTTGATCGGGCGTCGGGACATCGAGGGCGACGATCAGGCGTTCCCAGCGCGCGATCGGTTTTTCCGAGAGTCGGCTTGAAGCCGGTGCGGGGGAGGTCATCTTGGACTCGCTGCCTCCTTGAGCCCCGCCTTCTCGCGCGCGAGTCCCGCGAGGCGGTCGAGCGGGACCTGGGTCATGCGGATGCGGGTGGGCAAGACCATACCAAGGATCCAGGGATAGTCGCGCCGAATTTCGCTGGTGTAGTAGCTCGCAAAGAGCGCTCCATCTTTCAAGACGACTCCGGCATACGAAGTATCTCCCGCGCTCGGGAGATCAGAGAGGCGCACGAGGCGCTCGGGCTCGACCAGAAAAAGGGACGTACGCTTGCGCGAGAACGTCCCGCCGAGCCGCGTGAAGACACTCCGGGGGCCCGCCTGGTAGCGAGCCACCGCGTAGATCCTGCCGTCGTAGGCAAAGAGCGCGGGACCATCGAGAGGCGTGACGCGGCTCTTGTGATAGGTCCAGCTCTCGTAGGGCGGCGCTGCCGTGGCAAGCAGGGTCGATGCGTCCCGGTTCCCAAGCGTGCGATCGGGAGTCACCTCGAGGCGCGCGGTGGCCAGCATGCGTCTATCGGGCAGCCACCCCAAATCGGCTTCGTCGTTGCCCTCCCCGCGCCAGATCTCTGACACCAGGCTCCAGCGCACGGCGTCGGTCGAGCGCAGAAGAATCGAGCGGCCGTGGTGGTTCCAGGACGGCGGGTACATACCATGTGAGGTCATCGCGCGTTTTGGGCCGCCAGAAGAGCCAACCCTCCGGCTCGGTACCCTCGAGCACCGCACGTTCAAAGGATGTCCAGCGCTCGCCCGTATCGGTGGTCGAATACACGGTGCCGTAGGGC
>DATFYN010000215.1:0-2176 GCA_035315025.1 Myxococcota bacterium
GTGAGGCGGCACCCGGACCCTAGCTCTCCGCCATAGTCATTTGTTCGCCAGCGGGATGGCCTCGATGAGGAAACTCTTCACCGCTTGCTGAATTCCCGATTGGACACTCTCCCGGTTGCCTGCAATGTTGAGGACCCTGAATCGACCTTTGATGAACTCACGGAAGAATCCCATCTGGGTAGTCCGCAGGTGATTGAATTGCTCCATGAGCTTGGCGGGTTCTGCGTGCTCTTTCATCCCATATTTCGACTCCAGCGTCGGGTCAGGGCCGTTCTCGGTCAGCCAGCCCTTTGGAGCCCACCCCCCGACCGGGATGCCCAGCGCTAACGCCGCCTCCAGGCCCCCCTGGTCTGCCCCCGTTTGCCCACCGGAGACGATCTGGAGGATCATCATTCCCCCCGTCTACTGCACATTCAAGTCGGTGATTTTGCATCCAGCGGTATCCGCTTGACTATGGAGCAGCTGCATGTTGAATCCACGAAAGATTCTCTTCCTGTTCGGCTTCACAACCTTGTGTTACGCCGCCATGGTCCACGACAGGTGATTAACGTGCGTGCGATGTCTCCCTTCGGCAAAGGCGCCCCCCGCTACGAGTTGTTCCCTTTTAGTTCGGCGGCGCCACCGTCTCACCAATTAGACCCTCGGAAAAACCGCCGCTCTTTCGTGCGTTATTTTTCAACCGCCTTCGAGCCATCCCGAGGGTCTGAGGCGACCGCGTAGCCGAGCCTCGCGGAGAGGTGCTCCGCGCACGCGACCACCTTCGGCACGACGCTCCGCAGAGCCGCTCCTGGCCGAGCCGAACTGCAGGGCCAGATACCGGGACAGCGGCCACAAGCCGCGTCGTCCCGTCATAGACGGGCGCGGCCGCGGAGGAGACGTCCACTTCGCACTCCTCGAGGTCAACCGCGAAGCCCTGGCTCGCCACCACACGCAGGTGCTCATGCAGCTTGAAGCCATCGATGATTGTGGCGGGCGTAGAGGCCAGTAGCGGGCCTCCGCCTGCGATGTGGCGCTCGTACGCGTCGCGCAGGGCCTCGCTGGCGCAGCCGAGCAGGACCTTCCCCGGGGCAGTGCAGTGAGCCGGTGCGCGACGGCCCACGCGCAGGCTTGCGCAGAGCAGCTGGTCGGGCTGCTCTCCTGCGAGGTCACCTCAAACTCGCGCAGCACTGCCAGATGCGCGGTCTCGTGAACCTCGTGCGCCAAGCCGCCTAGCATGGGTTTTGCCTCGCGCAGCAGGTGGCGGCCGCGGACGAACGCCTGGCCGAGCTCGAGGCAGGCCACAGAGAGCCGATAGCGGTCACTCGTCGGCGTCTGCTCGATGTAGCCGCGCTCCTCGAGCGTCGCGAGCAACCGGAAGACGTTATTCTTGTGGACACCGAGGCGACGCGAGAGCTCGGTCACACCGAGCTCTTCCTCAGACTGAAAGGATTCAAGCAAACAGAGCGCGTTATCGACGCTCTGGATCACGTAGTCCCTCTTCGGCCGCTTCATACGGAAGACCCCTCGGGGCTGACGCCCATTGCGCTGCGGAGACGGGCCAGCATCGAAGCGGGTTTTCCGACGGAGAAGACGTAGTATCACGAGGAAGTGTATCTCAGGACGCCGCGCATCCGCCTCGCTCAGAAGGCTAATTTGAAGCGAGTGCGTCGCAGATCTGACCGCGCTGGGAGGCCCGAACGGCCGACCATGAAACTGCCGGCCGAGCTGGAGTCTCCCTCCGAGCAGTCGCTCTTGCAGTCGGAAGGACAGGAAGTCCGCGACCTCGCCGGATCGCCGGCTCCAGAAAGGGCCCGCGCGGTACTCACAGCAAGCCGCCTGTGCCGATCGTGGCGAACTGTCGCATCCGCCGACCTGGCCGACGGCCCTTCACGCCTCACTCGCCGTCGGATAGGCGCGGCGCAGCCTAACTCCAGCCCCCGGCTTGGTGCTCAGCGGTGGCACGCCGGGTGCAAAGCACTCATTCCGAACCCAGGCACCGCAATGCGGTGGAGGAAGGAACGATGACGCAAGCCAAGAGGACGAAGGGCGACGGCGAGGCTGAGGCAAAAAGGCTCGTGGATCTCGTGCAGAGGGAAATCGATGACGGAGCCACCAGCGTGGAAGAAATCCACAAGGCGATCGCAAACCTCCCTCTCGACATCCTCGACCGACTCGACGTCTTCGAGGAGACGGCGAA
>DATFYN010000216.1:0-7060 GCA_035315025.1 Myxococcota bacterium
TCGAGCGTTGCTGCGACCTCGCGAACCAGCACACCCTCCCTTCGGTCGTCGTGGGCGTCGCGGGCGCCGAGGGCGAGCTTCTGTTTCCCGAGCTCATCGATTACATCGAAAGCGCGCTCCGGGTTGAGGACGCGGTCTTCCGCATGACACGGGAGCGCGCCGTCCTCTTCCTGGCGGACGTGGATCGCACCCGTGCCCTCGAAATTTTGGAGCGTCTGCTGAGCGACTTCCGCGAGCGCTTCCCGACCGCGCGCTCCCCGGCAGTCTCGCTTGGCTTCTTCGAGGTGGCGCCCGGAGCCGAGCGCCCGGCCTTGAAGGAAGTCCTGCCGGCGGTCTTCGACCCGATGAACGCTCTCCCGAGAAACTAAGACTCGCGTTCAAAGCTCCGCGGCGAGAGCACTCGAAAGCTTCTCGTGTGCGAATCGAAATCCTGCGCTGCTGGCGCGTTGCGGAACGGCGCGGCGGCTTCCAAGGAGCTCGCCCGCAAGCTCGCCGAGGAGCGCGTGCACCATGAAGCCAGGGACCCGCAGGAAGGCGGGTCGGTGGAGCCGGCTCGCGATCTCGCGGGTGAGCTCGGCGTTGCGAACGGGGACCGGCGCCACGGCATTTACCGGACCCGTGATCGACGCATCGGTGAGCGCTTTCTGGATCAGCGCCACGAGGTCGTCGATGTGAATCCACGGCACCCACTGGCGCCCGTCGCCGAGTGGGCCGCCGAGCCCAAAGCGAAACGGCAGCGTCATCTTCTGGAGAGCCCCTCCCTCGCGCGCGAGCACGATGCCGATCCGGAGCTGAACCACACGCACTCCGTGACGGGCAGCCTGCGCGGCCGCCGCCTCCCATGCCACGCAGACGCGCGCGAGGAAGCCCTCACCCGGAGCTTTCGATTCGTCGAGCAGCTCCTCGCCCCGGGACCCGTAGTAGCCCACGGCCGAGGCGCAGACGAGGACTTGCGGCCGCTCCTCGGGCGCGAGCTGGCCAAGCGAAGCCGCGAGATCCTCCGTCGAACGAATCCGGCTCTCGTAGATGCGGGTTCGCCGAGCGGGGGTCAAGCGGCCGGCGAAGACCGGTTCTCCGGCCAGGTGCACGACCGCGGCCGCACCGCAGAGCGCGGTGCGGGGAGCACGCGTGCCGTCCCAGGCCACCGCGTCCGCCGTGGGCGCGCCGCGCTTCGCGCTTCCGCCCGGGAGCCACGCATGAGCGGGATTGCGCGTCAGCACCCGTACATGACTGCCTGCGCGCAAGAGCGCCGGGAGAAGCCGCCGGCCCACGAGCCCCGTCGCCCCCGTGACGACAATCGGCGAGGGGGCCTCCCCGCTCATGCTGTAGTCTCGCCCGCGTGGCTCTGTCCGAGCTTTTTTGGCGCGAACGCCTCGAAGACCGCCATGATGCCGCGGCGATCCACGGCGAGGGGAGAGAGCACGGGGGTGGTGACACCCGCTGCCACGAACTCCGCGATCTGCGCGCGGCAGCGCTCGGCAGAGCCAAGGATAAAGACCCGATCGATCAGGTCGTCGCTCATGGCCGCGCCCGTCGCCGCACGATCGCGCCGCGCGAAGGCCTGGGCCACGGCCCGCGCCTCATTCTCGAAACCGCACCATGCAAAGAACTTGTTGTAGACCGGGGCGGCGATGTACGCGGAAAAGGCAAGGCGCGCGAGATTGCGCGCCGCGGGGAGGTCATCGGTCAGGGCCACCTGGAAGCGGCACACAACCTCGTCCCGGGACCCGTCCCGCCCCGCGCGTCTCGCACCCGCCTGGTATGCCGCCAGCATCTTCGGCAAGGCGGAGACCGGGAATAGATTCACGCACAACCCGTCTGCCACCTCGCCGGCCAACGCCAGCATCTTCTCGCGCAGGGCTCCCACATAGATCGGAACCGGATGTGCGGGCACGCTGCCAAGGCGCAGGCCGCGCGATCGGACGGTTTGGCCGACGAAGTCGGTGCGCTCGCCCGCCAGCGCCTGCCGGAGCACGGCCACTGTCTCCCTCACGCGTGTGAGCGGCCGATCGAACGCAACGCCGTTCCACTCCTCTACGATCGCGTGGCTCGACGATCCGATCCCCAAGATGAAGCGGCCCTCCGAAAGCTGGGCCAGGGTCGAGGCTCCCATGGCGAGCACGGCGGGCGTGCGGTTGTAGACCGGAACGACCGCCGTGCCGATCGTCGAGCAGCGCGTCCCCTGCGCAAGGGCGCCTGCGAGGGCGAAGGCATCGGGGCCCGCCGTCTCGGCCAACCAGATCGCGTCATAGCCCCACTCCTCCTCCGCCTTCTGCGCGAGCGCGACACACTCGCGCGACGTGAGGAAGGGCAGGGGAAGGCTGATCGCGAGGCGCCCGAGCTCCATCGCGTCTATTTCGGAGCCATCCGAAGTGCGCCGTCGAGTCGGATGGTCTCGCCGTTTAACATCGGGTTCTCGACGATATGACAGGCGAGGGCCGCGTACTCCGAGGGATCGCCGAGTCGCGGCGGGAAGGGAACCGTGGAGCCCAGCGCCTCGAGGGCCGGCTCTGGAAGCATCATCAGCATGGGCGTGCGAAACAGTCCCGGAGCGATCGTCACCACCCGGATTCCACTCTTGGAAAGATCCCGCGCGATCGGGAGGGTCATCCCCACAACCCCGCCCTTCGAGGCCGAGTAGGCCGCTTGGCCGATCTGCCCATCGAATGCGGCGACGGAAGCGGTATTCACGATGACTCCGCGCTCGCCGCCCGCGTTGGGGGCGTTTGCGATCATGCGTGACGCGGCGAGCCGGATCACGTTAAAGGTCCCGACGAGGTTGACCTGGATACAGCGGGTGAACCATCCGAGGTCGAAGGGCTTGCCGTCCTTGTCGACGGTCCGCCCTGCCGCCCCGATCCCCGCGCAGTTCACTGCCACGTGAAGCGCGCCGAAGGATTCCAACGCGCGATCGAGGGCGGCCACCACCTGCTCCGGGCTCGTGACGTCGGCGGGCGCAAAAATCGATTTTCCGCCGAGGGATGCGGCGACGTCCTTCCCCTTCGATTTTTCGAGATCGAGGATCGCAACGTGTGCACCGCGCGCCGCAAGGCTGCGCGCGGTCGCTTCCCCAAGGCCCGACCCGCCGCCGCTCACGAGGGCCCCGAGACCCTGGATGTTCATGCGCTTCCTCCCAGATGGCGTCGGATCACGGTAGCAGCGGCCAAGAGACGGGCGAAGCGTCGAGCGCTACTGCTCAGCGTCGAGGAGCGCGCGAAAATGCGCCGCCGCCGGGCCCGGCACCCCGGAGCCCATCCGGCGGCCATCCACGCTCACGATGGACACGGCGCCCCGCACCGCGTTTGCGAGCACGAGCTCCCGGGCCCGCGCAAGATCGCTCAAGCTCACGTCCCGCTCCACGAGCTCCGGCATACGCTCGCACAGGATCTCCCGCGCGATTCCCGCCACAGCGCCGCGTGAAAGCGGGGGCGTCGCAGGGGTGCCGTCGTGGAGCACGACGAACACATTCGTGCGCGCGCCCTCGACGAGGCGCCCCGCCGTATCGAAAAGAAGCGCATCGTCGGCGCCGGCGGCGCGCGCTGCCTCGCGTGCGAGGAGGAAGGGGAGGTGCCCCGTCACTTTCGCGCCACCCCAGGGCATCGGGCCGGGATGGGGAAACGGCGCCGAAATCGCCCGCCAGAAGGGACGCGGTTCATCGAAGGGGCGCGCTGTCGCGAGAAGGTGCAAGGCGCGGTTCCCGTCCCGACTCGCCTGCACCCGCACGACTCCCGCCCTTTCGCCGAAGACCGCAGAGCCAAGGGCGCGGATCGCCTCGAGGCAGGCGGCCGGCTCGAGCCGGCCCAGGGCGAGGCGCGCGGCATTCTCGACCAGCCGCCGCGCGTGGCGCTCCGCAAAGCGCGCGCCGCCTCCGGACCAGAGCGCGCTCGTGTAGCAGCCCCGTCCGCTCGCAAGAGCCGAATCATCGGCGCGCGCCACAGACGCGTCGCGGGGCAGAAGCTGGCCGTCCAACCAGATCACGACGTGGGGACCCGACTAGCGCTGGGAGAAGGGGACCCAGCTGCGTTGCTTCTCGCCGGTGTACACCTGACGCGGTCGGCCGATCTTGGTGTCGGGATCTGTGTGCATCTCGGACCAATGGGCGATCCAGCCCGGCAGGCGACCGATCGCGAAGATTACCGTGAACATGTTGGCAGGGGTACCGATCGCGTTGTAGATCACACCGGAGTAAAAGTCGACGTTCGGGTAGAGCTTGCGCTCGATGAAGTATTCGTCCTTGAGCGCGATTTCTTCCAACTCCTTCGCGATCTCGAGGAGCTTGCTGTTCACGCCGAGCTTGGTGAGCACCTCGTCAGAGGCTTTCTTGATGATCTTCATGCGCGGATCAAAGTTCTTGTAGATCCGGTGACCAAAGCCCATAAGACGTGTCGTGTCCTGCTTGTCCTTGGCCCGATCCACGAACTGGCGGGCGTTTAGGCCCTCGTCGCGGATGCGCTCCAGCATCTCGATCACGGCCTGGTTGGCGCCGCCGTGCAGCGGCCCCCAGAGCGCGTTGATGCCGGCGGAAATGGCCGCGAAAAGGTTGGCATTGGACGAGCCCACGAGGCGCACGGTGCTGGTCGAGCAGTTCTGCTCGTGGTCGGCGTGGAGGATCAGCAAGAGATCGATCGCCTTCTCGACCACGGGATCGACGTGGTAGTCCTCGCACGGATTGGCGAACAACATGTAGAGGAGGTTCCCGACATACTCGAGCCGGTTATTCGGATACATGAAGGGTTGGCCGATGGAGTGCTTGTAGGCGTAGCCCGCGATCGTGGGAACCTTTGCAATCAGGCGGTGCACAGAGATCTCGATCTGTCTTCGATCGCGGTGGTCGAGGGAGTCGGGGTAGAACGTCGCAAGCGCGCCGACGGCTGCAGAGCAGGCAGCCATCGGATGCGCATCCTTGGGAAGTGCGCCGTAGAACCGCTTCATGTCCTCGTGCAGCATGGAGTGGCGCCGGATCGACTCGACGAACCGGTAAAGCTCGACCTGGGTCGGTAGCGAGCCATAGATAAGGAGGTAGGCGACCTCGAGGAACGTGCTTTGGCTGGCGAGCTCCTCGATCGGGATGCCGCGGTAACGCAAGATGCCCTGGTCGCCATCAATGAAGGTGATCGTGCTGCGGCACGAACCGGTATTCGCGTATCCCGGATCGAACGTGATGACGCCCGTCGAATCCCGGAGCTTGCGAATGTCGAGCGCGCGCTCGCCTTCGCTGCCCACCAGGACATCGAGATCGACCGTCTTGTCGCCGACGCGGAGCTGCGCCTTGTCGGCCATCGGGGGCTCCTCCCGCTGCGCTCTGGCATAAAAGGACGAAGCCGAGCCTAGCCGACGCGCGCCTCAGAGACGAGCCCGAGGCGGCTTTCGTCTAGGGCGGTAGCGCGGGCGGAGCGGGCGCCAGAGGTCCTTGCGCGACCTCTCCCGACGGGATCACCACGAGGAGTGTGCGGTCGTCTGCGCGCGCGCGGCTCCTCACTTGGACCGGCACGACGGCATTTAGCCGGTCGAGCTTCTTGGCCTCGAGCACGATCGCGCGCCCGCCCCGCGCGAGGAAGGCGCGGGCCTCGAGCGGCGAGTCGAGCTCCAGGATGGGGCGCCCGGCGTAGTAGACGAGCCCGCCGACGAGAGGACTACTTCCCAGGAGACCGATGGGCTCGCCCTGCGGTACGAGCGCGGCGGCGGCGAGTGCCACGGGTCGCGGCGACTTCTCGTCATCCAGACTCGGGTAGAGGAGATGGAAGGCCGAGGCGAGAAGCGCAAAGGCACCCGCCACGGCGACGCCGATCCGGCGCAGGGTGGCGCGTTCCGACCCAACATGAGGAGGTGTCGGATCGCCTCGACCAAGCCACCCCCACGCCGCGGCTCCTCCCGCGGCGATCGTCGCCACCGCCGCGCCGAAGGTCCACGGGAGCGAGACGCCCGAAACCTGCGGGAAGAGGGCGAGGCGCACGCCCACGGCGAAGAGCGAGGCCGCGAGGGCGAAGGCGAGCCACGAAAAGGCCCTCGGCAAGGTCCCGCGCTCGAGGAGAAAAAGGAGGAGGGCGTCTGCGCTGAGGAGGGCGGCAGCCGGCGCCGCCGGGGCCAGGTAAAGACCCCGCTTCCCCGCGAAGAGCGAGAAAACGACGAAGGTCGTAGCGACCCACGAGAGGAGAAAACGCCAGGCGCGCCCCCGCTCCGGATCGGCGGAGCCCGCGAACACCTTGCGCCGCGCAACATAGGGGACGAGGGGCCACACGAGCGACCACGGCAGGAAGTCGATCGGGAACTGGTACGCGTAGTAATAGAACGGGCGTGGATGCGCCGTCCCCTCGGCCACACGGCCCCAGAGGTTCTGCACCACGGCGGCGTCGAAAAAACCCGCTGGAGCGAGCGTGGCTGCGGCTGCGAGCCACGCGAGAGGGGGTGCCAGGGAGAGAAGAGGCGACCAAGCGGGGAAAAGGCCACGCAGCGCCGCAAGTCGGCCATCGAAAGCGAGCGCGACCGCCATCACGAGGAGAGGCAAGAAGCCGACAGGGCCTTTCGTGAGGACGGCGAGGCCGAGGGCGGCGTGCAGCCAGAGGAGGTTTCCTGTACGCGACCCTTCCTTCTGTTCGAGACGCACGAAGGCGTAGAGCGCCACCAACTCAAAGAGTGTCAGTACGACGTCGAGCTGCACGCGGCGCGAGAGGCGGGCGAAGTCAAGGCTGGTGAGGAGGAAGAGCGCCCCCAAGACGGAAGCGCGCGGGGAAAGGAGGAGCGCTCCAAGGCGCATCGTGAGCGCCACGCAGGCGATGCCTGCGAGCGCGGAGGGAAGGCGCGCGGCCTGTTCCGTGACGCGCCCGCCGGGCAAACCCGCGAGTGCCGCGGCCCAGAAGTAGAGCGGGGGCTTCTGGTCGTAGACGTCGCCGTTTAGGTGGAGAACGACAAGGCCGCTTGGACCGTGAACGAACGAGCGCAGCTCCTCTGCAACCTGCGCGTAGCGGGGCTCGTCCGGCGCCCAGAGCCCGAGTCGACCGAGTCCGGGAAGAAGGAGCAGCGCCGACGCCACGAGCACGAGCAGCCGCTCTCGCCTCCGCGC
>DATFYN010000217.1:0-4755 GCA_035315025.1 Myxococcota bacterium
ATGGCACACTTTCGACCCCCGCAACAACGAGCCGCGAATCGGCCGGGTACTCATCGCGCGCGGCCGCGACGCGGCGGACGTGCCGATCAGCAGCACCTTCGGCCCGGCCAAGCTGCTGAGCTTCGCGGTGGTCACCGACGAGATCGGGGGCACCGGCGCACCGTGACCGTGATCGCTTGGTGAAGCCGGACCGCTGCAGCGGCCCTCGTCCTCACGCCACGCGCCAACGGGCCAGCTCGGCCTGATAGGCGAGCGGCAAGGAGGCGGCGACAGCGGCGGCGAGAATGCCTTCGAGATAGCCCGGGAGCGGCTTTCCCGGCGTCGCATCCGCCGCGATGTAGAGCACTGCCTCGCCGTGCTCCGCGAGAATCACCGCCTCCTTGAGATAATCGCCGTCAGCGACGCCCTCGTAGCCGTCGAGGCTGCGCTCGTCCTCGGCGTTCAGCGCCCAAATCAGGCCGTAGGCTTGCTCGGCGGGCGCGGAGACCAGGGTGGCAAAGCCCTGGCGGTTGATCAGGAAGCGCCGCCCCGGTAATGCCGCCACGCCGAGCAGCCGGGCAGCCGGACAGCGCTTGGCCATCTGCACTCGGCACATGTTGGAACCGTATGCGATGTAGCGGCGATAGATCTGCAACAACCATCGACCTCACGACAGCCGACAGTCGCCGACGGCGTGCACGCGGTACAACAGTCTGATGCAAGAGTCGATCGCCCGCCAGCGCCCCGCCGTCGAACTTTGCTCCAGCGCGCGCCCAGGGTACGTGCTTCCGTGAGGCTTCCGCGATCTGTGTCCATTCCGAAAAGTCGATCAGCGACGCAAACATTAAGGTTTTCCGGAAGGAGGGCGTGCGTCGATAGGGGGCCGAGCGAATTCTTCGGGGTCCTAGCTTACGCCGCCCATACCCATTCAGGCTGCACGCACACGGTTCCTCGAGTCGGCAATCGTACGGAGCGCCCCCCCGATTTGAACCCCCGAACGCAGAAGGTGCAGGTTCTCGGCATTGGATACCTCCGAGTCTATGCCCAGGAGGGCGTTCCTTGTTCGCGGATCACGGGGACCGACCGCCAGCGTGGAGATGAGGCGACTTTGCCAGTGCACGTGAGGTGACTTCTGGGTGGCGTGGTGACGTTGCAGGTGACACCCAGTGACATCCTGTGCGCTCCATGAAACGCGCTCTCGTGTAAGCGCGCATCATTCTTGGGAATCTTTGTCCTCTTCGGGGCGCCTCGGGTCGCAGGTTCGAATCCCCGCTGTCAAGTGAGCGGCTTGGCAGCGAGGTCTCCACGATCCGCGTTGGCATTCGCTTGGATTTGTCGCCAGCTTGTCGCCAAGCCCTGTTTCGATCTTCGAACCACCTGAAATTATTTCGATTTTCTAGGACCCCGTCGGGTTCGAATCCTGGAGGGCCCACCCGTCACACCACGGACTGTCTCGCTTTTGCTCCACTCGTCGCCAGTTCGTCGCCAAGCGCTGGTTCGAGGTCGCAGCGAGGTGTAGAGCGCCGTGCATGGCGACCCCTCGAGACCAAGCGCGGGGTGAGTCTTCCGTCCCGGCGGAATGCACGCGCCAACTGCGGCTCGATGATCACGCGGCCGCGCTACGTCCCGCCGCCATCGAACCATGCGAAGAATTCATCGAGGCGCGAGCGTCGCTCGGGGGGGAGCCAGGAGAAGTTCTCCTCGCGGTCCGTGACCTCCCAATACTCCGGGGATTCTTCGCGCTTGAGCTCCTCACGGATCGATGCGAGGAACTCGGCGGGCTCGCCAGCCATATCCTCATGGATGAGGTACGCATGCGCGCGGTCACCTCGCAGGAGGAAGAATGTGGCGAGCCGCACCTGCGCCTTGCGGACGCCGCGAAGACTGCGCTCTTGGACGCTTCCCTCCGCCTCCTTATCCGTCTTCAAGAAAATCTGGAAGATGTCTTCCGCGAAGGGGCTCCCGCACTCGAAGGCCAGCTCGTCAAGCGTGCAGAGGTCGTAGGCCACGGTTTCGAGCAAAAAGGGCAGTTCCGCGCCATACGAGACATGCCCGTAAAAGCGGAGGTATTTCGAGATGGCGACGGCGCGGTCTGCTGCGCCGTTCGTGAGCGCATACTCGGCCATCATCCCGTACTGGTGCACGGTGTAATACGCCGTGCGCACGTCGCGCGCGTTAATCGCTGCGCGCAGGCAGCTGTTGAAGAATCGTACCATGAGATCGAAGAGGTCGAGCGATCCGCGTGCCAGCGCGTCCGCGGCGATCCCGCGCGCGCGGATCCCGATCAGAGAGTCGACGTCGCGCGACCCATTCAGGGCCTCGTTGAAGATCGTAAGAAACTGCTTCACCACCTTGAGCTCGAGCCAGATCTTCCGCTGGGAGACGCTCGCGAGAAGTCCCTCGGACATTGCGACGAAGTCGGGGTCGCGTGCCAGGGGACCGCTGACCTCGAACCAATCGTGGGAGAGGGAGGCCCGCGCGGGCTGGAAATCGAGAGCGATGCCCTGGAGTGCATCGATGGCCGCCATCGCGATCGTCTTGTCGCGGTTCTCGAGCGAGGTGAGAGCGACGTCGGTGAGCTGCTCGATGTTCCGCACGGCCTCGGCCTGGCGCTCCGAGGCGGTCCGCGCGCCGGGGGCGAGAACGGCCTCGAGCGTCTGAGCGCGGATGCGGTCGATCACGCGCTCCGGGTTCAGGAAGGTGAATACAAATACGAAATAGGGCAGAAGCACGATCAGGCAGACCGTGAGGAGCAGCATCACGAGGGCGAAGCCGGCGTGCGGGATCGGAGACGCACCACCCTCCGGCTCGGCGTACGCCCACGCCACCCAGAGACAAAGAACGGTGGTGACGATGAACAGGGCCATGACCGCCTGCGTGACCGGGTCTCGTATGAACATTTCGGTGATGCGAGGCGTGTAGCGGGTAGCGGCGAGCTCGACGACGATGGCGACCACTGTAATCGCGATCGCCAACACGGCCGCGACGGTCTGTCCTGCGGTCGAAAGCGTCTGGATGGCGGCGTCGTTCGGGGGATAGACGAGGACCCGCCACACCGAAGGTAGCGGGCCCGAAGCGAGGAGGCGGTCCAGCCATGCACTCGCCGCGAAAAGCGCGACAGAGACCCCGAGTAGGACGGAGAGCAGCGGGAGCCAGACTCCTCGCCACGTCGGCACCCGCGGTTCCGGCGGACTTCCGATGAACGGCACGCGCGTTTCCTCCCGCTCGCTGCATTCTCGCCCCGCTCCGGGCGGCCCGCCATTGGCGGGGCTCGGGTCAGGCCGCCTGTGCCCTTGCCTCGACGAACCGCGAGTTCTCTCTTGCGGTCTGTTGACTACGGGCATCCAATTCTGGCTGGGGCCTCGGAAACGAGAGCGCAGCGGAGGGGTTCGCGACCCGTGTCAGGAGTGCTTCCAATGGCATGGGAGATCCTCAGCGACGCCTTGGTCCAAGAACGGTTTCATTCGACGAGCCTGTGGGCTTGTTAGCTCTGCACCCGCCTGGCGCCCGCGAAACCTCGGAGAGAAAACGCGTGGCCTCGGTGTGCGGGACGCCACTACGATGGGCGGAGCACCCGAGGGCTGAGGCCGACGCGCCACTGATGGCGAGTCCCCGTTTGTTAGCTTGGTCCGGGGATGTTGCGAGAACCTCATTGGTGACACGCATCGCGTGATCCCGTTCAGGAGAGTGCTCCTACGACACATCCCTGCCCTCGGATGCTCACCCCCTGCATCGTGAAGGAGCCCCCTGTGAAAGGCAAGAGTCGACGACCGTCCTCCAAGCGCACCCAGCGAGAGCAACGAATCCTCGAGAAGATCCACCTGAACGCGGCCGGAATCGACATCGGGAGTGAGAGCCACTGGGTCGCGGTGCCCGACGATCGGGACGAGCAGCCCGTGCGCGAGTTCAAGAGCTTCACGCACGAGCTCATCGCGCTGGCCGACTGGCTCGAGGGTGCGGCATCGGCACCGTCGCCATGGAGTCCACGGGCGTCTACTGGATTCCGCTCTACGAGATCCTCGAAGAGCGCGGCATCGAGGTGCTCCTCGTGAACGCGCGCCACGTCCAGGGAGTTCCCGGACGCAAGAGCGACATCCTCGATTGCCAGTGGATCCAGCAGCTGCACACCTTTGGGCTCCTGCGCGGAAGCTTTCGGCCCGACGCGCCCGTGACCGCCCTGCGCAGCCTGGTGCGTCATCGCGACCAGCTCGTCGAGGCCGCCGCCTCCTACGTCCAGCGCATGCACAAGACCATGGTGCTGATGAACCTTCCGCTCCACAACGTGATCAGCGACGTCACCGGGGTCACGGGGATCGCGATCCTGCGCGACATCGTCGGGGGTGAGACGGATCCCCGCGTGCTGGCCCGCCACCGGCATCCCCGCTGCAAAGTCTCCGAAGAAGAGATCGCCGCCTACCTGACCGGTCACTATCGCGACGAGCACCTCTTTGTGCTCCGCCAAGGGCTCGAGCTCTACGACCTCTACCAGGAGAAGATCCGCAGCTGCGATGAGCAGATCGAAGCCCGCATCCGCACCCTCGAGGCGACCTGCGAAGCCCCCGGCGCGCTCCTGCCAAAGTCCCGCAGGACCCAGAGCCGCAGCGCCAATGAGCCTTCCTTCGAGATCCGTTCGCCGCTGTTCACGCTTTGTGGAGGCGTCGATCTCACCGAGCTGCCCGGCATCGGACCCTACGCAGCCCTCAAGCTCCTCTCGGAGATCGGGCTCGACATGGCCCGCTGGCCCAGCGAGAAGCACTTCGCCGCGTGGCTCACCGT
>DATFYN010000218.1:0-2858 GCA_035315025.1 Myxococcota bacterium
GCCCAGAATGGCGCGCAACATGGCCCGGGTGTCCTGGATCGGAACGCGGTGTCCCGTGCCGTAGGGACCTCCCGTCCAGCCCGTGTTCACCAGCCAGCAGGTGGCGTGGTGCTCGCGCAGCTTCTGGGCCAGCATCCTCGCGTAGATCATCGGGTTGCGCGTGATGAAGGGGGCCCCGAAACACGGACTGAAGGTCGCACTGGGCTCGTCGATCCCCATTTCGGTCCCGCCCAGCTTGGCGGTGTACCCGCTCAGGAAGTGGTACATCGCCTGCTCGGGCGTGAGCTTCGCCACCGGGGGAAGTACCCCGAAGGCATCCGCCGTGAGCATGATCACGTGGCTGGGGTGGCCCACCACGCCGCTCTCCACGTGGTTCGAAATCGCCGTGATCGCGTAGGACGCCCGCGTGTTCTCGGTGATGCTCGCGTCGTTCAGGTCGATGTGCCGCAGAGCCGGGTCGATCCCCACGTTCTCCAGGATCGTCCCGAAGCGCTCCGTGCAGGCATGGACATCGGGCTCGGCCTCCTTCGAGAGCCGGATGACTTTCGCATAGCAGCCGCCCTCGAAGTTGAAGACTCCCTCGTCTGACCAGCCGTGCTCGTCATCTCCGACCAGCAGGCGGTCCGGATCCGCCGAGAGCGTGGTCTTGCCCGTCCCGGAGAGTCCCAGGAAGATGGCGACATTGCTGGGATCAGACCTGCTGACGCTGGCGGCGCAGTGCATCGGCAAGACGCTCAGGGGAGGCAGGAAGAAATTCAAGGTGCTGAACACCGACTTCTTGATCTCTCCCGCGTAGGCGGTGCCTCCGATCAGCACCAGCCGTCGCGACAGGTGAAGCGCGACGAACGTGCCGCTGCGGGTCCCGTCCAGATCCGGATCCGCGTGGAAGTCCGGCAGGCACAGCACCGTGAGATCGGGGCGGAAGTTCTTGTGGACGAGAGGGTCGCGCGGGGGGCGGATGAACATGTTCCGGGCGAAGAGGCTCTGCCAGGCGTACTCGGTGATGACCCGCACGCGAGTCCGGTAGCGCGCGTCGGCGCACGCCCAGCAGTCCTGGACGTAAACGTTCTTGGCACGCAGATGGGCGCGCATGCGCCGGAGCAGCTCGTCGAAGTGTTCCTCGGCGAAGGGGACGTTGATCTTGCCCCACCAGACGTCGCGCATCGCCTGCTCCTCCTTCACGACGTACCGGTCTCGGGCAGCTCGCCCCGTGTGTTGCCCCATGCTGATCACGAGTGGGCCCATGTGGGAGATGCGCCCCTCGAAACGGCGGACGGCGTTCTCGTAGAGCGAAGGGGTCGAGCGGTTCCAGTAGACATTTTGGAGGTGCAGCAGTCCGAGGGACTCGAGGCCGTGGTCGGGAATCAGGTCGGACATTTCCATGGTGCGTCTCCTAGCGGTCTTTCTCGGAGCCTGGTTCACCCGAACGGAGCTCCAGGCGAAAGGCCTGCTCAACCCTTCGCGTACACTTCTGCCACGTAGTCTCGAAGCATACGCGACGTGCAGAAACGCGGACCGTTGGTTCGCAGAGAACGCTTGACCCGGCGCATCCAGCCCCGCGGAACCCCGTCGGCGTCCCGGTCGTAGAAGAGCGGCAGGATCTCGCGCTCGAAGAGGTCCAGCGTGATGTGGCGGTCCCGGTCGTCATGAGCCGCCTCGTTCTCGGTGGGGTCGGCCGGAATCGCCCAGCCGTTCGATCCGTCGTAGGCCTCGGCCCACCAGCCGTCCAGCACGCTCAGGTTGAGCGCCCCGTTCAGCATGGCCTTCATTCCGCTGGTCCCGCAGGCCTCGAGCGGCGGTCTCGGTGCGTTGGTCCATACGTCGCAGCCGGCGACGAGCCGCGTGGCCACGGCAAGGTCGTAGTCCTCCACGTACGCGAGGCGCTGCCGCACGTCGTCGTCGCGCCCGAGGAGAGCGTTAGTCCGCTGCAGGATCGCCTTGGCTTCGTCGTCGAGCGGATGCGCCTTGCCCGCCAGCAGCCACTGCACGGGAGGATCCCCCTGCAGCAGCCTGCGGAAGCGCGCGGGATCTCCGTGGGGCAGCAGATGGAGCCGCTTGTAGGAGGCCAGTCGGCGGGCGAAGCCCACGGTCAGGATGTCGGGGGACAGGGGCTGCGTCCAGCTCGCGATCGAGGCGAGCCGCTCGGCGCGGCCGAGGTGACCGGCGATGGAGCGCTCGCGCACGTAGTCCACGCACAGCTTCCGCATGCGTTTGCGGACCGCCCAGAGCTCCTCATCGGGGATGTCGTCCACAGGATCCCAGGTCCGTGGATCGGCTGCGCGCTCGGTCCAACCGTCTCCGAGGTAGCGATCCATCAGCTCCCGCATGGGCGCCGCCATCCAGGTGGGCAGGTGGACGCCGTTGGTGACGTGCCCGATCGGGACCTCCTCCACGGCGCGATCCGGCCAGACCTCGTGCCACATGCCCCGTGCGACGCCACCGTGCACCCGGCTAACCCCGTTCGCGCTTCGGCTTGCGCGCAACGCGAGCACGGTGAGGCCGAGCGGCTCGTCGGGGTCGGAGGGGTGGATGCGCCCGCGGCCGAGGATCTCTTCGCGGGGAAGGCCCAGGTCATCGGGGAGGTCTCCCAGTACCCGCCACAGCTCGTCGGCGGCGTAGGTCTCGTTGCCCGCCGCGACCGGCGTATGGGTGGTGAAGACCAGGCGCTCGCGGGCCGCGTCGAGCGCGTCTTCGCGAGCGGCGCCCGCATCCACGGCCTCGCGCGCCAGCTCGAAGGCTGCCAGCGCCGCGTGGCCCTCGTTCACATGCACGACCGCGGCCTCGATGCCCAGGGCGCGCAGGGCCCGGATCCCGCCGATCCCGAGCAGGGCGTACTGCCCCAGACGCACCTCCCGGTT
>DATFYN010000219.1:0-7379 GCA_035315025.1 Myxococcota bacterium
AGCGGCAACGAGGCCCGCCCCGCGTCCCCCGCAGGCGACGAAGAGCGCGGCCGCGGCGCCGAGAGCGACGCCACCCCCCATCCACCGGTAGAAGCCGCGGAGATCCAATCGGGGATCGATGTTCGACTGCGCGGCGGTCACCCACTCGAGGAGCCGGCGCCGACTCACGCAGAGGCGCCACAGCGTCCGCGTAGTGGCGTCGGTCATCAGCCAGGCCTGATGCGCGAGGAGCGTGATCCCGAACGCGATCTGGGACAAAGCCAGCGCGAGGTCCCCAGCGGCGGCACGGAGATGGCTCCGCTTCGAGATTCCGGTGCGCCGCGGCACGATCCCGGCGAGAAACGGCAGAAGCGCGGGGAGCGCGAGCGTCGAGAGGAGGAACGCGGTCCACCGCTCGGCGGCCGCGAGAGGCAGCGTCCATCCCGCCGCCAGCGCGAGGAAGGTGAACGGGGCGAGCAGCGTCCGGCGCAGATTGTCGATCATCTTCCAACGGCCGACGCGTGGGATCGCGGGTCGGCGCGGCCCCCTGTCCAAGTGCTGCGAGTCGGAGCGACGCCCGAGGATCCACGGGATTAACTGCCAGTCTCCGCGTGCCCAGCGATGCTGCCGGGCTGCCGCGACGTCGTAACGGGACGGGTACTCCTCGACGACCTCGACATCCGACACGAGCCCCGCCCGAGCGAAGATCCCCTCCAGAAGGTCGTGGCTTAGAAGCGTGCTCTCAGGGACCTGGCCTTCCAGCGCCACCGCGAAGGCGTCCACGTCGTAGATCCCCTTCCCGCTGTACGAGCCCTCCTCGAACAGGTCTTGGTACACGTCGGAGATCGCGAACGCGTAGGGATCAATGCCGCCCGGTCCCGAGAAGACCCGCTGGTAGAGCGAGCCCTCGCGGCCGATCGGCAACGAGGGCATGACGCGCGGCTGGAGCACTGCGTGCCCCTCCACTACGCGGCCGCTCGCGACGTCGAATCGCGGAAGGTTTAGCGGGTGGGCCATCTTCCCGACGAGCCGCCGCGCGGCCCCGCGCGGGAGTCGCGTATCGGCATCAAGGGTGATCACGTAGCGGACGCCGCTAGGCACGGCGGGAAGTCCGCCACCAGCCGCGAGGAAAGTCGTGTCGGTCGCGCCACGAAGCCACCGATTCAGCTCGTGCAGCTTCCCGCGCTTGCGCTCCCAGCCGATCCACTTCCTCTCTCCGTTGTTCCAAATCCGTCGCCGATGGAGGAGGAAAAATCGCTCGCCGTCCGGTGCCGCTCCGTAACGCTGGTTCAAGCGCGCGATTCCCTGGGCCGCTGCGCCGAGGAGCTCGTCGTCGTCTTGCGCGCTCTCCGTTGCGGAGTCCGTCCAGTCCGAGAGCAAAGCCAAGCGTAGATCGTCGTCGGGGCTCGCGAGGAAGTGGACTTCGAGACGTTCGATCTGCTCCTCGATCTCCGACCGCGTCGTGAGCAGAGTGGGCACCACGAGCATCGTGCGTAGGTGCCGCGGGACTCCTTGCCGGAGCTCAAGACCGGGGAGTGCAGCCGGGCCAAACCAGGTTGTGACGATGCGGTTCACGAGCGCCAGGGCCGCCTCCGAGGCGGGGACGATGGCGAGGAGGGTGAGCCAGAAGAGCGTCTTTGCGTCGACGCCAGCTCGTGCCATCGCAACGAGCGGTACGGTTACGATTCCGGCGGTGAGCGCCGCAATCGTCCCGAGATAGCCGGGGAGGCCCGCGGCAACGACGGCGCGGATGGGCCTGTGACGCATGGGAACGCGGAACCCGAGCTCCCTCTCGAAACCGCGGCGCCCGCTCGAGATCAGGTAGTAGCCGGGGTCCTGCTCGCGTCGCAGGGTTGCGTCGCCGCCGTGCGTCGGCTCGCCCGCGGCGCGCCCGGTCGCCACGATCGCGCGCCGAGCGACCTCGAGCTCCGAGTAATTCGAGCCTCGAGCGAGCTCCTCGATCGCGTGCCGATAGCGGTCCCGCGTCGGGAAGTCCAACTCGGCGAAGGCGCTGGCTTCACGCAGCGCCTCGTCCACAAGACTCACGCTCTCGAAGAGCTCCGCCCAATCGACCGCGGACATGAGGCGCATGCTCGTGATCACGTTGCGGACCGTCACATTCATCGCGCCTTGCCGCTGATGCTCCTCTCGCACGAGCTCGTCGGCGTTCGTTCCCTGGGCGGCCAGGCGTTCGTCTAGCCACTGCAGGGCCGGGGTCACCGTCGGATCGTGATCGCGCAGCCGCTGGACGAGCTGCACCACGAACTCCCTCGAGAGGGACCTCTCGTTGAAGCGCCGGAGGACCGTCTCGGCGGGCTCCGCCCCTCGTTTGCCAACACCCAGCAGCCGGTCGAAGAGTGCATCGGCCTCCTGGCGCGCTGCGCGGCTGTGGACGATCCGCTCGGATGAGCGCCGGATGTTCTCCACCAGCACGATGCGAAGCGTGATCGCGACCGCCCAGAGCTCACCGATCGTGAGCGGTTGAACGCGCTGGTAGGCGCGCACAAATCGACAGAGCATCTGCGGGTCGAACCGGCTGTCGGTGTGGGCAACGAAGGCCCAGACGAGGCCGAAGACGCGCGGGTAACCCGCGAGAGGCCCTTCCGCAAGTTTGGGCAGCTGACGGTAGTAGCCGCGGGGAAGATCGTCTCGAATTTCGCGGATCTGCTCTTCCACGACGTGGAAGTTGTCAACCAGCCACTCGGCCGCCGGCGTGATGAAGTGCTCCTCCCGGATCGCCTCGCCGATCGAGCGATACGCGCCGAGCAGCACCCGGTCGTTGTCCCGGAGCCGCGCCACGAGCAACCGGCCGCGCGCGGGCCTCGTGGTGACGTGTTGAGCGGTGGCGAGGCTCTCGGCGTGCTGCTCGAGGCGCTCGATGCTGAAGAGCTCCGCGCGAATCGGATCTTCGGCCTCGCGATGAAAAGCCGCCGACGGATCCTTCAGGGTACGACGGATGAAGTATTTCAGCGTAACTCGAAGCCCGATCTACTGGCTGTCCGCCAGGCATCTCCAAAGACTGCCGGGAGGGGACAGGGGGTGGTTACCGTTGTCGAAGCCGTGAGCGCCTCCGAACGCATGATCGCTCTGGCACTCACTCCTTGCCAAACGCCCCCAGTCCGGAGCTGTGGCTGAACGCAAGGTGCGTGCTGCTGTCCACACCCCCATGCCCTCAGTTTCGTGCATGCCTACCCTCGTGGCCGTACCCGGCCTCGGCGCCCAGGAAATCGGTGTGCGCGAATAACACGAAACGGCTTCTTGCTGGCCAAGGCCCGGACAGCAAGCGGTCCTTGGTTCTTCGGATGGAGGCGAGAAAAAGCGGACCGTTTTCAAGTCTGTCCAAACGCCTGGCGATATAAGGTTACCGCAGCCGTCGTCTTCCTACAAGGAGATCCGCGGGGTGCTCTGCGAGGCGCTCCCGCTCAGTCTTGAGACTTCGGCCTCTCCCGCGCGCGGATCCTCTCGCTGCCTTTGTGCTCGCGCGCCCGGTCACAATCGTACTCTCCGCCGAGGCAAGCGGAATGCGAGTGCCATTGGCCGGCCCGCTCCTCGAATTGCGTCAGATCTTGCTCGTCCGTCGCCACCATGACGGAGGCGATGCTCGGCCAGGGAACGAAGAGGTCGTAGTCGGAAGCGGTGCCATCGAGCCAGTCGATCATCGTGATCCGCACGCCGCGGTCGTCCGCTGGACCTTACCGACGTAGCTCCGAAGCGGAGCGGTGTCTCGGTGTAGCGTGAGGGCGACCCACCAGCCGAGTTTCAGCGTCTTGTCGTCCACGAGCTCCTCCGCTGCGCCACCCTGGCGCGAAGCGCGTCCCGCTGCTCCTCGTAGCGGCGTCGATTCCATCCCTCCCCGTCGCTTTCCAGCGCTGCGAGCGCCTCAGCCGGATGATGTTCGTCGTAAAGTGCCAGCCTAACCCGCGCGCGCTCGAGTACGAGCTTCCGGAAGAGCTCCAGCGAGACCTCTTCGCCCGCGTGATCCACGTCATATTTCGCGAGTGCGACAACTCGCGAAAGCTGCTTTCGATCCGGGTCGTACATGGTTCTACCACCGAGTCTATACGCTGCCAAGGCAGTGTACCGCATTCGCAGTGCGTCACGAGATTGTGGAGCAGGTGCGGGGTCGGCTGGTGAACATTCGGAGGCATCGAGTGCGACCGCTCAGTACCCCACGTGTGGTGCATCGCGCTTGACTCAGCGTCTGAGCTCATGCCCCATGCCACGGGAACAGAAGGTGGTACAGCTCGGACAGTTTGCTCATAACAGCTTACTTTCGGTGATGGCTACGGTTGGGAAGAGGGCGGGGCCGAGTCGAGAAGCCACCTCTGGGGTTATTGACGGTAGCTTTCTCGGCGGGGGGCCGTGTCACGATCAGCCTCGCCCTCCTCCCAATACGCACCCCAGCCTACGCCCGCGCCCAACGGCTGTCGGTTCAATATTGAACACTTCCGAAAATAAGGATCTGCGGTCGGTCGGGGTTTAGGAGAGGCTCTGGAGGTAGGTGCGAAGCTTCGCTTCCTTCACGATCAGATGGTGCTCCGCGGTGACTTCGATCAGCCCAAGTGTACGGAGTCTGTTCACGTGATCCGGGGCCGCGTTGTCCCCACCATCTGCGATAGCTCCTCGTGCGAGATTCGAACCGCGATCCGCCGACTGCGCGGGTCTGGCTTGCCGAGATGCCTCCCCAGCATCAGCAGCGTCTCCCCCAGCCGCTGCTCGCTGTCGACCGTCACCAGGTGCGTGATCACCTCCTGCTGGCTCGTGACGCGCTCTGCCAGGTAGTGCACAAAGCCCTCCAGCAGCGAGTCGTGGCTCAGGCGGGTCAGGAATTCCGGGCACGGGATCGCCTTCAATGTCGTGTCTTCCATGGCCGTGGCCGTCTCCTGCCGAACCACGTCTGCGCCTCCTAGGCACAGCTCGCCAAACACGTTGCCGGGCGCGTGGATCGCCAGCAGGCACTCCTTTCCGCCCGGAGCGAGCACCAAGGGCTTGATCAGGCCGGTCTCGATGAAATAGACCCCATCCGCAGGATGACCGGTGCAGTAGACGCTCGCATGTCGATCAAAGTGAACACAGGGGGCGTCCCGCGTTTCGCGGCTCATGGACTCTCGCAGGGCGGTCCTTAAACGTATCGCCCGTCGCCAAGCCCTCCGGCCCCCGCGCGCAACGCGCAAGGCACTTCTGCATTCGGAATGCAAAAGCGGGAGGGAATCGGCGCAGTCCAAAAGTGCCGCCTCGTGGGAGCTGAGGGCGGCTTGGTAATCGGGAGTCTGCCACGGCAGACTCGCACCCGTCCGGTTCTTATTGTCGCACTCTTTTCAAGTGGGCGTCAGTCAGTATCGACATTCCCGCAAGCCCGCGTTCGCACTGGAGAGATCCTACGGGGCGGACGAGCCGGGACCTGCGAGGCAGCTCTTCTGCCCGTTGTCCCTTCGACAAAATGTCGTCATGGACCACGCTGCGCCCCTTGATGATGGACTCGGTTCGCAAGCTCATCGTTCGAATGGCGCAGGAGAACCCAACTCGGGTGCGCCATCCACGGCGCATCCCCTGAAGCTTGGATTCGACTTCTCGGAGCGTCTCTCTCCTCGCCTCCGGCGCGAAAGGGTCTCTGGTGAATGCTCAACGGGATATGAAGTTAATGGAGGGTGCCGGCGGTGAATAAACGACCGTGGCGCAGCCGAATAGTAGACGGGCGGCGGTGCGTAGACCACCGGCGGAGGGGAGTAGACGTGCCGGTCATACTCGTGCCAGCGCTTCTTGTGCTCCTTCTGTTCGTGATGGTGATTGTCTTTGTGATGCTCGTCGGCCAGCGCAGGCGAAATGGCCACAGCGGTAACCAGGAAGGCAGCAGCGAGCAGCATTACGATCAGTTTGATGCGCGGATTACGTTGCGTAGGGCTGCGATCGGTCTACATGATGTTCTCTGGGGCCGCTCCCCGGCGGTCAAATCGATGCGACACGATTACTTGCTGGCGTGCCGTGGCCGCTTCTCATGCTTTGCAAACACTGTGTCGGCAGTCTTCTTCTGATCCGCCGACATGGTGTTGTAGAGAGCCTCGAAGGCCGGAACGAGCTTCTTGAGTCCGTCCGCATGCGCATCCGCCAGCTTCTCATAGGAGCGGAGGTCTTCGACGGCATTCATTGCGTGCAGGTTCTCGGACCGCTCCGCGAGAACGGCATCGACCGCCTGTGCGTTCTCTCGCATCACCTGCGCGAACGCATTCCATTGCGACTCCTGAGCGGCCGTAATCTTCAGCTTTTGGTGCAACTCTTTGATCCGCGTCTCTACCCAGTCCCCGTGAGAGCGGCCGCTGGGAGTCTCTTTGCTCGGGGTTTGCGGGGGAGTCGGCGCGGCTTCGGGCGTCGTGGCCTGCGCCAAGACCGCGGTAGCCGGAGCCGCGTCGACGCCAGCTCCTTGGCCAAGGACGGTTGGCGCCGCGTGCGAAGGGCCGGCGAGACCGAGGGCGCTTAAGAGCGTCGCGGTGGCAAAACCACGGGCCAGGGTATCAGCGATTTGGAACATGATGCCCCCTCTGTTTGTCGGTCCAGACACCTGAGACTTTTGATTTAACTCCTGCAGACCCCAACCACGGCACCACGCGCACAGCATGCGACGATCATCCGCAATACCTGACGCGCCCCCTGAGACCGAGCCGCGCTCAGATCACCATGACCGCGAACCCAAAGCAGCGTCGACCTTGAATTTCTCGACAGCATACACTTATAGACACAACCACGCAGCGGCAATTCACTCGATCTCCGCCGAACCACTGCGCGTATCCCTGGAGCCGTCAAGGAATTTCAGCCGCCCCGGTGTCATACGAAACAATCCCAAGGAGCCGACCCGCACCATCGACCACGGGCAAGCGCTCGACCTGCGCGCCCTCCATCAGGCGCACGGCATCCTCCTCCAGCCTGGTCGCCGGTGTGCATGCATGTACATGGCGGACCATTACGGAGCCCACGAAGATCTTGGACGGCGGGAGTCCGCGCCGGTAGGTCCCGACGCAGACTTCGCGGTCCGTGACCGTACCTACCATGCGGTTCGACCCATCCCCGGCCACGATGGGCACGATCCCGCAGCCCGTCTCCTTGAGGATCCTTGCGGCACAGCTTAAAGGATCGGAGGGTCCGCAAGGTAGGTACGTCTTTGCGCATCACCTGATCGACTCTCACGGGAGCCCTCACCGCTTGGGGGGGAGTGCAGGCTGCGCGGCTACGGCGAGCGCCTGTGCGGGGCCTACTGGGGCGCGGGCGCGAGCAAACTGTGCAGCTGCTCGTGGAGCGCCTGGATCTGGGCCTTGAGCTGCGCTGCCTGGGCCAGCTGCCCAGCATTCAGCACGTTCCGAATCGCCACGGCCGTCTGAATCCGCTGCTCCAAGAGCTGCTGCTGGATC
>DATFYN010000220.1:0-3670 GCA_035315025.1 Myxococcota bacterium
CTGGCGATAAAGGCTGGGGCGCGGCTGGCCCTGCCAAGTAACCCCTCATTGAACTCGGCGGATGGCAAAGCCTCGATGGGCCCATCAAATGTGAATGCGATGTGAATCTAGGCTCAAAATGACTCGCAACTTCAAGAGCTAACCTGTTAGAATTGCGAGACTTGCAATGGAGGCGGCGGGAATCGAACCTCCCGCCAAACCGCGCAAGTCCGCGAAACCAAAGCGTTCACGCCGTTGAATTCTTGTCGGTGGCTTGTCGGTAGAGCCCGGAGAGAGCGCTTGGCGTTTGCAATGACTCGGGCCGAATTCGGTGTCTGCCACGAAGGCCTCGAGTACGGCGGCTCGCTCCAGTCCGCTGGCTACAGAAGAGGTCCCACCGATGAGAAAGAAGCACGAGGGGATGGAAGGGCGCATTATCTCTTCGACCCGAGCAAGCACTTGACCGAGAGTCCTTACTACGACGCGTAGCGGACAGCTGAAGACCCACGGATCGATTGCTCGGACAACTCGGACGACCCGATTCGCGCCCGCACCGTCGTGGCGCTCAGTGGGTAGAGAGCCCGATCCGTCCGATGACGGAGAAGAGGCTAAGGCGTTCGTGCGCCGCTGCGCGCGGCCTCTCAAGTCTTCCCGCGGTGCAACGGATCGCCGCTCACGTGCAGGCGCGCGGCTTCCTACCCCCAATGCGAAAATAACCCGCGATCAACATCGCCATTGCCGGCGGAGAAGGGGCGTGTCTTGGGCGAAACAACCGTCGGGAGCCAGCTCTCCAGAACCCCACGGTTGTGGGCTATCGGTCGGTGGGCCTTGCGTGGCAACTTCATCTCTCGCAGCGTCGGCTCGACGTTTAATTCAAATCGTCAAGCATGCGAAATATTGTCGGATTGGGGCTACCACGCCTCGTGTCGAGCTGAAGCCGCCCGCGCAGCCGAAGCCAATGGCTCGGCGCTCAGCCGCGAGCCGTGCCTGATCGGGCTCGCCTGGGCTTGACCTTCGGCGTGGGGCCCGACGGCTCCAGCGCCGTGTTGTGCAGCACGCGGCTCACGAGCGGGAATGCATCAGGATTCTTCAGCGAATCTACGGCAAGATCGACATCCAAGTCCGGCCAGTATAGATGATGAGCTGTGGGCATCTCCACGTTCAGGATGTGACCGACTGGTGCTTCCCTGAACCATGGAAAGCACTCGAATGACGCAAACAACTCCTCCCCACGAACGAGGAGCCAGAATCCGTGCTTGGAGACGTTGGTGACTTCAATGTCCGAAGTGGTCTTGCCACGCGCTGCCGATTTCATTCTGATGCCTCCGGACCAACGCTAGCGCGGCGGAGATGCGGCGCCGACTGAGGCCATAGTTCTGAGCCCCGAGCGGCTACGACAAGAGAAGGTGGAAGCGATGAAGAAAAACTATGACTTCTCGCAAGGGAAGAGGAATCCGTACGCCCGCCGGCGAAAGCGTCAGATCACGATCCGCCTTGACGAGGATACGCTGGCATACTTTAAGAAACTCGCGGAAGAGGCGGACCCTACCAGACGCTGATCCACCTCTTCTTGCGAGACTGCGCGCGGGGGAAAAAGCGCCTGTCGATGCGCTGGGAAGCCGCGTAAGGCCTGGTTGCGGCCCAGTCGCGAGGCGGACGCTCCAAGCCCCGCAGGCTGGCCCCCATGGTGCGAGCCAACCGCAGTCACCGCACAGCCGGGCATCGGCTCGGTTCGCCCTCCCGTGGAGCAGTTCATGGCGACGCCTCACCGCGTCCTCAAATGAGGACCCGCCGAATCCCGAGCTTCTGTGTCGGCGCCACCCCTGCCCTTCCAGGCGCGGCGACCATCGTCGGGTCATGACTGCGATCACAGGTCCGGGCGCGGGCTGCCCGCTTTCTCCTGTGTACCCGCCAGCGACGAAAGAGCCATCTCGAGGCGCGCGCATCTCCTGGCAGAGCGCCCGGTCGTAGCCCCGGCTCCAGTCCAATTCAGTTTCGTCCTGCCTCCGCTCGGGCGTGGCTTCGGCGAGCGGCCGGTTCCGCCCCTGTACTGTTGGGTCGTTCTCTGCGTGCGCCACGATCTATGAAATGTCGAAAGGGGCCGCGCCGTGGTAGGCTACCAACAACGAATTCGCATTGAGAAAGGTGCGCTATGGCAATTGACGTGCGAGAGATCCATTCCCTGACCGAGTTCAAGCGAGACACGAACCGATTTCTGAGACGGCTTCGCAGCTCTGGAAGTCCACTGGTGCTGACGGTGAACGGTCGTGCAGAGCTCGTGGTCTTCGGGTCGAAGACATATCAAGAGATCGCGGAAACGCTCGACGCACTCGCCGGAATCAGACGAGGGTTGGAGTCGATGAAGAAAGGTAAGGGGCGTCCGGCCCGCACGGTCGTTTCCGAGCTTGCCAAGAAGCACGGGATCGCGACCGAGGGCGAGTGAAGTACCGAGTTCTAATCCAGCCTCCCGCAGTCGCGGACCTAGACGAAGCTTTCGAATGGATCGCGGGGCGCTCGCCCAAAGCGGCTGGCCGATGGTATTCGCAAGTCCTCCACGCGATCCACACGCTGGAGAAGAGTCCCGAGCGTTGTGCCCTTGCGCCCGAGAGTTCCGTCTTCGAAATCGAGGTTCGACAGCTCCTGTTCGGCCGGCGCACCGGACGCTATCGGGTCCTCTTTACGATCGAGGGGAGGACCGTGCACGTGCTCCACGTGCGCCACGGAGCGAGGCTGGCGGTCCGCCACACCGACGACGACCTGGAGTAGGAGTGCGCACGGTCCAAGGGGACAGGATCTGCTCGGTACCTGTCCCTCCCGACAACTCCATCGAGCGTCACGCCGCGACTCGCTCGTATCGATGGTGCAGTCCACGGACCTCTTGCAATGCGATCACCCGTCCGGAATCTCTCCCCTGAACGCGCCGCGACTCCGGAGCATCCTTGTCGAGCGCCAGATGCGTGCGCGCGCGGTTGTAATAGCAGGCATACGCGGAAAGGATCCGAGAAGCCTGACGCTCGTTGAGAACGATCATGTGATCCAGGCACTCGCGACGGAGCGATCCAATGAAGCGCTCCGCGTAGGGATTCTGCCAAGGTGAGTGCGGAGCAATGGGAACCTCGCGAAGGCCCAGTCCCGCGACGCGTCGCCGGAACTCCGCTCCATAGATGCCATCGCGATCGCGGATCAGGTACCTGAAGCGGGTCTCCTCGGGTAACGCCTCGACCATCTGTTGCGCGGTCCAGGCCGCAGTCGGATGGGCGGTCACATGGACGTGAAGAAGCCTGCGTCGTTCCAGGCTCAGCACGACGAACATGTAAAGCAGCCGGAAGGTCGCGGTCGGCACGACTGCGAAGTCGATGGCAAGAGCCTCCGGCAGATGATTCTGCAGGAAACTCCGCCAACTCTGCGAGGGAGGCTTGCGGTGGCGGGGTAGGTACTTCGACACGGTCGACTGCGCGAGCGTGAAACCGAGCTTGAGAAGCTCGCCGTGGATGCGGGGGGCTCCCCAGGTGGGGTTTGCGCGATGCATTTCCAGGGTCAGGTCACGAAGCTCGGCTTCGATCGTGGGCCGCCCCGGGCGTCGCGAACGACGCTTCCACCGCCAGTACAGACGGAACCCGCGGCGGTGCCAGCGGATCACGGTCTCCGGCCGGACGAGGACGAGTGCATGGCGCCATCCGGGCCAGAACCG
>DATFYN010000221.1:0-16947 GCA_035315025.1 Myxococcota bacterium
AGCAGGGAGACAAGGCTGAGGCCGTGCTCCGGGGGCCCGATGGCGAGCCCATCGACGATGACGCAGCGCTTCTCCTGTTCAGCATCTATCTCGACAACGACCGCCTGCCCGAGGCCCTCGCCGAGGCGAACTGGCTGATCAAGTCCGACCCGTCGGCTCTGCGCGGCTACTTCGCGCTGGCGAGCGTGTACGAGCGCATGGACCGGCCCGCCGACGCCGAGCTGGCCCTGCGCAAGGCGCTCCAGCAGCAGCCGGGAAGCCTTGCCGTGTATGGTGCTCTCGCGCGCGGTCGCCACGAACGGGACGACCGCGAAGGCGAGATCGCGATCTACCGCGAGGTCCTCGCGATCCACCCCCACCACCATGCGACGCTGCTCGCCCTCGCCGATGCCCAGATCGCCCTCAACCGCAATGACGATGCCATCAAGACGCTCAATGAGCTTGAGAAACACCATCCCGGCGACCTGCGCGTGACGCTGCGCCTCGGCTTCCTCGAGTACGAGAACAAGCACTACGCGCAGGCCGAGCAGCGCTTCTCGAAGGCACTCGAGGAGCACCCCGATCAGCCCGAGATCGCCTACTACCTCGGGCTCGTGCGTCGACGCATGAACGACGAGGCCGGCGCGATCGGCGCGTTCGAGCGCGTCCCGCCCGACCATGAGCGCTACTCGGAGGCGCGTACGCAGCTGGCCGGCATCTACGAAAAGCGCGGGGATCCCGCCCGCGCGCTGCAGGAGGTGGAACTCGCGCGCAAGAAGGAGCCTTCGCGCTCGCTCGACCTTTACGCCGCCAGTCTGCGCGCCAAGTCAGGAGACTTCCCGGGGGCGGTGGCGTTTCTCGAGGGGCTCCTTGCCACCGCACCGGATGACGATGAGCTCATGTACAACCTCGGGGTTCTGTACGGGGAAAATGGCCACTTTGACGAAGCGCTGCAGTACATGAACCGCGCGCTCGCGAAAAACCCCGACAACGCCAACGCACTCAACTACGTCGGCTACACCTGGGCGGAGAAGGGCCAGAATCTCGACCAGGCCGAAAAGTACATTAGCCGCGCCCTCACGCTCCGGCCCGACGATGGCTTCATCACCGACAGCCTAGGCTGGGTCTACTACATGCGCGCGCGCACTCTGAAGCAAGAAGGCAACCAGCGCGACGGTCGCGCCGCGCTCGAGCGGGCAATTGAGAAACTCGAGCGCGCCGAGGAGCTGACCGGCGGCGACCCCGTGATCTCCGAGCACCTCGGCGATGCCTATTTGCTACAGAACCAAAAGCCGCGCGCCCTTGAGAAGTACCGCGAAGCCATCCACCTCGATCCCCGAGAGAGCGAACAGCCCGATCTGCGGCGCAAGTACGATGCCCTGCGCGAGGAGCTGGGAGCGAAATGAAAGTTCGGGCGCGCCGGCTCGCGCCCTGCGCGATGGTGGCGCTGTGGTGCGCGCTCGCGGTCGGCTGCCGCACGGCTCTCCCCCCAGTTCCGCTGCCCGCAGGCGACACCCGTCCCGCTGCGCTCCTCGCCGCGCTCGCCGCCGAGGCGGACAGCCGCCACAGCCTGCGCGGCGCCGTCAAGCTGGCGCTCGATGGCCCCGCGGGCTCCATACGGGCGAGCCAGGTGCTGCTGGTGGAGCAGCCCTCGCGTCTGCGGGTCGAAGTACAGGGCTTTCTCTCCCAGACCGTCGCCGTGCTCGTGACGGACGGGGAGCGTTTCCAGCTTTACCGGGCCGGCGGGCACAGCGTCGAGGACGGTCGCGTCTATCCCGGACTCCTCTGGCAAGTCGCCCAGGTGGACCTGACACCCGAGGAGGCGGTCGAGGTTCTGCTCGGTGCGCCCCGGGTTCCGCCTGGGCTCGTGCCGACGCAGGCCTTGCGCTTGCACGACGGCGGAATCCGGGTCGCTATGGGTGACGCCCTCGGCCCCTCGCAGCGCGTGCTCGAATGGGGCCCAGACGGACGTTTGCGGCGCCTTGAGACGCGCACGCCCGGAGACAGCATCCTGTGGCAGGCGGAGTTTTCCGAATGGCAGCGCGTCGGCGGAGAGTGGTTCGCCTACGCTGTGGCACTCCACTTCCCGGTGTCGAAGACGGAAGTCGAGCTGACGTTCCGGGACGTGGAGCTCAATCCGGACCTGCCAAGCGACGCCTTCGTGCTGCCGGGGCCGAGATCGGCAGCCGCGCCCGGGGGCGGAGGGGCGTGAAGTGGGGCAGGGGCGGCCTTGGAGCGGCCCTTTCCATCCTCGTCGCTCTCGCGGCGTGCACGAATAACCCCTACCCGGCCGCCGACACACGGAAGAAGCTGCTCTACCTGCCCTTCGATGAGCCGCCGAAGACGCTCGATCCCCAGGTCGCCTACTCGACTATCGATCATTCGGTGATCGGGAATGTCTACGACACGCTTCTCGAGTACGACTACCTAAAGCGCCCGTACACGCTGATCCCGGGTCTCGCCACCGAGGTGCCGACTCCGCAGCCGCTTGCGGACGGCCGCGTCTCGTACCGATTCCGGCTGCACGACGATCTTCTCTTCCAGGACGACCCGGCGTTTGCGCGGGATGGGAAGGGGACGAAGACGCGGCAGGTTGTGGCGAAGGATGTGGCTTTCTCGCTTGCGCGCATCGCCGACCCAGAGGTCAACAGTCCCGTCTTCGAAACGCTCGCGAAGATCGATGGGCTCCGCGACTTCTCGGAGCGCCTCAAGAAGCTACGTGCGGAGGATCCTGCTTTTGCGGAACGCCGGATTGACGAGCAATACGCCCTTGCCGGTCCGATCTCGGGTGTCCGCGTGCCAGGTCCACTCGAGCTCGAGATTGTGCTCTCGGAGAGCTACCCGCAGATCCTCTACTGGTTCGCGATGCCCTTCACGGCACCGGTGCCCTGGGAAGGTGTCGCCACCTACGACGGACGCGAGGGACGCGAGCTGTTCAGCGAGCACCCGACGGGCACAGGCCCGTGGAAGCTCGTGGAATACGACAAACGCTTGAGGATTGCGCTCCAGCGCAATCCCAATTGGTATGGGATTCGCCATCCCGAATGGCGCGCACCCGGTGCGACCTACCCCGAGGCGGGGGAGAGCAGCGACGCCGCCGCCGGACGCCTCGCGCCTTCGGCCGTGGGCCGCGCGTTGCCGTTCCTTCAGGGGATCGAGTTTCGTCGGGAGAAGGAGTCGATCCCCGCATTTGCCAAATTCCTTCAGGGCTACTACGACGCCTCCGGAATCATCAAGGAGAGCTTCGACCGTGTGATCCGAAACGGCGAGCTATCGCCTGAGATGGCCGCGCGGGGCATGTCGCTCTCGAAGTCCGTGGTCCCGGCAACGCATTACCTTGGCTTCAACATGGACGATCCCGTGGTGGGGCGGGAGGCGGGAGAGCAGGCTCGGAAGCTGCGAGAGGCGATGAGCCTCGCCATCGACAGCAAGGAGTACACCCGACTTTTCACCAACGGCCGCGGGATTCCTGCCCAATCCCCGATTCCCCCCGGCATCTTCGGTTATGAAGCCGACTACCGGAATCCCTACCGCGAGGTCGATCTCGAGCACGCGAGGACTCTCCTCGCCGAGGCGGGCTACCCGGGCGGCATCGATCCGAAGACCGGCGCACCCCTAAAGCTCAGCTTCGACTCACCGGATACAAGCGCCGCGGCGCTGCTCCAGTTCCAGTTCTTCGTGGATGCGTGGCGCAAGGTCGGCCTCGACGTCAGCATCGCCGCCACGAGCTACAACCAGTTCCAGGACAAGATCCGGCGCGGTGCATACCAGATCTTCCAGTGGGGCTGGGTGGCGGACTATCCCGACCCCGAGAACTTCCTCTTTCTTCTCTGGACACCCATGGGCCGCACGCACGGAGGCGGACCCAACACCGCGAACTTTTCCGATCCGCGCTATGACGAGCTTTTCCTTGAGATGAAGGCGCGTGGGAACGACGAGAGGAGGCTCGAACTGATCCGGGAGATGCGCGGAATCTTGGAAGAGGAGAGACCTTGGATCGAGCTTTTCCATCCGGAGAGTTATCTCCTTGCCCAAGGCTGGCTACACAATGAAAAGCCTCCAGGCCTTTCGATTCCGACTGCCAAGTATCTGGACATCGATACCGAGCGGCGCGCCGAGCTGCGCAGCGCGTGGAACGAGCCCATTCGTTGGCCTGCCTACGCCGCCGCGGGTCTCACCTTGCTGGTGATTGTGCCTGGAATCTTTACCTACCTGCGGGAGCGACAGTGAGCAACGCCTACACCCTCCGAGTGCCCCACTGATGTGGGCCTACGTCGTGCGACGCCTCGCGTACAGTCTTGTCACCGTCCTAGGCGTCCTTTTTTTGCTGTTTGTGCTCTTTTTCCTTGTGACCAACCCCGACGACATCGCGCGCAAGGCCGTCGGCGAGAAGGCGCCTCCTCAAGCCCTCGAGCAGTGGAAGAAAAACCACGGCTACGACAAGCCGCGTTTCTGGAATCGGGAGCAGCCCACCGACAGCATGCTGGTGGATCACTTTCGACGCATGCTCACCTTCGAGTTCGGCAACAGCGATGCCGACGACACGCCGATCTGGCGGCGGCTGCGCAGCGGCGCGGGTCCAAGCCTCTCGCTGAGCCTCCCCCTCTTTACGCTCGGACTCCTGCTCACGATTTCCCTTGGCCTCCTCGTTGCCTTTTTCCGTGAAACCTACATCGACCGCATGGGCGTCATCTTGTGCGTGCTCGCCATGAGCGTATCCACGGTGCTCTACATCATTGGAGGCCAGTACTTAATCGCCCGGGTGCTTCGCTGGTTTCCGATCTCGGGATTCGACCCCTCGCCCGCCGTCATCGGCCGCTTCTTGGCTGTGCCCGTGCTGGTGGGCCTCCTTTCGAATGTCGGCGATAGCGTCCGGTTCTATCGGGCGGTGTTTGTGGAGGAAAGCAGCCGAGACTACGTACGGACCGCACGGGCCAAGGGATGCGGAGAAGCCCGGATCCTCAGCCACCACGTCCTGCGCAGTTCGCTGGTCCCGATCCTGACCCAGGTCGTGGTCGCGATCCCACAGCTCGTGATGGGCAGTATCTTGCTCGAGTCCTTCTTCGGGATCCCTGGGCTCGGCTCGATCACCTTCGACGCCATCAACGCGAACGACTTTGCGACGCTGCGGACCATGGTCTATCTGGGGTCTCTGCTCTTCATCCTGGGTCAGATCCTCACCGACGTGAGCTACACGTTGGTGGATCCTCGCGTGCGGCTGGAGTAGGCGGCGGTGGAGCCGTACCTCCTTTCCAACGCCGTGGTGGTGGCTCTTCTGGCCGGTCTCGGAGCAGCGCTCGTGTCCGCGGGCCGAAGCCGAGTGTGGCGCGATGCGGGGCGGGAGCTCGTGCGCCGCCGGCCGATCGCGCTCGCCATTCTGCTCGCGTATGTCGCGATCGGACTGCTCGATTCCCTGGCCTGGGTGAGCGGGAGCTCGGGTGGAGCCATGCCAGGCGGCGACACCGTCTCGCTCCACAAACCGCGGAGCGCCATCGACCGCCTGTTTCCCGATGACAGCTATCGCGAGAAGAGCTACTCCGCCCCGCTCGCCGAGCGTGAGTTTCTGGGAGGCGCGCCGCTTCGCCATCCCGGCCGACACCTGCTTGGCACGGACATTCTCGGGCGCGACGTCCTCTACCAGACGCTCAAGGGAGCGCGTGTCGCGCTTCTGGTAGGGGGCTTCACCACCCTGATCGTGATTCCCTTGGCTCTCCTTTTTGGGGTCGTGGCCGGCTACTTCGGGGGGCGGGTCGACGACGTCATCTTCTTCTTGATTTCGACGTTGGCGTCGATGCCAGGTCTTTTGCTCTTGATCGCCCTCATCATGGTGCTCGGGCGGGGCCCCGTGCAGGTGTGCGTCGCGCTGGGTGTCACGGGCTGGGTGGGCTTCGCGCGCGTGGTGCGAGGGGAGACCCTCAAGCTGCGCGAACTCGACTACGTGCACGCCGCACGCGCCCTCGGCGCCTCCGACGCCCGCATCGTGCTCCGCCACATCGTGCCGAATCTCATGCACCTCGTGGTGATCACGTTCGTTCTGACCTTTTCCGGCCTCGTGCTCTCGGAGGCGGTGCTCTCCTGGCTCGGGATCGGGATCGACGGGAGCTGGGGTCGAATGATCGATCAGGCCCGGGATGAGCTCTCCCGCGATCCCATCATCTGGTGGAACCTGGTGTCGGCGTCGTTTGCGCTCTTTGGGCTCATCCTCGCCGTGAACCTGCTGGGCGACGCAGTCCGCGACATCCTCGATCCCCGGACACTGCGAGAGCGGGCGTGAGCACGCCGGCGGCCCCCTCAACTTGCGAATCGGCGGAGACGGTGCTCGACGTCCGTGACCTCGTGACGAGCTTCCCCGGCCCGAATCGTCGGATCGCCGTGGTGGATGGGGTCGACCTCACGATTTCCCGGGGCGAGACCCTGGCGCTCGTGGGCGAGTCGGGCTGCGGAAAATCGCTCACGGCACTCTCGATCCTGAGACTCGTGCCCAAGCCGGGCCGCATCGATCGTGGAACGGTGCGCCTCGGCGGCCGGGATCTGCGGGCGTTGCCTGTGGCCGAGCTGCGCCGGGTCCGCGGGCACGAGATCTCCATGATTTTCCAGGAGCCGATGACGAGCCTCAACCCGGTCGTCACCGTCGGGAAGCAGGTGATCGAAGCGATCCGGCTCCACGAGCGCGTGTCCTCCGCCCTGGCTCGGCGGCGCGCCCTTGCGCTCTTCGAGCAGGTGGGAATCCCCGACCCGGCATCGCGCTTGGATGCCTTTCCGCACCAGCTCTCCGGAGGCATGAAGCAGCGGGTGATGATTGCCATGGCCCTTGCGGCGCGTCCCAGCGTCCTCATCGCAGACGAGCCGACGACGGCTCTCGACGTCACGATCCAGGGCCAGATCCTGGATCTCTTGCGTGAGGTCCGCGACCTGCTCGGCACCGCGATCCTGCTCATCACCCACGACCTCGGGATCGTGAACGAGCTCGCCGACCGCGTGGCGGTCATGTACGCCGGGCGCCTGGTGGAGGTGGGGATGCGCACGGACATCCTGTCCGCTCCGCGTCATCCCTACACACAGGGTTTGCTGCGTTCCATGCCCGCGCGCGCCCGGCGGGGGGAGAGACTGACGGAGATTGCGGGCGTGGTGCCGCCGCCCGGCCAATGGCCCACAGGCTGCCGTTTCGCGCCGCGCTGCACGCGAGCCTTCGATCCGTGCGCGCGGATCGATCCCGGACCGACCAGGCTCTCTGCAAACCACACGGCGTGGTGTCATGCGGTGGCGCGCGAAGAGGGCTCTCCCCCCGCGGGCGGGGCCCCGGCGTGAGCAAAGGCGGCGCGGATGCCCTCTTGCGCGTCGTAGGCCTGCGCACCTGGTTTCCCATTCGTGCGGGGGTCCTTCAGCGCACGATCGGCCACGTGCGCGCGGTGGACGGCGTGGACCTCACGGTCCCGAGCGGTCGGACGCTCGCTCTGGTCGGCGAGTCGGGCTGCGGGAAAACGACCGTCGGCCGGTCCATTCTGCGCCTCGTCGAGCCTTCGGGAGGCCGCGTGTGCTTCGAGGGCGTAGACCTCCTGGCACTCCCCAAGCCTGCGCTTCGCCCCTACCGCCGGGCGATCCAGATCGTGTTTCAGGATCCCCTCGGGTCTCTCGACCCGCGGATGCGCATACGCGACGTGGTGGCGGAGGGAATGAAGGCCTTCCGGATCGGAGCGAATGAGCGCGAGCGCACCGACCGAGTGGCGGAGCTTTTGCGCCGCGTGCAGCTCGACCCCACACAGATGACGCGCTACCCGCACGAACTCTCGGGAGGGCAGCGCCAGCGCGTGTGCATCGCGCGCGCCCTTGCCCTCGGCCCGAAGCTTTTGATCTGCGACGAGGCGGTATCCGCCCTCGACGTCTCGATCCAGGCCCAGATTCTGAACCTGCTCCGAGACCTTCAGGCGGAGCTCGGCCTTTCGTACCTATTCATCACCCACGACCTCGGGGTGGTGCGCTACCTCGCCGACCGCGTGTCGGTCATGTACCTCGGTCAGATCGTGGAGGACGTCGCCACCGAAGCGCTGTTCGCCGATCCCCAGCACCCCTACACCCAGGCGCTTCTCTCCGCCGTCCCTTCGGTCGACCCCGGACGGCGCGGCGTGGCGGTGCGGCTGCGGGGTGATGTGCCGTCACCCGCGAACCCACCCGCGGGCTGCCGCTTCCACACGCGCTGCCCGGCCGTCTTCGAGCGGTGTCGCGCGGAGGCTCCCCCCCTGTATCCGGTCCGGGAAGGAGAGAGCAGGTGCTTTCTCTCCGATCCTGCGGCCAGGCCTTCCGCCCGCCGGCCCGCAGGGGCCTAACTCACCCCCTGCCTGGAGCGCCGATAAGGTTCTACAAGGGGCCTGCCGATGGACTCGAGGTGGAGACGAGTCCATGGCGCGCGGCCCCAAGATCGGCGAAGTCCTCGTACAAGCGGGCCTGATCGACGAGTTTCAGCTCGAAGCAGGTCTCGCCCAGCAGCAGCGCTGGGGCGGACGCCTCGGCCGAGCGCTCGTTCAGCTGGGCTTCCTCCAGGAGACGGACTTCGTCCGCGTGCTTTCCAAGGTCTTGAACGTCCCCGTCGTGCGGCTTGCCGACAAGAAGCCGTCGCCTGAAACCCTCGGCCGGGTACCCGCTGAGCTTGCGGAGAAATACGGCTGCCTCCCCCTCTTCACGAAGCGTGAGGGTGGGGCCGACACGCTCTATCTCGGGATCGAAGATCCCTCAGACCTTAAAGCCCTCGATGAGCTTTCCTTCCGGATCGGAATGAAAGTGAAGCCGGTTTTGGTCGGGCCGAGCGAGCTGCGGGAGGCCATCGCCCGCACCTACCGCCACCGGAGTTCCGGGGAGCCCGAAGAGCCGGGCTCCATCGCTGAGACCCTGTTTGAACCCGGAGACACCGCTCCCGTGCTGGATCCGCCTGTCGTTCCGAGCCCCCCCGCGGCGCGACGGCCAGCCCTGCCCGCGCCCACACCAGAGCCTGAACTCATCCTGGATGAGCCGGCGGCACTCTCCCCCGAGTCGGCCCACGCCACACCCCAGGCGGGCGCGGAGAGCGCGGCCCCTGCAAAGCCGCGCGAGGTTCCGACCCGCGCAATCCTGCGCGCGCTCACCCAGCTTTTGATCGAAAAGGGCGTGATCCGGCGTGAAGAGCTGATGGAACGGCTAAGCACCCTCGAGCAGGCGGGTGACGGCGGCGGGAAGCCCTGATCCCGCGCAGCGCACCGCGCCTTGACACCCCCAACCCCGCCCGTCACGCTGCGCTCTCCAGCGCGCCGGAGGGGGTTGGGCGATGCGCCTTGAGTACGGATTCGAGCTCTCTCAGGTTGAGACACCGTGCTTCTCCGTCGAGGCGGTGGAGGGCATCGGCAAGCTCTTCACGCTCGGTGCACTCGTCTTGAACGTGCTCGAGACACGGCCCCACGTCGAGCTCGTCTTCCATGGCGTGAACGCTGAAGATCCGCCGCGCAAGATCGAATCCTTCAAGGGAATTCTCGGGAGCGCCCCGGGCCAGCGCAGCTTCTCCTACGAGCTCGGCAAAGGGGGCCGCATTCCCAACTCAAGCGCCTACTTCCAGTGGCTCACCGTGCACCGCGCGTGAGCCGGCGTTAGTGTTAGTCCGCAGCCCCCTCCTCGCGCGGAACGCGGCCTTCTCTCTCGGCCTCCACACAGCCTCTCCCGGTCCAGCGGTGTCCGCGCGCAAGGCTTTCCGCGATGACCGCCGAGCGTGCTTGCTCCCGTCCCAGGGAAAAGGGAGCAGCACGCGCGTACAGCTCGAACGCCGCGCACCGCGCCAGCGCGGGATAGGCGTCGGGGAGCGAGGCGTTGAGCTGTGCCAGGGCCCGGATCGCCCTCCGCTCGCCCACACGCCAGGGGAACACGACGCTTTCGAGGTCGATGAGCCGTGCCTCAAGGGCTCCGCCAGGGCCTTCCCGCAAATAGACGTTGCCTCCCTTGAGGTCGCCGTGGTCGACGCCTTGCAGCCGAAGCCTCGCCGCGAGCCGCGCCAACACCGGGAGCACGCCTGCGAGGTCGGCGCCCGGCCGAGGACAATCGGCGGGCCAATCGGGCCGCAGGTCCTCCAGCACGACCAGCGAGGCGGTCGGTACCCCAAAGACGCGGCGCTCGAAGAAGGCGAGGGGGCGCGCGGCTCCGATTCCGCGCTGAAGCAAGCCGTGGCCTCCGCGCCAGGCGCGCCACGCCGCCGAGCCGCGCAGAAGGTCGGCAAACGCTCGCGCGAAACCTCGCACCCGGTGCTCCTTCACGATGACGGCCTGATTGCCGAGCGAGACGGCGGTCACGAGGGCACGCTCGTCGCGCTTCACGACCGCCGGGGCCGTGGTCGCCTTAGCATGGGCGTCCAGAGCCTCGAATAGCTCCGAAGGGGCGACGTCCCTGCCGCGGAGGCCGCGCCATGACCTGTAACTTATTCGTGTGTAGGCCCGGCCGGGCCGAAGGCAGCGCCGGGTGCGGCTTTCCGCGTGGGCGATGGCGCGAGCCTTCGTGAGGGCTGCGAGTTCGAGCAGGAGGCTGCGTCCTGCGGCGTCCAAGGGGCACGCGAGGCGGAGCGCTGCGGTCAGTGTGCGCAAGCGATCCGTTCGTGACGCGAAATAGGAGAGCGCATGATCGAGGTGCGCGAGATCGCGCAGCCGTGGGCGCCGCCGCGCCGTCCGCCGCGCGTGCTGGAGGTCGAGCAAGATCGGCCCGCTCTCGCCCACCACGATGTTCCCGTGGTGAAGGTCTCCGTGGACGAATCCTGCCGCGTGGAGCTCAGCGATGCGCGTACCGAGGAGTGAAAGCAGGCGGCGCCGCTCCCTTCTCGGCGCGCAGAGCGCGTCTTTCAGGGGGCGACCCTCGACGTAGCGCAGCACGAGCAGGCGGTCTCCGTCTGCGAGGCGGGCGAGGGCCAAAGGCTCCGGCACGCAAACCCCCGCGGCGCGGAGCCTCTGCAGGGCCCGCCACTCGCGCACGGCGGGAGAGCGGCCGATGCGTTCTTTCAGCGCTTCGCGCAGGGCGTGGCGCCCCGTGCCGAGGCGAAACTGTTTTACGAGGAGGAAGGCTCCGTCGGAGGTGGGGAGGCGAACCAGGCGGCGGCGGGGATTGTCATGCAGGACTTCCGCCTGAGGGCCGGTCGTAAAGGCGCTCCCTCCGCCCAGCCACGCCTCGACCGTGGTGCGCACCGCAGGATCTCCGGCCTCCCAGCGCGGCCCCGCGCTCAGCGTCGCACCCGCGCGTAGAGGTCGTGGAGAGCGGCCACGTGCGCGGAGAGGGAGTGCCGTTCGGCGACGGCACGCGCCGCGCGCCCGAGCCGCGCCCGAAGCTCCGGCGAGGCCAGGGCATCGAGCGCCTTGGCAAAGCCCGCAACGTCCTCTGGGTCCTCGACCACGAAGCCGGCCTCCTCGGGGCCCACGGCATCCAGGCCTCTGCGCGCCGGGGCATTCTCGAGGGCCGGGGCAGGGCGGATCAGCTCCGCCGCACCGTTGGCTCCGCTCGTCACGAGGGGGATGCCGCTTGCCGCGGCCTCGAGGCAGACGTTGGAGAACGCGTCGTAACGCGTCGGCAGGACGAGCGCGGCGGCGGACGCATAGAGCGTTTCAAGGTCGGCGCGCATGCCGAGAAAGCGCACCCGGTCGGCGACTCCTAGGCGCAGGGCAAGGGCCCGCCAGGGGGTGGGCTCATCCCGCCCGACCACCCACAGCTGTGCGCTGCTCGCGCCCGCCGCCGCAAGCGCGCGGATCGCGGTATCGAGCCCCTTGCGCGGGAAACCTGCGCCCACAAAGAGCCAGACCGGTCCCGGCGCTTCGAGTGGTACCTTGCGCCCGGGCTGGAAGCGCTCGAGGTCGACAGGGTTCGGGATCACAAGCATGCGCTCGTCGGACACGCCGTAGCGTCTTCGGATCTCGCGGCGGACCATCTCGGAGTTGCACTGCACGAGCTGCGAGGAATCCGCGAAGATGCGGGATTCGATCCACAGCAGTGTGGCATGCCGAGGCGAGAGGCGGCGAAACAGACTCCCCGCGCTTCCATGGCGCCGCTCGAGATAATCGGCATGGCTGCCGCCTCCGGCACGATACACGTCCTGGTGCAGGGTGCGGGCGAAGGAATGCACGACGTCGGGGCGCAGCCGGCCTGAGGCGCGTGCGGCAGCGTGGGAGAAGGAAAGGACGCGCAGCGGCTGCCAGCTTCGGGGAACCCGCAGGCGTTCGGCAGCGACGGCCGTCGCCGGATCCACCTCCCGGGCGAGGACAACGACCTCGTCTCCCGCGGCCGCGAGGCCGTGGGCGACACTCCACGCGACGTTTTCAACCCCCCCTGCGGCCGGCCGGAAGCGCTCGACCACGAGAGCGATCTTCACGGTCGGACCCTCAAGGAATCCGGATCGAGTCTTCGGGGAGTGGAAGCGGCCACGATGCGGGTGGGCTCGCTGTCGAAGGCGGGCGGCGTGAGAGTCAGCGAGGCCTGTCCGTGCGCCGGCGGGAGAGCGCGGCAGCACCTGCGATCGCGAGCCCGAACCCCGCCGCCGCGCCGACCGGGGAGCCTCGGCGCGGGGCACACACGATCGGCAGCGCGGCGCGCGATGTCGCGCCGGATGCGAGAACCCGTGCCTCGGGCGGGAGGCCGTGCGCCGTCGTTTCGTCCATCGCATGGCCCGGCGCCGCCACGAGTAGGGCAAGCGCCAGGGCGGAGGCGAAACCAAGAATGGAGGAACGTGCCGTCACGCAGGGCAAGCATATCCCGCATGGCTGCCCCGGGACAGAGCGGCCGGCGCCTTGGGGCCGCTGCGGGGATCGCGGGCGTGAACGGATACTGAAGCGGGCGCGCGGACCTGCGATCCGGCTTGCTTGACGCCCGAGCGCGTCCCCGGGTAGATTCCGCCGCCCACTCGGGCTCAGAGGACGTTGGGTTCGTAGCGCATGGCTCGACAACCGCTCGCAGTGCTCCAGCCGGCCGCGCCTGGTCTTGCTCGCGTGAGGCGGGACAAGCGGTCGCTGATCCTCGATGCCGCGATCAAAGTCTTCGCCCGAAAGGGTTATCACGGCTGCCGGGTCTCCGACATCGCGCGCGAGGCCGATATCGCGTACGGCCTTGTCTACCACTACTTCACGAACAAAGAGGAGATTCTTCGCACCATCTTCGAAGAGCGCTGGAGCGGCTTCCTCGAGCTCGTGGACGAGATCGCGGCCCGCGATACCTCCGTCGAGGACAAGCTCGTCTCCATCGCGGCCCTCATGCTGAACGCCTACCGGGTGCGGCCGGACTGGGTGAAGGTGCTCGTGCTCGAGCTGCAGCGTTCCTGGCGCTTCGCCGAACCCGGGCAGATCCGCGCAGTCGGCCTGCTTTTCCAGAGCGTGGCACGGATCCTGCGCGCCGGGCAGGAAGCGCGGGAGCTGCGGCCCGATCTCGACCCCGACGTGGCTTGCTACGTGTTTATCGGTGCGCTCGAGATGGTGATCACGAGTCTCGTGCTCGACCTCATCAAAATTGAGGACAAGGCCCCGTCCGAAAGCGAGTACTACCTCAAGGTGGCGCGCACGGTGGTGGACATCTTCTTGCACGGCCTCGCCCAGGGCAGCGCGCGATGATCGCCGCGAAGGATCTCTCGAAGCGCTACGGCGATCTGGTTGCCGTGGACCATGTCTCCTTCGACGTGGCGCAGGGGGAGGTGGTGGGATTCCTCGGTCCCAATGGCGCCGGCAAGACGACGACGATGCGGATTCTCACGGGTTTCTTGCCGCCGACAGATGGCCAAGCCGTGATCGACGGCCACGATATGTTCGAGGATCCGCTCGCGGCGCGGCGCAGCGTCGGTTATCTGCCCGAATCGCCCCCGCTCTACCCCGAGATGGACGTCGAGGGCTACCTCGCGTTCGTCGCGAAGCTGAAGGACGTACCGCGCAAGGAGGTTCGCGAAGCGGTGTCGCGGGCGCTAGAACGCTGCGGACTCGCGGACGTGCGCCGCCGCGTGATCGGGGCGCTCTCCAAGGGCTTCCGCCAGCGGGTGGGTCTCGCGCAGGCCATCGTGCACTCGCCGCCTGTGCTGATCCTCGACGAGCCGACGGTCGGTCTGGACCCGACCCAGATCCGCGAGATCCGGGGGCTGATCGCGAACCTCGCGGCGCCGAAGGGCGGCGAGACCCAGCACACGGTGATCCTGTCCACGCACATCCTCCCGGAAGTCGAGGCCATCTGTCGTCGTGTCATCCTGATCCACCGCGGGCGCAAGGTCGTGGATTCCCCCCTGGCCGAGCTCACGCAAGGGGGCCGCAGCCTCGAGCAAGTGTTCGCTCAGCACACCGCCCGCGATCTTCCGCTGGCCACGGCGAGCGCATGAAACACGTCGGCACCATCGCTGGACGCGAGCTCAAGTCGCTCTTCGTGTCGCCCGTCGCCTATGCGGTGCTCACGCTCTTTGCTGTGCTGGCGGGCTTCTTCTTCCTGTCGAGCGTGCTGCAGTTCACTGAGTACGTGATCCGGCTCCAGCAGTTTCAGCTCCTCGATCAGCTCCGGGAGCTGAACTTGAACGACCAGGTGATCGCGCCGTTCCTGGGCGTCATGTCCGTGGTGCTCCTGTTCGTGATTCCTGGGATCACGATGAGTCTTTTTGCGGCCGAAAAGGCGAATGGGACCGACGAGCTCTTGCTGACGAGCCCGGTCACGATCTGGGAGATCGTGCTTGGCAAATACCTGGCCGCCGCCGCCTTTGTGGTGATCCTCGTGGCGATGGTGGCGCTCTTTCCCGGGCTTCTGTTCATCTACGGCGACCCGGAAGTGCCGAAGACGGCGGCAGGTCTCTTGGGTCTGCTCCTGGTGGGTCTTGCCTACACGGCGATCGGCGCCTTTGCCTCTTCGCTGACGCGAAGCCAGGTGATCGCGTTCGTGCTTGCCTTCGTGCTCTTGCTCTTGCTCTGGATGCTTTCATTCCTGGCCGATCTCGGCGCGGCGGGCGGAACCCTGGGATCGGCCAACAACCTCTCGGCCTTCCTGCGCTATCTCTCGTCCTCTGACCATTTCGAGCAGCTCGTGAAGGGCCTCATCGACACCACAGACCTCGTCTACTTCGCCGTACTCATCGGGAGCTTCCTCTTGCTCGCGAAGGCCGCGGTCGAATCGGTGCGCTGGCGATGAGGTCCCTTTTGGGTCCGATGGGGCTCGTCGCGATTGTGTTCGCGCTGCTGTCGGTATTTCTTCTCGCGGCAGGGGGCGAATTCGGCGGGGAAGTCTGGTGGGTGTTCGGGAATCTCATCGTCGGCGTCGCTCTTCTGCTGGGCGCGCTCGTCACCAACCTCGACACCCTTCGCGAACGCCTGCGCTCGGGCGAGGCGCGGCGGGCGGGTAAGTACGGAACGAGCGCCATTCTCTCCACCGCGTTCGCCATCGCGATCCTCGGCATGCTCGGGTTTCTCTCGACGCGCTACCACAAGCGCTTCGACGCGAGCGAGCAGCACGTCCACTCGCTTTCCGAGCAGACGCAGAAAGTGCTCACGGGCCTGAGCGACGACGTGGACGTCACGGCCTTCATCTCCACGCTCGACGCGCCGCCCGTGCGCGAGGTGCTAGACCGCTACTCCTATGCGAGCCCGCACTTCAAGGTGCAGTTCGCCGATCCGACCTCGCGGCCTGATCTCGTGGAAAAGTTTGCCATCTCCCCCGAGAAGCTGTCGGGAGGACTCGTCCGCGTCGCGCGAGGCTCCGATGCGGTCGAAATCATGCGCGGCGATTTGAACGAGGAGAAGCTCACGAATGCGCTGGTGAAGCTCACTCGGGCCAGCGCGAAGAAGGTCTATTTCCTGGAAGGTCATGGGGAACGGCCGATTCAGGGGGAGGGTGCGGACGGGAAGGAAGGACTGGCGCAGGCTGCCGACGCGCTGAAGAGCGAAAACTACCAGGTCGAACAGCTCCTTTTGCAGGCGAAGGGCGAAGTGCCGTCCGATGCAGCAGCCGTCGTCATCGCCGGGCCGACCCGCCCGCTTTTGCCCGAGGAGCACGCGGCGCTCGAGCACTACCTCGAGCGTGGCGGGGCTGTCCTTGCGTTGCTCGATCCGCGGGCCAAGACCGACCTTGGTGCCGACCTTGTGAAATGGGGTGTCCAAGCCGGCGACGACGTCATCGTGGACCGCGAGCTCAGTGTGCTCGGCCGACCGGAGATGGTGTTTGCGCAGCCGTACGGAAAACACCCGATTACCCAGGGGCTGCACGAGGTGGCCCTCTTCTACCTTGCGCGGAGCGTGCGCCCGACGGACGAGGCCAAGAGCCGGTTCACGGAGCTCATGAAGACGGGCCCGAACTCGTGGGCGGAGCGTGACCTGGACACGTTCTTCAACAAGGGCATCGCGCAGCGCGGGGCGGACGACCTGGCAGGACCGGTTTCGCTCGCGGTGGCAGGAACGCCGTCCGTCTCCAAAGGAGCGGACCAAGAGGCGGCAAAAGGCAAGCCGCGGGAGCCGCGTCTTGTGGTCTTCGGAGACTCCGATTTCCTCTCGAACCAGCTGCTCGAAAACTACCGGAACCGAGATCTTTTCGTGAACTCCGTGAACTGGCTGGTGGGGGACGTCGAGTCCATCGCGATCCGGCCGAACCAGGCGCGGGCGTCGCGAATCAAGCAGCTCACCAGCCGAGAGTTCGTGACGATCCGCTTCCTCTCGCTCTTCGTGCTGCCTGAAGCGATCGCGTTCGCGGGAGTGTTCGCGTGGTGGTCACGCCGGCGCGCGCCGGGGCGCTAGGCCGAACGTGCGCCGGGTCGGCCGCCAAGATGCGCCGTCGCAGCCGGGCGGAGTCGGATTGAGATGAGCCCGCGTGTCACGCTCTTGCTTTTTCTCCTCGCCGCCAGCCTCGGCGCCTTCGTCTATCTCTACGAGATCCGCGGCGCCGACCAGCGCAAGGAAGCCGAGGCCAAGGCCAAGCGGCTTTTCCCCGGCGTCGAGGTGAGCGACATCGACGGGATTTTCCTCACCACCACCGAAGGGA
>DATFYN010000222.1:0-18895 GCA_035315025.1 Myxococcota bacterium
CCCGGAGGACCCCACACAGAGACGATCCGCCCGGTCGCTTGCGCCGCTCCCTTGCCTCCGCTGCGGCGCGCGGGGAGGACTTCCACGACGTCTCCATCCCGCGCTCCTCCCATGTCCTGCGCCGCAATGGAGATGCCCCAATGCGCGTCGTCTCGATAGGGTGTCACGAGGCCGCCGTGGCGCTCTCGCGCGAGAATCCCGATCCAGTTGCGGCGTTCCCCGCCGCCGAGCACATGCACGACCTCGCCGCGGCGAGCCCGCGGATCACCCACGGGCCGAAGCAGGACGCGGTCACCGGGCTCGGCCCCTGCCCCGCCCCCCACACTCCAAGCCATCCCTGCATCGTCACGCACGAGGTCCGCCGAACCCCGAACCGCGCTGGCAGCGGTCCCCCCGCCTCGAACGCGTCCCGGAGTGGGCTCACCGGCGCCCTGATAGACGCCCTCCACCAGGCCGTCCTTGCGCGGGAGTCGGTAGCCGCCCCCCACGCGCTCGAGCTTACCCTCGCGCAAGAGCGCCTGGAGAATGGACCTCAGGGATCCCGGCTTGGCGCCGCGCCCAGCGAGCTCCCGCAAGAGCGTTTTTTCACTAAGCGTGGGACGCGTGCGGCCCCCGAGCGCCTCAAGAACCGCTTCGCGTGTGAGGGCCATGCGCCCTGAGTCTACGCCACGCGCCTTGACCACGCGCTAAGCCCGACCTGAGCCCTGTTGTGCCGCCTCCCGCTTTGGATGCCATCACGGGCTGCGACCCGGGCAAGGGTGGCGGTGTGTGCGCGGGAGGTCAGGCGCCCTCGCAGAGATCTCGTCCAAGGCATGCGCAGGGACTTGGGTGGGGACACCGCGACGCGGGGTCCTTCGCCCGATCGCTGCGGGAGGGAAGAGAATCCATGCCTCCTGCTCGCTGCTGCAATCGGGGCTGCGCCTATTCCGCGGCCGGCTCTTGCGGCAAGCGCCGCGTTGATCGCCGCAGTGTCAGCAAAGCCTTGAAGATTCTCTACCAAGAATGCAACCGCGAAGTCGCTCGGTGCAAAGGCAAAAAAGGGGTACTCGTCTTCCCCAGCATCGTGAAGGAGGCTTTGTCGTGGGCGGGTAATATGGCGAGGGTGCGCTGCGCGAAGGCATCCGTACGGTCCGCGGGCGTCACTGAACCGCTTGGTACGCCTGTTCGTGTTCGAACTGCGCCGCATGCTCGAGCAGAATCCGGCGGATCTCCTCAATTGTATCAGGCTCGCCCTGCGTCGAATGTCCGGATCGGACAATCTTCTCCGACTCGACGCCCTCGATATGCGCGCTCTCGTAATCCACGACACCGTCGCTTCCCCCCGCGACAGGTCCCGCGCCCTTTACGGCGATGATCGAGTTTACCGCGATCCCGTCCGCGACCGGAATGCCACCTAAGACACCAAGAAAGCGGTTTCCTGGCGTCATGTTCGTGATGCTGGTGGGTGCCCCCGCGAGTTCGTCGAAGGTGAGCGCGGCCTGATTCTGGCTTACCAGGTCGAAGAACCGCCGTCCCAGGTCCGTGGGGAGCTTCACGAACTTCGAGATCAGCTGCGCGATCCCGAAGCCCGCGAGGTAGCTACCCCGATGCGGGGTAGCCACGAACACCACTCGCTTAACAAACGGAAGCGGCTCGAAGAAGAGCGAGCTGTGCAGGAGCTCGCGCGTCTGCTCATCCGCCTCGACTTGATCAAACGGGACCTTGGCAATTGCGTCCCAGAAGCGGGTCCCACTGTCGATCGCAGTGAGCTTCGTGAGCAGACCTCCTTGGCTGTGACCGATCACCACCATCCGATGGAGCGCTGCGTCCTGTCCGTTTGGATCGAGCGTGCTCACGGCAGCGGTAAGCGCCTTGCACAGCAGCCCTCCCGAGTACCCGATGGGGTTTCCCGTGTTGTAGATGAAAAGCCAGATCTGGTAGCGCGCCCAGATCCGCGGATCGTTCTCGAGCTCGTTCACGAGCTGAGCCCAGCGCGCAGGGCTCGATACTGTGCCATGCACCAGCACGAGCGGAATCTTACCGGGTCGATAGGGCTCGAGCATGATCAGACCGTCGGGGAGGCTCTGCATTCCCCCTGGCCGGAACATCCCTGAGAAGAAGCCCGCGAGCTCGAAGTCCCAGATCGGGGCTCCTTCCAGTGTGTAGGCGAGCGCAGCCGTCGGCTCGAACGCGAGGGGAAGCTCTTGGCCCGCAAGCGCCACGCGCTCGGCGTCACCCCGCACGTAGAGCTCAACGGTCGCGTGCAGCTCGCCCTCTCCCAGGACGGAGCGTGGGGGGTCGATCCGCAAAAGAGCGCTCACCGGAATGCGCAATCGCGCTGGGATGTAGGCGGCTGCGGGCGAGAGTGGCTGCGACCCGTCCCTCGAAACTGCTGCAAGGAGCGGCGCGCCGATTCCGGGTGTGCGGTAGCGGTTGCGCAGGCCTCGCACTTCGAAGTCGGCACCTGATGCGAAGTGCTCCAGGCGGTAGCCCACCCAGGTGAAGCCTTCGGGCGGAACCGTGACTTCGAGCGTCCCGAAGGGCAACGCAAACGAACCACTTTCGAGCACCACTTCAGGACGGTCCGGCGCGAAGAAGGTGCGGACTAGACCCCTTTCATACAGATCGAACGCCAGTCGGTAGCGGGGATCGACGGGCGCGAGGGACTGACTGTGGTTATCGGAAAAGAGCGCCGCATACGCGTAGAGAGCCGAGGCGAGGAAGTAGCGCTTGTCTCCCGACCGGAGGCCGTGCTCGAACGAGAGCTCTGCCAGCGCGAAGAGCAGATCCTCGTCGCCCCCGCGCATCTCCTCCTCACGAAGCTCGGCCAGGGTCTCGTCCGGTTGTTTCTGGTATCGATCGTAGAGCCCCCTCCGCAAGAGCTGCGCAAGGGTCTCCGGGCTGGGCCGCCCATCGTCCAGGATGTTGCTCTCAAGGGTTCGCTCAGTTTGCGCAGGTCGGAGAGGGCGGACGCCGATGGGAGTCGCACATCCAACCAGAACCCCGAGAGCCGCAAGAGCCGCGAGCGTGGAGAGGGCGCGGTGCATTCTTCTCGAGTTCCCCCAAGCGACTCCCGCGATCGGGTGGGCCGCGACGCTCTCTTCGATCAGTTTCGCACGGGTCGACTACGACAACTTGGGCGGCGAAGGGGTAGCGCTCCCTTGCATGGCAGAGAAGGGGCGTCCTGAGTACCGCCCGAATCCGGGCTCGAGCTAGACCGCTACGTGCGGATCTTCGATCTCGCCTTCGAAGCAGCTCATTTCAACCCAGAGCTGCGCGCAACCCGATGCGTTTCCTGCGCACTCCCCGGGCGAATCGGGTACCTTGGTCTTCCTCAAGCCCGCGGCGTTGTCCGGCGGGAACTTGGTCCGAAGACCCGTCGTCTACAGACGGGCGTCAGCGCGCAGGGAAGCATCAGGTCTTCACACTCTCCTTACACGACCCCTCTTCCAACCGAATTGAGAAGCGCCGCGGTTCGTGGTCCACTGACTTTTCGAACCCGGGAACCGTACTGGTGTTGCCGTCTCGCAGTGACGTGAAGTGGGGCGACATGATCTCGACCCCGGCCTCATTGAAGGCGTCTTGAATATTTTGATGCAGCGCTCCGTAGATCTGGAGCATTGTGTTCGCCGAACGCGTGTACGCGTTGATCTCGTAGGTAATGTAGAAGTCGTTGAGCGCGGTCTGCAGCACAAACGGCGCCGGTTGCGGAACGATTCCAGGGGTTCGAAGCGCCGCCTGGATCAGCAGCTCATGGACCTTCCGCCAAGGCGCATCGTATCCGATCGTCACCGACGTATGGAGGATGAGACCCTCCCCGCGTGCCTTCGCACTGTAGTTCACGAGATGCCCGCTGAGCAGCAGGGCGTTGGGGTAGGTCACCACCTCGTTCTTCGGCGTCCGGATCCGGGTGAGGGACATGCTCGTTTCCAGCACATCGCCCGTCGTCTCGCCCACTCTCACGCGGTCGCCGATGCGGAAGGTGTCACTGAATACGAGCATGAGGCCAGCGATAAAGTTACCGGCAGCGCCCGAAGCGCCCACCGTAAGGAGAGCGCCGCCCAGAATACCGAGACCCTTGAACGCGGCCGTGTTTGAGCCCGGAATGTAAGGGTAGATCATGACGCCCGTGGTCCCGATGATGAAGATCCGAACGATCCGGTAAAGATGCGGAGCCCAACTCGGCTCAACGCCCGGCAACTTGACGAGGTCGGCGGAAGCGGCCATGAGGACGCTGCGGAGCCCTTTCAAGAAGTATCGCGCGAGGATCAGGATCACGAGGATTGAAAAGAAATTGCCCACATTGGCCAGGAAGCCTTGCCAGAGGTTCGCGAGAGGATCGAGCAGATAATCCAGGAGAGCGAGCGCATAGCCGCGGGTCAGGGGCACGAACCAGAACACCGTCTGCAGGTAGAGGATCACGACCACAGCGGCTGTGGCCGCGCTGCCTAGCCTTACCCCCCGCTGCTCCAATCTCGCGAGACGATCGGGGTCGATCACGACCTGCTCTTGGAGGCGCAGCGCGACTCCCGCTCTGCGTCGGCGCTCGACAAGCTCGAAGAGCCGCCGACGAACGATCCGCAGAGCGAGCAGCAAGCCGATGAACGCGACCGTTGCCACTCCGATGCCAATCTCCGCACGCTTCCACTCGACTGGAGTTCGCCTCTCGCGGTAGCGGGCGACAGCCTGCTTCACGGTCTCGATCTTTTCGGAAGCCAGCTCCTCTTGTGACTGATGAAGGCTCGCGGCGTCCTGCGCGGTGATCATGCCGAGGAGATCGTCCCTGTAGAAAACCAGCGTCCCCGTATCGGTTTTCTGAATGCTGAAGAGGTCCTCGCTGTAGAAAGGGTCGTCCGCAATGCGGATCAGCGTACGCCGCGCGTTCTTCGCCCGCTCCTGAGGGCTAAAGGGCCCGAGGAAGTTGTGAACGTAGAAGACCACTTCCCCATCCAAGGTCACCGGTACACCCGCCTCGCTGGGCACAGGCGCAGAGGCGGGCGGGCGGGCAGCCGCTTCCGGAGGGGTCTGTGCACTCGCTTCCGCAACGAGCAGGATCGAAAGACACAGTCCGATAACGCCCAAGGTTGTCGGCCGCCGCTTCGTCTTGGGATGATGCGTCCTCACCAGGACCTCCGATGGCAGCGTTGCTTTCAAAACACGCCTGCAATCGCAGCCATCATGGCATGCTTCCGCGCGGAAGCGCTTTTTTTGCCGCCGCGCACCGCGGCCTCGACCCTGCGAGGCGGTGAGCTTCGTCGCCCTGAGCCTCCCCAGAAAGATCGTCCCCGGCGTGGCGCGCAGCAGGGCGCGAGGGCGCGCTGGCCTGGCTACCGGAATCAGCGGGACCGGTCTTCTGGCTCTTTAACAGGAGGTTCATCGAGTTCCCGCGCCAGTTCCTCTGCACCCGGGTCATCGGGTACGAGAACCAGGAGATCATCCGCTGCCTGTCTCGCCCTCCTCGGCTGACCCGCTTCGTGCGCGATCGTGGCGAGGGCAAACAGCGGCTCACGTTCGCCGGGGCGGCGGTGGTGCAGGGCCTCGAGGAGAGCGAGCGCCTCGCTCGCTCTCCCAGCGGCCTGAAGGGCCATCGCATAAACCACTGTCAGATGGGCGTCGTCTGGCGCGAGTTCGGCGGCGATTCGCAGCTCTTGCTCCGCGTCTTGGAGTCGTCTCTCCCGCACGCGGAGGAGCCCGATCGCGAGGTGAACATCAGCGTTTTTGGGCGCCAGGGCGAGCGCCTTTTCCAACCACTCTCCCGCCGCGCCGTCGCGGCCTTCGGAGCGCTCAAGGTCGGCCAGATTCAAATACGCGGGCACGAACCACGGACCAACGCGTAGCGCGGTCTCGTACTCCCGCCGCGCAGCCTCGCCCTCCCCCCGCTGGGCATGCAGCGCCCCAAGGTTGACGTGCGCCTCAGGGCGGTCGTCGTTCGCGAGCTGCGACGCACCCCACTCGGCGAGTGCATCGGCAAGGGGAAGCTGGTCGGAGGCGGCCAGCAAGGTGGGCGGGACCGCGGCCAGGGCGCGCGCGGCAGTGATTCGCACGGCGCGCACCGGATCGCGCAGGAGCGGGGCGGCCAGCGCCACCCCACGCTCCGGAGTCACCGCCTGCGCGGTTTCGGCCGCGGCAAGACGCAGCAAGGGCTCCGCGTCCCGGGCAGCCCGCTCCACGCTCGGGAGCGAGCGGCTGGTGAGCCACGGTGCGAGCTCGCGAACCGCAGTCGCCCGTGCGATCGGAGGCTGGGAGGCGTCGTCCGCGAGGGCTGCAAGGCGCTCCTCGCCGTCGGCCCTCCCCTGTCGTCCCGCGTCGAGAGCCTCGGCGAAGTGAACGCGCGGCGCCGCGGCGTTTCCACGCCAGCGGGCGATGGTCTCCGCAGCCCATTTCGGCGTGCGCTCCGCGTGGCAGCTCTGGCATGCGTTTGGCGTGCCGAGTCGCGCGGAGAGATCGGGACGTGGGACGCGGAGCGAGTGGTCGTGGCGTGCATGGACCCCCATATAGACCCGCGTCGGCATATGACACGAAACGCAGCTCGCACCCGCGGATCCCACCGCGTGGTGGTGATGGGAAACGCTGTCGTAGTGCGCGAGCTCGTGGCACTGGCCACAGGTCGCATTGCCCTTTGCGCGGAGCTCGCCGCTGTGGGGCTCGTGGCAGTCGCTGCACGTGACCCCAGCAGCATACATGCGACTTTGCAAGAAGGAGCCCCATTCATACACCTCATCGCGTATCTGGCCGTCGCTAAAGTAGAGATCAGGCTCGAGGAGAGAGGGGAGATGCGTGTCGAGAAGCGGTCGCCCATAAGTGTAGGGCTCTGCGATGACGCCGCGGCGGCTGTGGCAACGCCCGCAGGCCTCGAGTTCGGCATGGGACTCGGTCTCGCCCCTGCGTTTTGCAATCGGTGCCTGGCCGTCGAAGACCCATGTGGCGGCCTGCTTCGGTCTAAGCGCGACCACGAGTCCATTGCCCGTGCTGTCGGGCGGCGTATCGGCACGACTCCGACCCGTCCTGCCCTCGGCCCACCGCAGGTGGGCGGATCCGGGGCCGTGGCAGGCTTCGCAGCCGACGGAGACCTCGGCCCAGGTGGTTTCGTAGCGTGACTCGGCTGCACGCCAGCCCTTTTGAATATCCGTCGAGTGGCACTCCGCACACTGGAAGTTCCAGGCTCCCGCCGGTCCCGTCCAGTGGAGCGGATCGCTCGGCGGGATCTTCTCGCCCGGATGGAGGTCGAACCAGCGCTGACCCCCTTCGGCCTTTCGGCGGGTGTCCCATGCGAAGCTCGTGGCCTGCATGCGTCCGCCGGGGAAAGGGACGAGATATTGCTGCAGGGGATCGACACCAAACGTGTATGCGATCTCAAAGTCGTGGAGCGCGCCGTCCGCTCCTTCTGCCGAAAACGCAAAGCGCCTGTCGTGCCGGAAAACGTGTGCGTTTATGCCGGAATGCGTGAGCGCACTGTCCGCAAAGTCGCCGAGCACCGTCGTCTCCGAAGCCGGTTCCATGGCCCGTGCGTGATGTGAAGTGCGCCAGCGCGCGAGTTGCTCCGGATGGCAGGTGCCGCAACTCTCCGAACCGACAAATGTGGCGGGCTTGGGCGCGGGCGAGAGACTGGGTTCGGTCTTCTCGCTGGAACGGGTACACGCCATCCCTACAGCGAGCGCCACGACTACGAGGGTCCATCCGCGCATCTCGCGAACGTTACCCCACGTCGCGAGTGACCCGAAGGGTGAGTCACACCAAGAGGAGCGTCCTACCGAGGATCTCGGTGGCCTCGGAGCGAAGGCCGACCAGGCTTGCGAACGCGCGTACGGAAAGGGCCGACGCGATCCGCGCAGGAGATGGATCGAACGGCTACCAGCCAAGGGCAAAGGTTCCTTTGCGAGGGAAGGAGTCTCGAAAAACGAGCGTCGCGTCAAGACGCACCCGACGCCGCGGAGCCAGTGATAGGTGGGATCACGAGGGGAAGAAGCGGTCGTGCGCCGGGTGATCGAGGATGCGGGTTTCTGGCAGAGCCGGCAAAATGCAGCGGCCTTTGATCGAACATGAGCCGAGCGGGAACCCGCGCCCTAAGCCGCAAGAGCACTCCTTCGGACGAGCCGAGAAGCAGATGATCGAGAGAAGCGCCCAAAGACCCGGTGAAGAGTCCATCGTCTTCGACCGCGCGGCCGATATCTATGACGCGACGCGTGGCTTCCCTCCCGGCGTCGCGGAACGGGTCGCCGCGCTCGTGGATGAAGCAGCGGGGCTCAAGCGAGGCGCCCGCCTTCTCGAGGTCGGCGTTGGCACTGGGCGCCTCGCGCTGCCGCTCGCGGCACGCGGCCTGCGCGTCACGGGCGTGGATCTCTCCCGACGCATGATGGAGCGCCTTCTGGCCAAGCGCGGCACTCTCTCGGTCGACGTGGTGCATGGCGACGCCGCGCAGCTGCCCTTCGCTCGCGCGAGCTTCGACGCTGTCCTCGGCGTGCATGTCTTCCATCTCATTCCATGCTGGCGCGACGTGCTGCGAGAGATTGCGCGCGTTCTCCATCCCCGCGGTGTATTCGTTCATGGGGCGGATGACCGGGCCTCGGACTGGGCGCAGTGGCGCGACTGTTTTGGACAAGATCACCGAGTCGGGAACGTGGGCGTACCGTACGAGCAGATCGAGAGCTTCCCGGAACAGGAGGGCTGGCAGCTCGTGGGAGCACCGCGCCGCCTCGCGTTCTCCCGCCAGCTAGAGCCGCGCCAGCTCGTGGAACAACTTGTGCGACGGGATTGGTCGTGGACGTGGCGCTTGAGCGATGCACAGATCGCCGAGGCAGCGGAGAGTCTGCGGGCGATGCTCACCCAACGTTTCGGGCGTCTCGACTCGAGTACAGTGGTACAAAGTGGCTTTTGGGTGCGAGCCTACCAGCCCTCCAGGGTCTAAGGGCTCGGCGAAGTCCTGGTGTGCCGCTTCTGCGGGAGGCCGAGGGGACTCGCGCGCCCACTTCGTCTCGGCGCGGCTGATCCTCCGGCGTGCGCCTCCCGGGCGGGGAGGATTCCCGTCGAATTCCGAGAGCCCTGGGGACGCCTCCTGCTCAAGAAGTTCCTCTCTGTTGCCGATTCTGGCCTCCGCTTTGTCGGAGAGGTGGATCGGCGAGGGGCTGATTGGCCCCGGGCTAGGTGCCGTTCCCTCCCAACGGCGTCGTACGCGCAGGGGTACCCACCCGACCGGTCTTTGCACAGGAGCTTCGCTTGAAGAACGCACACCTCTGGACACCCACGAAGTTCGTCCTGACCGCTTCGGGATTGGAGGCCTCGCGGGACCCTCGCGAAGTAGGCGCCCGCTCGCGACTCATGACAAGCATCTTGGCAGGAGCGAAGCGGCCATTCGGCAGGACGCTCGAGGTGTGCTCGTGGATCTCGGCTGCGCGCGAGCCCCGCTCTATCAGGCCTATCGAGATCAAGTTTCCGAGGTGTTGTGTATCGATCGACCACAAGCCGATCCTTCCCACTCGCTCCTGGGCTATGAGGTCGATCTCGAAGAAGGCATCCCTTGCCCTGCGAGCGAGCTGATACGCTCCTCGCGACAGATTTCTTAATGTACAACACGAAGCCCGATCGGCTCTGGTTCGAGATGCGCGCGTGCTATGTCCAAGGTGGCAAGCTGACCGTGGGCTCACCATTTCTCTATCGGGTCACCGGACCTGACCATCGCCACCGCTGCAGCGAACCCCAGCTCCGAACACTCTGCAGTGCGAATCGGCTGTCGGTGCTGTCCGTCGAGGCTTATGGAGGAGCGAATGAGGTCTTGCTCGACCTTACGGGGAAGCTTCTCGCCAGCCGGAAACTGGCTTCGAAAATTCACTCAGGATTGGCGTTGGCTCCTGAGCCTCCGCACCGTGCGGCGCATTTCGGCCAGCACTTCTGCGGGCATTTTCTCGGCTATTGCCTGATCGCCCAAAAGCCGGAGGACGCTTCCCAACGGGACCTGAGATGAATCCCTCCTGGCGGCGCTGCAATCCTTCGGAGACCTCGGCGCTACTCGCCTACCCGCCTCCCTATCAGGCCTGGCTGACCCTTAGCAACGACCCCGACAACACCATGATCGATCACTGGAAGCAGGTCCATGAGTTGGTCTGGGAGGAACTGGCGCTCCCGTTTGCGGACAGCTTTTTCGTGTTCAACCACAACGAGGCCCTGCCCGATCAGGTGAATCTCGTAGACCATCCCGAAATCCTTGATGCCCACCCCCACGACTCCATGCACACATGGGGCGACTACATGGGCGCTCCGAAGCGCCGTTTCAATCGCGAAGAGGCCGAGCTCGGCCTCCAGCGGATGGTCGAGTCCGACCGCGCATCTGGACCGATCATGCGGCGTCCTCGTGCAACCTGACTCATCGCGGAGGAACGGGGGCGCTGCCGAGCTTCACGGATGGTTCGGGGCACGAATATCCCAATGTGGACTACAGCTTGGATCTCATTCGGGCCGCCGGCGCCCGCTACCTACGTGTGGACGGCAACCTGACCCAGCACCTGATCGGTCAGGACCGCCCGGTCGGCCGCCGCGTATACCGGTCTGTCCTCGAATCCGCTGATGGCCGTGCCGCGGGCGAGCTTTGATCGAATCCTGAGTCCCGCCCGACGTCTACTCTCCCCCGAGATCTTCTCGTACGAGGAGGATGCCAATTGCCCCAACGTGGCCCACCGCCGCGCCGATCAGTCCTCGCTCCACGCTGCGGCGCTTGGAACCTCGTCGACATCGATGGCTTGGGAGAACTGCTCTCGCCCGCGCTCCTGGAGCGCTTGCAGGGCGTGCGCGGCTCGGCGGTGATCTATACCCACCTCGGAAAGCGTCGAGCCGGCCGCGCCCGCGAGAGTCGACATATTCCGGACAAGACGCGGTGCGCGCTGGAACGCCTCGCCGAGGCTTACGCCGAAGGTCGCATCCTGCTCTCCGCGACATCGAAGTTCCTCGACTACCTAGTACTGCGCGACCACGCGTGTGTGGGTCCCGCCGACATCGACTCGGACACCCTGAGGGTTGAGCACAAGGTCCTCTTGCTGACGAATCCGAGCGCCAACGCGCGCTACGTCGCTCGGAAGGTTCACGAGACGCTGGGACTGGCGGGCATCGTCGTCCAGGACCCTCGGCTTGGCGTCCAGCGCATGCGCGGGGATGCCACCCGCACCCTCTTCGTAGATCGCCTCTACAGCTACCTCTCGGTCAAAGACTTGGCTAGCGGAGAGCGCCTGCGCTCCCGGGTCCAGCTCATCGGGGAGCGGCTCATCCTGGAAGCAAAGCGGGAATTTCTCTGCGATACGGCCTTTACGCCCGGACCCTGGCCGAAGTACTTCCCCGTCCACTCGACTCCGAACATCAATCGCAAGGAAACCTTGGCCTGGTGTCGAGAACGTTCCCCCGATCTGCTCCTGGTCTGCGGCACCTCGATCCTGAGGGAGCCCCTGATCGGCCTTCCGAGGCTCGGTGCACTCAACGCGCACACCAACCTCGAGTCCGCCGGTGTGACGGTTCACTTCATTGACGTCGGAGTGGACAGCGGCGATCTAGTACTTCAGCGCCGAGTCGAGGCGAGTCTCCCCATTTGCCCTGGGCGCCTGTGCAATCGAAACGTGATGCTCACGGGGAAGCTGCCAAGCCGCCGCCGAGGTTCTGGCCGGCGTCGCTGTCCGGAGGGCCCAACCGCAAGGCTCAGGCCAGACCTACCGCGCGCGAGATATCACGCCGGAGAAACAGGTGGAGCTGTTGCGCATTCTCGGCTTCCGGCTCCCGGACGCAGCACGTTTCACGACAGCTTCGGAGAGGATCGCCCGGAAGAACTCCGCGCCCTGGTCTCACGTCGGCCAGGATCGAGGGGCCTCCGGCGGGCCGACGTAGCACTCGAGCGGCCGCGGCTGGCGACCGCGGTGTGACATGGCGCAACCACAGTTCGCACCACAAGACCGTATCGCTCGACGATCGAGACCGTTCTGCTCGGACGCGCCGCCGAGGCCTACACCCGAATGCTTTCGCATGGTGCAGTCACCGGTCCATAGGAAGGAGGCGCCGCGCGGAATGCCCGCGAATGCTATCAAGGCCGCTTGAGAGCTCGGACCTGAGATCCTACAGGAGAACCGACGTCACCCATGATGAGCGTGGTCCGACCGCCCGGTGACGAGACTGTGGTGCGTGCTGCACCCGATACCCCGGGCTGCGCCTCTCACGCGAAGCGATGGGTTCTCATCGCGACGATCCTTGGATCTGGTACCGCGTTTCTAGAGGCGTCGGTCATCAATGTCGCACTGCCCGCGATCCAGGACGCATTTTCCGCATCTGTGCCGCAGCTTCAGGGGATTGGAACCGCCTATACCCTGGCACTGGCGGCGCTTGCGCTTGCCGCCGGATCCGCGGGGGACCGCTTCGGGAGGTTGCGACTCTTCATCTGGGGAGCCGCGGGCCTCGCGCTCACCTCACTTGCGTGTGGATTCGCTGCGAGTGCATCCCAGCTGATTGCCGGCCGGGCGCTCCAAGGACTCGCCGCCGCGCTCCTGGTGCCGAACAGCCTGGCACTTCTGAGCGCATCGTTTCCCAAAGCCGAGCGCGGGCGCGCGATTGGCATCTGGTCCGGCGCTACGGCCCTCTTTGGCGCAGGCGGCCCCGTCGTGGGAGGCTGGCTTGTGGACACCGTGTCGTGGCGTGGTGCATTCCTCCTGGTCGTTCCGATGGCTCTCCTCACTGTGCTCGTGGCGAAGTGGCGTGTCCCTGATCCTCCGACGCTCCGTCGTGCGCCTCCCGTGGACTGGATCGGTGCGGTCCTCTCCACCTTCGGGATCGCAGGCCTCGTCTCCGCCATCATCCTCTCGTCCGCCAACGGCGCAGCGGCGTCCCTCCTGCTCGTGTTCGGAACGCTCGCGGTTGCGAGCTTCGGTTGGCTCGAACTGCGGAATCCGGCTCCCATGGTGCCCCCTCGACTCCTGTTGTCTCGCTCGTTCTTTGGCGTGAACGCCCTCACCCTTCTCCTGTACTTCGCCGTGACGTCGGCTTTCTTTCTCCTTCCCTTTAACTTGATCCAGGTGCAGCACTATTCCGCGATGCGTACAGGCGCTGCCTTCCTGCCGTTTGCGATCATCGTGGGAGTCTTTTCCCGCTTTGCGGGCGGCGTCACGGACCGGTGGGGCGCTAGGCGGTTACTCATCCTGGGCTCTCTCACCACTGCCGCAGGGCTCGCCTTGTTCGCACTTCCCGGGATCGGAGGGTCGTACTGGTCGACGTTCTTCCCGCCGATGGCAACGGTCGGATTGGGGATGGCGATGAGTGTTACCCCGCTTACGACCGTCGTCTTGGACGCCGTCGCCCCAACCGAGGCCGGTATCGCCTCGGGTGTCAACAGCACCTTCGCACGCGTCGCGTCGTTGCTCGCGGTTTCCATCGTTGGGGTGGTGACGCTCGCGCTGTTTACGCGGGCGATCGATGGGCGCGCGGCACTCGCTTCGCTGCCCCCTTCGCTTCGACAGGAACTAGCCGTGGAACGCCACAGCCTGGCCGACACGAACATTCCGGAATCCGTGCAAGGACGCGATCGGATGCTTCTCGAGCGGATCATCGCGGAGGCGTTCGTCGCGAGCTTCCGCTCCGTCGCTGGCCTCAGCGCCGGAGTCGCACTGGCGGCGGCCCTCGCAACCGCGGTAACGGTCCGCAGCGCGGCCGCAGCGAAAGATGAGGGTGGGTCGACAATGATGGTGTGTATGCACCTGGATCAGGTCATCGACGCCACACCGTCCTCGCCGGGCTGCGAGGAGTGTCTGCGGATGGGTGATCATTGGGTTCATCTCCGGCTCTGCCTATCGTGCGGACACGTCGGCTGCTGCGATTCATCCAAGAACCGCCACGCGACGACCCACTTCTGGGCAACGAGCCATCCCATCGTGCGCTCGCTCGAGCCAGGCGAGAACTGGCGATGGTGCTACGTCGATGAAATCGTGGTCTAAGACTGGCCGATAGCTCCCTATATTTTGCGACCCCGGCTTCTTTTGGAGATCCCTCCGCGCGCCAGAAACCTCGGGATGCGCGGGGGCCCTGCAAGACAAACCCTGGCCCAAAGTTTCTCCGCCGGTAGAAGCTCCGCAATCTCGCTCCTGCGGATCTCGGGGATCACCCCCGGCGCGGCAGACTCACTCGGCTCTGCCCGCGCTCAAGGCAACGCTTCGCGAGCGTTCAACAAACCAACGCGAGAAGGCGACCACTGCTCCGAGCGCGGCGATCGCCCTCGGCCACCCTCCGATAGAGCTTACAGATCTCGTCGTCGACGATCCCGCGGCGCTATGGAACCCGCCCGCACTGTACGGGTTGCCCTCGATTAGCGAGTCTTGCCGGTCATAGTGTCCAAGCACGTCCGCATGATCCCCGATTACAAACCCGCCGACCTGAGTCATCGGCGTCGATCACTTGCAGGCCGCCGCTAACGCAAACGGGACAGCTCGCCCACCGGACATCCCAATCACGAGTTCTCGCACCATCGCCGAACCGCTGAAATGTCGTTCAACGTGCGGCGTGATGCTTGCCCCCGTCGGTGGCGGACACCGAATGATTCGAGCTCGGCGGTGAGCAAGGCTGGCTCGGCAGCGCAGAGGCGACCTCTAGCTCTTCTTGGGCACCAGCAGCAGGAGCCCGCCAACCACTATCGCGCCCACGCCAGCCCAGATCGGGACGTTGACCGTCTCCTTGTCCGTCACCGACAACTCGAGCGAGCCGATCTTGGCCCCGTGGGTCTCCTTCGTGTAGCTAAAGCCACCGTACACCAGCCCCAGGATGCCGGCCGCGATCAGCACGATTCCGACGATCTTGACTGCGCTCATCTTGTCGCCTCCTGCAATGAAGCCCGGTCCGTAGGCAGCGCAGGGCGGAAGGATCCTCTGATCATCCCAAAGGCCTCCGACCCTGGAGAACACGAATCACAATCACCACAACCGCAATGACCAAGAGGAGGTGAATAAATCCACCCATTGTGTAGGAGGAAACCAGACCAAGCAGCCACAAGATGATCAAGATGACGGCGAGGGTTTCGAGAATTTTACTCCTCCTCCAACCGTGAGGCGGCGCCGATCGGAATCTTATCCCCAGCGACCCACCGCAGCGGCGGTGGATCGCTATCCCAAAATCAACTCAGAGCGCTCAGCGGAGCGCATCTTTCACCTTATCGACAACCTTCTTCACCTTCTGCTTGACCTTTCCAACAGCCTGGTCGGCCTTCCCCTCCCGCTTCAGCTTCTTATCGCCGGTTAGAACCCCCGCAGCTTCCTTCACGCGTCCCTTCAGTTCATCGGACTTTCCGCTCGCCATGGTCGATTCTCCTTCTCCTTCCTGCAGGCCTTGACAGCAACGCCTGTGCCCGGACTTGCGGTCGTCGTGCGCGACATCCCCCGATGTTTCTCAAGTTTCGAATTCTCACCACTGGCAATTGTTCTCTCTCCGATACGACTGCGGCCTGTCTCAGTCCATCGAATTCACGGAAGGGCCACCGGTAACGGCTGTGTCCCGTTCTTTGCTTCCTTGCTCATGAAGTTCGGAGTGGGGAGTCTGTCGTCAGGGGGGGCACCCCGCAAGGCGAAGTGGAGCGCCACATCACGGACTCACGCGGGAGCCAGTCTCTTGGTACCGATAACCGAGAATCTGCGCATGCGCCTCGAAGCTGCCGCGCGCGATCTGAGGTGTGGGCACGACTTCATTGAACTGCACGGAATCCCCAGGCGCGATCGGCCCCGCGATCACCCGCACCACCGCTTGGCTCGGACTTTCGCCTGTTGGCTTTCTTTCATTCGGCCACCGGTAGGTCTGCTGAATCAGTAGCCTCACATCCGATACCGATTGCGACGAGTGGTTGCGGATCACGCCCGAGACATGTCCCGCCTCACTTTGCACCGACTCGATGGTGAGGACCCGGTCGATGTCTGTCGGCGGGGAAACGTCCGCCGCGCCCACAATCGACGCAGACAGCCACAGAAGCAGGACTGCGGCGATGGCTATAAGAAACTGCCGCTGATAGGAATCGCCTCGCACCACCTGGTCCCTCGTCATAGATCCCTCCGTCAGAGAAGTGAAACCACACCCGCTAGCTGCTAGTTGGTGCGACGGGCCAATACCTCGACTCGGCCCTCGCGCTGCGAGCACACCTCGGTGGAGTCATTGCACTTGGCCCGTTCCGCACCGAAGCGGCCTGTCTCGATCCGGTCAGCCGAAACTCCGCTCCGGATCAGCGCGTCACGAACATTGGCAACACGCCGCTGGCTCAGAGCCACGTTGTACTGGTTGGTACCGCGGAGCAGATCCGTGGAACCGTCAATTCCAACAATGACCGGCGGATTCTGGTGCACGTAGGCCGCGATGTCGGAGATCTTGTTCATCTCAGAAGGTCGAATGTCCGCTGAGTCGTAAGCGAACATGATGTCCCTCAAGGAAACCCAGTTCGCCTCCACCACAGCTTGGCCCTGCGACCCCGTCGTGCCGGGTTGGCCCTGTGAGCCCGTCATGCCCGCGGGGCCCTGGGCGCCCGTCATACCTGTGGGACCCTGGGGACCGGTCTTGCCGGGCGGGCCAGTGCAAGCGAGCGCGAACAGCGCGATAACCACACACAAAAGTGAACGTTTCATCGTCCTTGCCTCCCATTTAGGGGTTGAACCGGCTCGGCCCAAAAGGTGGATTGCGACACCGGCCCATGAATCTTGCTCGTTATCTTCCAACACGGTACGAAGACAGCGGTCCCAGCACGCCGAACGCGGAGAGGAGCCAAAGGACCACGGCGATCACGACCACGATATTTAGAATGTTCTTAATCTTCGCGTCCATCGGGATGTAGTTGTTCACGAGCCACAGCAACACACCGACTACGATTAATGCGATGACGAGGTTAATGAGAGGCATGCACTTTCCCCATGTGGTTTCTAACTGTGTCAGCACCTACGCGCTGTTTTCCGTTGCTCATGCTCATTCCGTGCCGATGCAAGCGAGCGACTTCGAGAGCCTCGCCAGCCATTGTCTCCTTCCAGCAGAACAACCCTCGCGCACGAGCGCAGTTCTAGAGTCGCCCCGTTAGCAACAGGATGAGGAGAATGATCACCACGACACCGACCAACCCGCTGGGGCCATAGCCCCAGCTTTGGCTGTGTGGCCAGGTCGGCAAGACACCCAGGAGGATCAAGATTAAGACAATCAACAAAATTGTTCCTAAGCCCACGGGTTGCTCCTTCGATCGTCGTGGTCACCACTTTTGCATCGAACAGGTCTTCTGGGCGGTACGAACTGTAGAAGAGGCTTGTGCGGATAGGACGCTAAAGTGCACTTTCGGAGAGGATTTCCACCGCTCGCCCCTGTCCCAGGACGATCTGCGCGTGATCGCAAAGGACTGATATGGAGCTTGACTTGGACCGAGCGTACGCGCGGGATCGAGCGCGCGACCACCCACCACGGCGATGATGTTGTATTTCCACGATGTTTTCTGCATGATCCTTGTCCCTTACCTTAAGGGTCTAGTCCACAAGCCTCTTGACCTCTGACCAGGCCAAGCCGCCCTTCGTACGCTTGGCTTGGGCCATCGCCCCTCCCTTCGCCGACTCGCGGCACGCTGAACGGAACACGCATCTTGCACGCTGCGTGCCATCGCTGTGGGATACGACTTGGGTGTGTGTCAGGCTGCGCAGAGCCCCCGAGTGTGGCGGGCGTCCCCATCGATTAGACAGGTTGATGCGGCATTACGCCACACTGGCGTGAGACGGCCACTGGCTCGCAGTCCCGCGTCGACCGTCTTGCCGCCGGCTTGGAGATGCTTTCTCAGCGACGGACCGCGAAAAGAGGTCCCAGCTAAACGCGTGTCGGAGCCTTTGAAACACACCGACGAGCAGACATTTGGTGAGTTTCGAGATCGCTCGGGCCTCCGGTCTGGGCGGGTCGATCGTCGCTTTCGCGCCGCTGCTCGAACATCTCCTCGTGTTGCTCGAAAACGAAGATCTGGATGACACACGGATGGAGATCGACGCCGATTGACTACGAGGCTTGCATGGTTTGCCTCCAAGTCGGTGGTGAGAGGCGAGGACCTGCGCATTGCCGTGCGGCCCGCAGGTTGATAGGACAGGTGACGTGCCGCCCTGCCACGAAGAGGACCGCCAGCCATCTCCGAGACTCTGCCCTCGCTCTCGCCGCCGACCCGCCGCAGCTTGGCATCCGAGCAAAGGCGGCGGCCTACCGCAGTGCTTTCTTCCAGGCTGGTCGCCCCGCCATCGATCTCCTCCTGGACAAGATCGACGAGCTTCCTCGTCTGCACCCGCCCTTCGCCTTTGGCTTGTGTCATCGCTTCTCCTCTAGCGCTTCACGGCATGCACATACGAAGGAGTATCAGCGTCCGAACCTCGCAAGGGAGACGCTCGTGTCGAACTCCGCCGCCGGCTTCTTTCATTCCTAGCCCCGCTGTGCCTGAGCCGGGGGCGGTCCTCCTCTTCGCTGCCGGCGGCGCCACGATTGCTTGCCGATTGCGCTCGCGCTGAATTTGGTTAGCAGACCTCGCGACCTCGAAACACGCGGCTAAGGTCCTACCCGCACGTCCCGCCGATTGGGGTCCACTTTGACAATCGCCGGGGACTCCCGCTTCTGGGCGATGAGACCGCCGAGGATGTGATCCGTCGGATCGACCACCCCGCGGCACCTCCTCCGATGCGCTGAGCGCCCCCGTGGTGACCTCGCCCGTGGCCGCGGTGTTGGCTGCCCTGAAGCCCTTGCCCCGTCCTGCCACCGGGGCGCTTTTGTGACGACGGCGACCTGCTGGAATACGCCGACCGCAGTCTCGCGCTAGCTTGCTGCCAAACTGGACCAGAAACACAAGGGACAAGACTATGGCCACCCAAAACATGCAGGTACTGCTCGCCAATCGCCCGACCGGCTGGGTCCAGGAAAGCGACTTTCGCATCGT
>DATFYN010000223.1:0-31977 GCA_035315025.1 Myxococcota bacterium
CGATCCTGCCTTCGGGCGAGGCGACGACCGTGGCAGCGCCTTTCAGCACAACCACCGCACCGCTTTCCCGCGCGAGCGCGCGGGCCGCCCCGACACGGTCGCGATTCACCTCGGCAGCCGTGAGACCCACCAAGCGAGCCGCCTCGCCCGGGTGGGGAGTCAGAATAGAAGGCCCCCTCCGGCCCTTCAACACGGACGGCTCCCCCCCCAAGGCGTTGAGCCCATCGGCGTCGAGTACGAGGGGCAGATCGAGCGCGCCGACGAGGCGCCGCACCAAGGCCTGCGTCTCGCCTGCGGTCCCGATTCCGGGGCCAAGAGCGACCACATCGCGTTCTCGCGCCAGACCGAGGAGGAGAGTTTCCGCAGCCGCTCCAAAACTATGCTCCGCGGTTTCCGGCACCGGGGCCGTCATCGCCTCCGTGCACTTCACGGCGAGCACATCGACGATGGAGACCGGACAAGCGATGGTGACGAGCCCAGCTCCCGCCCGGCCCGCTCCCTCCGCGGCGAGCGCTGCGGCGCCGCTTTTGCCGCGGGACCCGGCGATCACGAGGACATGGCCGAACGTGCCCTTGTGTCCGGTCGCCGGGCGCGAGGGCAGCTGCGCGCCGGCCGCGCCGTGCGTCCAAAGCTCTGCCGCCGGCTCGACGCCCGGGGCGGCGTCCTGGATGCCGATCCGGGCCACGCGCACCGCGCCGGCGAGGGATCGACCCGGCTCGAGAGCCAGGCCGAGCTTCGGGAGCCCGAGCGTCACCGTGACGTCCGCCTCGGGGACGTCGCCCCAAGGCTGTCCGGTATCCGCATCGAGTCCTGACGGCAGATCGACAGCGACAATCCTGCACTCTTCCCGTGCCGCACGCATGCGTCGCAGCACGAGGGCTGGTGCACCCTCGACCCGGCGCGAAAGCCCTGTGCCGAAAACGGCATCGATCACGACTCCCCGCCTCGGAGGCTCGAAGGAGCTATCGCCGATCGGGACGCCAGCCGCACGGGCGCGCGATAGGTTTGGCGCCGCGTCTTTGGCCACACCCGCCGGGTCGCCTACCAAGGCCACCCGCACGGGGACACCGAGAAGATGGAGGTGGCGCGCCGCGACAAGTCCGTCCCCGCCGTTATTCCCCGTGCCGCACACCGCGACGACCTCGGTACCCGGCTCGCGCCACTCGAGCACGGCTTGCGCGACCGCGCGGCCAGCGCTTTCCATGAGGAGCTCACCCGGCACACCAAGCGTCTCGATGGTGTGTCGATCGAGGGCTCGCATCTCGGCCGCGGTGACCAAGCGCCACGCGCCGGGAGCCGGCGTCACTCCCTTCACGGCTCGCCCTCGAGCACGACGTGGCCAATGCAGCAGACGGGATCGTGGGTGAGGGTGAGTGCCGCGCGAAGCACCCCGCGTGCGCGCGCCTGCGCTGCCGCGCCAGCGTGAAACTGTAGGGTGGGTGCCGCTCCACGAGCGCGCACCACTTCCACATCGCGCAGCGCAACACCCTGCGCGCCAAGAGCGCGGCGCGCCGCGACCTTGGCTGCAAATCGGACGGCCAAACTCTGGACCGCGCTGCGGGGCGTGCGGCGTGCGGCATAGGCTCGCTCGCCGGGTGTGAAAACCCGCCGAGAGATCCGTTCCCCATGGCGCTCCATGAGACGCAGAAAGCGCGGAACGTCGACGAGCTCAACGCCGGTACCAACGATCATCGAGCCATCATGCCACGAGCGCGCACATGTCTCGAACGGCCCGGTCGAGCCCGACGAGCGTGGCCCGTGCAAGGCATGCACGACCGACCGAAACCCGCTCGGCCGCAGGCACGGCGCCGAGGAGCTCGGGGAGCGTGCGGTAGCCGAGGCCTCCGCCGAGGACGAGTCCGAGCCGGAGCTTTGCGGCAAGCCGCCCCGCATCGGAGAGGCGCTCGGCTGCTGCCGCGCGCTCGCCTGAGGGGAGATCGACGATGCCGCCGGTGTAGAGCTCGACGCCGGCGAGTCCAGCGGCATGAACCGCTTTCACGGCATCGAGCTCAGGGATCACGATGGCAGTGGTGGGAATCCCCCCCTCACGAAGGGCCCGGACGAAGGGCACAAGCCCAGAGGTCAGGGTCCGGGTGTCGAGGGGTCCGGCCGGTTGCCTGGTCTCCCGATTCTCGCCCCCCAGCACGACGCGGTCCGGCCGGACTTCGAGGGCAAGTTTCAAGAGGCCCTGTGCGGGCGGCATGCGGAGCTCAAAGCTCCGCGCCGCGTGGCGTGCGTCTCGTACGTCGCGCTCGCGAACCGGCCGCAGATCCTCGCCCACGCCAAGACGGATCGAGTCCGCTCCCGCCAGCTCGCCGAGCGCCAGAGCCGCGTGGAGTTCCCCACCGGGCAAGCCCGCCGCCTCGCGCAGCAGGCAGAGGAGATCCAGAGCCAGGGTGAGTTTGCGCACGGCTTTTACTGGGACCCGCCGAGCCCACGTCGCAGGCAGTCCGCCAGATGCTGGGCGAACCCACTCACGCGGCTCTCGTCCTCGCCTTCCACCATGACCCGCACCTTGGGCTCAGTGCCGCTGTATCGGATGAGCACGCGGCCCGCACCGGCGAGCTCCGCCTCGACCTTGCGCACCGCGTCCAGCATCTCCGGCATGCTCTCAAGGGGACGCTTCTCGGCAACCCGTACGCTCACCAGCACCTGCGGGAAGCGGATAAAGCCGGAGACGAGTTCGGAGAGCATTCGTCCCTTGCGCTTCATGATCGCGAGCGCCTGGAGCGCAGTGATAAGACCATCGCCCGTTGTGTTGTGGTCGAGGAAGACGATGTGGCCGGACTGCTCCCCGCCCAGGTTGTAGCCGCCCGCCCGCATGGCTTCGACGACATAGCGATCGCCCACCTGGGTGCGAATCAGCTCGAGACCTAAGGACGAGAGCTCTTTTTCGAGCCCCATGTTGCTCATCACCGTGCCTACGACGGCGCCGCCGCGCAGCGACCCGCGCTCCACCCGGTCGCGTGCGCAGAGAGCAAGCAGAGCGTCTCCGTCGACCTCGTTGCCCTTCTCGCAGACGAGCACACATCGATCGGCGTCGCCATCCAAGGCGATACCCATATCGGCCCGGACCTCGCGCACCTTGGCCGCGAGCTTCTGCGGAAAGAGCGAACCGCAACCGTCGTTGATGTTGCGCCCGTTTGGCTCGACACCCAGCTTAAAGACCTCGGCTCCGAGCTCCTCGAGCACCGTGGGGCCCACCTTGTACGCGGCTCCGTTGGCGCAGTCGAGCACGATCCGCAAGCCGTCGAGCGTAAGATCCATGGGGAAGGTTTTCTTGAGGAACACCACATAGCGTCCCTCGGCGTCGTCGATCCGGCGGGCCCGACCGATGTCATCTGCTGCCGCGCGCACCGCGTCGAGCTCGCCGGAAAGGACGAGCTCTTCGATCCGCTCCTCGATTTCGTCGGGGAGCTTAAAGCCGTCGCGCGAAAAGAACTTGATGCCGTTGTCTTGATAAGGATTGTGGCTCGCTGAGATCATGACACCGGCGTCGCAGCGCATGTCGGCGGTCAGGAAGGCCATGCCCGGCGTCGGCATCGGACCCACCTGGATGACGTCGACCCCCATCGAGCAAATGCCCGCCGCCAGGGCATCCTCGAACATGTAGCCGGAAAGGCGCGTGTCCTTGCCGATGATGATGCGGTGGCGCTCGCCCGCACGCCGGTAGAACACATGGGCGGCGGCGCGACCCAAAAGGAGTGCCATCTCCGCAGTCATCGGATGCACATTGGCGGTGCCCCGAACGCCATCGGTCCCGAAAAGCTTGGGACGCGCGGTCTGGCTCATGTTCTCCTTCCTCTGTGTTCCGGCGCGGGAGGCGGAGGCTTCGGCTGGATCTCGACGCGCACCTTCACCGAGGGTGCATCTTCAATCCAGACGTGATTGACGCCGAGCACCGCGTGCGTGTCCCGCTCGACCGGCGCGCTTTGCCCGGTTATGTCGATCGATTCGGTCGGCGCGTCGACGACCTGCATCAGGGCGCTGCGCGCTCCCGAGATGCGCAGGCGCGGCGGCTCGACATCGACGCTCTTGATCTCAAAGCCCGGTGCCGGCTCGCCGTCGATCTGGGGGCGTACCCGCACGGATTTCGTCGCGCGGCTCTCGAATTTGATCTCAATGCGCGCCGGCGACCGCGCGATCACCCGCGCGCCGCGCGGAAACTCCAGGCCCGAGGGATCCACCTCGAACTCTGCGACCCCGGGCTTCGCGTTCGCGACGTTGAGGGCGTACTGGAGCTTCTGCGGAGCCACGTTTCGCAGCGCCCCTGGGCTTCCGAGCAGACGCACGTTCACCACATCGGCAGTCTGGTCGGTGATCACGAGGTCATCGGGCACGCCGCGCAGAACCACGGGCACGTCAAAGCCGCGTTCGATCGACGAGGAGCCGTGGGCAACACCCCACAAAAAGAGTGCGATCACGATCGCGAGGATCATGGAGCCAGGGCTTGCCGTGCGGGCTGCTGCCATGGGGAGGACCTAGCGACCGCCGGCAGCCCGCGCCGCTGCCTCGGGGCGCCCGGCCGCTGACACGCTGCTTTGGGTGGAACCCGCCGCACTCGGTACGGCTTCGTCCGCGCCGCGGCGTTGGGGGGCATCCGCTGCCGGCGGGGGTTCGCCTGCGGCGCCCGGTTCCCCACGACCGCCGGTCAGGGCGTCGCGGAGCACCTCGCGAAGCCGGGGCGGGTCAAGGTCGCGGCTCATCTCGCCTCCCATGACGACTGAGATCGACGCGGTCTGCTCGGAGACGACGACAACGACGGCATCGGTCTCTTCGGTGATGCCCACCGCGGCGCGGTGGCGGGTTCCCACGCCTTCGGGGAGGTCTTGGCGCAAGGTGAGGGGGAGGATGCAGCCTGCGTGGGCGATACGGCCGTTCTGGATCACGACCGCCCCGTCGTGAAGGGGGGAGTAGGGCAGAAAGATCGAGGTCAAAAGCTCCTTGGAGACGACCGCATCGAGTGTTACGCCCGCCTCGATCTGGTCGTCGACATGGTTTTCGCGCTCGAGGACGACAAGAGCACCCACGCGCTTTTGGGCGAGTGTTTGCGCTGCACGAACCACCTCCTCGAGGATTTGGGAGACTCCGCGCTCCGCGGCGTTCGGAAAGAAGCCACGCCCCACGCTGGCGAGCGCCCGCCGGATATCGTTTTGGAAGAGGATAATGATGATCAGGACCGCGGAGGGAAGGAAGCGGTCGAGGATGAATGAGAGCGTCGCGAGTTCGAAGAGCTGCGAGGCGGCGAAGACCGCAAACAGCAGGAGAAGCCCGGCCAGGATCTGAACTGCGCGCGTTCTGCGGATCAGCAAAAGGAGCCAGTAGACTCCGAGCGCCACCACCGCGATGTCGATGAGATCACGCCGCCAGTCGAAATTGGCCGCGAAAAAGCTCCACAGCTCGATTAGCTGTCCCCAGACGTACTCGATCACGACGCGACTCCGGCCGGGCGGCGGGCCTCTCGAAGCGCAAGACCCACGCGCGCAGCAAGCACGCCTGCCGCCCCATCGTGCACGCGAAGGCCGTCGGCACCCGCGAAAACCGCCGCTGCGCAGGCTGCGATGGTCGCACGATCACGGCGTCCTGCCGGTTCTCCGGTCAGCTTGCCAAGGAACGACTTGCGGGAGGGACCCACGAGGACGGGCAGACCGAGGCGCTGACCCAGCCATCCCGCGTTGGCAATGAGAGCGAGATTGTCTTCCACCCTCTTGCCAAAGCCGATGCCAGGATCGATCACGAGTCGCTCCCCCGGAATGCCTGCCGCCCGCGCAGTCGCAACCGAGACTTCGAGTTCTGCGGCCACTTCTTCGAGCACGTCGTCGTACCACGGAGCGTCCTGCATGGTGGCGGGCGTGCCACGCATGTGGCCCAGGATGAGCGTTGCGTCCCGCTCGGCCACGAGCGCGGCGAGCGCGGGATCAAAGCGCAAACCGGAGACGTCGTTTACGACGCTCGCACCCGCTTCGAGCGCCGCACAGGCGACAACCGCCTTGCGTGTGTCGATCGAGATCGGGGAGCTTGTCGCCTTGGCAAGCCGTTCGATGAGCGGAACAGTCCGTGCCAGCTCGATCTCCGTGGGAGTCTCTGCGGCCCCGGGCCGCGTGGACTCGCCCCCAACGTCAAGCACGTCCACCCCCTCACGCACGAGCGCGAGACCCGCTGCGACGGCAGCGTCGAGATTGAGGGCACCGCCCACCGGCATGAAGCGTCCCCCGTCGGAGAACGAGTCCGGGGTCGCGTTCAGCACGCCGACCACCGTCACCCGGCCGCGAACGAAGAGGGCGTCTTTCACAGGTCCCCCGTGCACTCGCTCATGCCCGGGCAAGTGCGCGGCCGATCAACCCGCGATCGGCTCCGGACTCGGCAGCTTCTCGCCGGGGAACTCCTTCGCGCGGTCCGGCTTCACGCGCCGCGGCGGCTGCTCACCGCGGGCGGGGGGTACCTCGGGTACCGGCATCGGGGGAAGCGGCTTGCCTGCAACTAGGAGCTTGAGATCGGCCGTGTCGAGCGTCTCGCGCTCGAGCAGGGCCTCGGTAATCCGGTCGAGCGTTGCACGGTTGTCGTTCAGGATCTGCCGCGCTTCGTCATAGAGCGAGCGCAGGATCCGTGTGACTTCTTCGTCGATTTCCTCGGCCTTCTTTTCGCTGTAGTCCTTGCGCATCACGAAATCGCGGCCCAGGAAAACGTCGTGCTCATCATCGCCGAAGGAGACCGGGCCGAGCTTCTCGCTCATCCCATACTTGCAGATCATTCGCTTCGCGAGGTCCGTCGCCTGCTTGAGATCGTTCGACGCACCGGTGGAAAAGTGGTGGAAGACCAGCTCCTCGGCCGCGCGGCCGCCCATGGCGTGCTTAATGATCGCGAGAATCTGATCCTTGGTCAGGCTGTAGCGGTCTTCGACCGGAAGCGTCTGGGTCACGCCGAGGGCCATGCCGCGCGGAATGATCGTCACCTTATGGACCGGATCGGCCTCTGGCGTGAGAAGCGCGACCAGCGCATGGCCTGCTTCATGGTACGCCGTCGTGCGTTTGTCCTCGTCGCTCATGATCATGCTCTTGCGTTCGGCGCCGAGCAGCACCTTGTCCTTAGCGTGCTCGAAATCGAGCATCGCAACGCGTGGTGCGTCGCGGCGCGCGGCGAGGAGCGCGGCCTCGTTCACGAGATTTTGCAGGTCCGCACCCACGAAGCCCGGCGTCCCGCGCGCAATCACCTCGAGGTTCACGTCCTCGGCCAGGGGAACGCGCCGGGTGTGCACCTTCAGGATGGCGATTCGGCCGCGCAAATCCGGTCGCGGCACGACGACGCGCCGGTCGAAACGGCCCGGGCGCAGGAGCGCGGGGTCAAGCACATCGGGGCGATTCGTCGCTGCGATGAGGATCACACCCTCGTTCGACTCGAAACCGTCCATCTCGACGAGGAGCTGGTTTAGCGTTTGCTCGCGCTCGTCGTGCCCGCCGCCAAGACCGGCGCCCCGGTGGCGTCCGACCGCGTCGATCTCGTCGATGAAGATGATGCAGGGGGCGTTCTTTTTCCCCTGGAGGAACAAGTCGCGCACGCGTGAGGCGCCGACGCCCACAAACATCTCGACGAAGTCGGAGCCGGAGATGGAGAAGAAGGGCACGCCGGCCTCGCCGGCCACGGCCCGGGCCAAGAGGGTCTTGCCCGTCCCGGGCGGCCCGACGAGCAGCACGCCTTTCGGGATTCGCCCGCCAAGCCGCGTAAACTTCTTCGGCTCGCGCAAGAAGGCAATGATCTCCTCGAGCTCGACCTTCGATTCTTCAACGCCGGCCACATCGTCAAAGGTGACGCGCTGCTGGTTCTCGGTGAGCAGGCGCGCGCGTGCTTTGCCGAAGCTCATGGCCTTTCCGCCGCCCGCCTGCATTTGGCGCAGGAAGAAAATCCAAAGACCGATGAAGAGAAGGAATGGGAACCAGTAGATGAGAATGGTCTGCCAGAGCGGCGACTCGCGCGCCGGGCGCGCGGCGATCTGAACGTTCTTCTCCTTGAGCTGAGTTAGGAGCCCTTCGGTCAGAGTCGGAGCGTAGGTGGCGAACTCCCCCGAGCTCTTCATGCGCCCGGTGATGTGGTTCTCTTCGATCGTTACGGACTCCACGTCCCCCGAGTCCACGCGCGAGAGAAACTCGCTGTACGGGATCTCGGACGGGGTGGTCTGGTTCTGCCGGAGCATCGTCACCAGCATGAGGACCATGAGCAGGATGACGACCCAGAGGGCCATGTTCTTGTAGAACTGCTGATTCATCTTTGCCCCTTGTGCGGGTCTTCGCTTTGGCCTCGTCTCCTCATCGCTGAGCCCGCCGAAAGCTCGGATCTTGCAAACGAATCTCCGCGCAGGATACCTACCCTAGCACGCGCCGTTCTCATGCACCTCGCGAGGCCCGAGCCAGAACGCCTCTCGCTCGCAGCGCAGGACTAGTCCGGCGGGGAGCTCGATTCGAGTTCCCGTGCGGCCCCCGCGCAGGAAGTGAAGCATGCGCAAAAGGTGTACCCGTCTGACGTCACGTCCAGCGCCGCAGTTCATGAGCAGCCGCGCCGCTAGGCGTCGAGCCAGCGCATCGTGGAGCTCGCACCAACCGCTTCGGGCGAGCCGCAGCCCCCCCGCCGTCGCCCGTACGCGGGTCTCGAGCTCCCGCTCCACCGCCGACTGGATCCACTCCGCATCCGTCCTTTGCGCTTCGGCCAGATCGACAATGGCCCTGAGCAGAGCGGGATTGAAGTCCTCGCGCAGACCGGGAACCCAGCGCGATCGCAAGCGGTTGCGGGCATAGGCGTGGCAGCGATTGGACGAGTCCTCGCGCCAGACGAGTCCCTCCGCTCGGGCGAAGGCGTCGATCTCGGCCCGGGGCACCCGAAGCAGGGGACGCACGAATCGCCCGTCTAGGGATTGCGCGGACATGCCTCCAAGCCCATCGGGCCCAGTGCCGCGCAGGAGGCGCAGGAGCACGGTTTCCGCCTGATCGTCGGCATGGTGGGCGGTCGCGACGACATCCGCGCCGGAGGAGGCGGCCATCTCGAGCAGGGCCTCACGGCGCAGGCTGCGCGCCGCTTCCTGCAAGGTGGGCCGGAGCCGGCTCGAAACGTTCGTGCGCAGCGAGTCCGGGTCGACGCGGCGCGAGAGGAAGTGGATCGCGTGGGCCTTTCCAAGCTCTTCGACGAAGCTCTGGTCGCCCTCGGACTCAGCACCCCGCAAGCCGTGATTCACGTGCCCGATGCAGAGCTTGAGGCCGTGCCGCCCCGAGAGGCGAGCGAGGGTATGGAGGAGGGTGGTCGAGTCGAGACCACCCGACACGGCAACCAGGACGCCGCGTCCCGAGAGCTCGAGGGAGCGCAGCGCGAGCCCAACCGCACGAAGGACCACACTGAGATCTTATATCCTGGTCCCCGGAGGTGCCCGCGTGGCCGCGCGACGAAAGCGTCCGAAGAGCGGCACGCCCCACTCCGTCGGGCTCGTGGCAGGCGAGCTCGCGAAGGGTGAGCCGCCCGCCAGCATCGCTGTGCTTGAAGCGAAGGTCGGGAAGAGCGGCGGTGTCGTCCTCGCGCGTTACCGGGATCCCCTGGGCGGCCACTGGCTCGCCCTGGCTGCGCTCCCCCTCGCCAGCATTGCCCCAACGCCCTTCCAGCGCGACCTCTCCGAACCCCACGCCAAGCGTCTTGCGGGCGTGATCGAGAAGCTCGATCTCTTCCTCGACCCGGTGATCGCCGTTCCCGTTCCCGACGACGCGGCCGGCGCTCCAGACGACGTGCGCTTTTGGAGCCCGAACGGGCTCCATCGCTTGGCCGCGCTCCGCATGCTCGGCGCGCGCAGCGTGACTGCTCTCATCTCGCCGGACCCGGCCCTCGCCTTCCGGATCCTTGCGCTCAATACCGAAAAGGCGCACAGCGTGCGCGAGCGAGCCCTCGAGGCCGTGCGCATGGCCCGGGGGCTCTCGGAGCTTGATCCAAAGCGTCCCGAGAACGCGTACGCAGTCGAGCTCGAAGACGGATCGCTGGTGACGCTCGGGCTCTGCTACGAAGAGCGGCCGCGCTTCGCCGGCGGCGCATATGCGCCGGCGCTTCGGGCAAGCGATGCCTTCCTGGAGGAAGGACTGGCGAAGGCCCTCGCAAGGCGCGGCGCGCGCGCAGCGCGGCTCCTTGCGATTGACGAGCGGGTGACGGAAATCGTCGCAACGCTGCGGGGGCGGGGTTTTGAGAGCCCCTACCTCCGAAACTTCGTCGTGTCACGGATTCGCCCCTTCCGGCCGCCTGGCAAACCGGCGCCCGAGGCGGACGCGCTCCTTGCTTCGATGGAAAAGGCGGCCGGGAAATTCGATGCGGGCAAGGTGAAGGAGGGGCAAGTGGCGAGGGCCGCGGGAGCTGGCGGCGAGGAGTTGTCCTAAAGAAAGGGCCTGCGCCGCAGCTTTTTCGGCCGGGTTCAATGCTCTACCCAGAATGGGAAAGCTGGCCTTGGGTGCACTGCTTCGATGCGACTGCGCCGCGGCTCGCCGCGGCGTCCAAGGATGGCGACTTTGGCGCGGTGCGGTTACCCGCGCGTGGCACTCGCGGTGCCAAGCGCGATTCGGGTGCCATCGTCCTTGTCCACCCACACATCGCAGTGAACCCGCGTCCGGCGGCCCTCGGGCACCTCTTCGCGGATCTTCGCGTGAGCGGTCACCGTCTCATCCACCCAGAGCACATTCGTAAGACGCACGTCCATCTTCCCGCCGACAATCCAGCCAAGACCGAAGTGATCGCCCATGACTTGTGAGATGAAGCACGTCGACATCATCCCCTGCACGACGATGTTCGGGAAGCCGAGCTGTTTCGCGGCCTCGCGGTCGGTGTGATAGTTCTTGCCGGGACCCGAGAACATCCAGCAACGCCGAGCGTCCACGCTCTTCTTGAGCAGCGGCAGATCCGGTCCCGCGGCAGTCGGGAAGGGCGCGCGGGGTTCCTTGCGCGCCGCCGTCCTCTCATCCACCACGAACCCGCCCTCGGACTGCCGATCCTTGGGCGGAAGGAAGGACTGGTGCGTCCGTCCCCGCACAAGGAGCCGCCCCTCGTCCGCACCCAAGAGATCGGTCTCGTTGACCACGTAGTCGCGGCCGCGCTTGGTGTACCGATCGATGATGGTCGACCGGGAGCGAACGCGGCTCCCGATTCGCAGGGGCGCGAATAGCTCCCATTCTTGACGGGCATGCAGGTTCCCGAACAGGTTCTTGAGGTACCAATCTCCCAGGAACTTGTAGCACTCGGAGTGATGCAGAAGCGGCGGCGCGATCTCCTTCCACAGCGGCGAATGGTCATCCAGGGCATCTGCGTAGAAAGCCACCACCTCCGGCGTGATCTCGTGGACGCTCGAACCACAATGTCGTCCGACGAATGCCGACTCCCCTTTTAGGTTCATGCCGCGCCTCCCAGCCCGGCGCCGCCCAGCGGCGCCGCGCCTTGCCCTCTTGTACCACGGGCAACGTCGTGGACCCAGCGGCCGAAGACCCGCACGCGGCGGATCCCCTCGCGCAGAGTCCCCCGCACCTCGACGTGGAGGTCGAAGCGCACCGAGCGAGCGCTTGAAGGCTTCTACCGTTGCGATGCCGCCACTGGCCCCAAGGAGGAAGCGGCTCGCGCCGGCCGCGCACGCGTGCTCAACGGCAAAGCGATAAGCGGCCGTGCTCGGCGCGGGCGGGCGTGCCCGCCGGTCCATCGCAGCAAGCCAGCAATCCATGTGTCACCCCGACGGACTCCAAGGATGCCGGCCACGGGCGTGCCCGCGCAATCACGCGCAAGCACGAGTTCGAGGGGCGTGTCGGGAGCCGCGGCATGCGCCGCACACGCGAGCAGAGGGCACTGCGCAACCTCTGGCGTCATGAAGAAGCTGGCGTTGGGGAACGCCGTGACGAGATCTTGCCAAAACCGCGGCTCGGGCCGCGGGATGCGCCGCGCCTTCACCGCGCACCCACCGCGACGCCGGTCGCGCGGCCCGCCCCCCGCGCCTCGCGCACCGTGAGGAGGGCCTCTTCCCAGGCCTGCGGGAAGAAGCTGCGAATCAGGGCCGTATAGGACGTCGCGCCAAGGGCGACCCGCAAGGCCAGGCGCATCCCGATCGGAAGGTGTGCAAGCTCGCGTCCCGCCACGATCACGAGGGCGGCCATGCCGAGCGCGGCGAAAAGACCTGGCGCAATCGCTGCGGCGACGTTCGCGGTGGAGATACCTCCGAAGCGCTGCAGAAAGTAAGAGAAGAGCGGAAACGCCGCGACGTGATACAGCGAGACTCCGCAGGCCACACCAGAGGCGCCGTCCATCCGCGCCCCGGCCAAGACCAGAACGCCGAGCGCAAAGATCCGCAGCACAGCGAAGCGCAGCTCGACTCCCGGCCGTCCTCGCGCAAGGAGGATGGCGCCCATCGCGGATCCCAGCGCCGCGACGACACCGGTCGGTGCAAGACGGACCAGGAGAGAGGACGTCGCCTCCCAGCCCGGCCCGAGAAGAAGCGGGACAAGGTCGTCGGCCACGCTGGCGAGCCCGATCACAAGCGGGCAGCAGGCGATGCTCATCTGCCGCAAGAGTGAGCAAGCGCTGCGCGTGAACGCAGGCTCGACGCCAGCGCTCCGGGAGAGCGCCGCGAAGGCGACTCCCTTCACTGCGGCGGCGAGCCGCAAAGCGGGCAGCATGACGAGCGTAAAGGCGAGCGTGTAGTGGCCGAGCGCACCGGCCCCGAGCATGGCGGCAAGCACCGCCGTGTCCAGCTGGCTGCCGAGGGCGACGAGCAGCTGCGCGCCGGCCACGGGAAGGCCAAAGCGGGTGAAGCGAGCGGCTCGGTCGCAGTCGAAGCGCGGCCGCCATGGCGCCCCGGCCCGTCGCAGCGTCGGGCCCAGGAGGCACGCGTCCGCGAGGAGCCGCGCCGCGACCAGCGCCAGCACACCGCCACCGACGACGGCGATGGCGAGCGTGAAGAGCGCATTCAGCACGACCCCCGCAATCTGCAGCCGGGCAATCACGTCGAACGCGAGACGGCGCTGGAGCAGGCCAAAGGCCACCCCTTGGACAGCGCCAAGGGGCAACGCGAGCGAGGCCACCCCGACCAGGAGCGGTAGCCTCGGAACGCCGAGCGGGCCGCGCAGTGCGGGTGCGACGCCGAGCGCAAGGAGTGCTGCCAGTAGGCATGCGAGTGCCAGGGAGAGTCCGAGTACGGCCTGCGCGTCTTCCGGCTCGACCTTCGCCGCTTGGGTGAGGGCCGTGCCGAGGCCGAGCAGCGCAAGGGCGCTCGCAAGACCCACAATCACACCCACAATCGCGGCGACACCGAAGTCGGACGGGCGCAGCCAGTGCGCGACGAGTGCCGTGGTCGCGCTCTGCAGGATGGCCGTCCCCGCACTCGATGCGAGCGCCCAGGCACTCTGGCGTGCGACGCGCCCCGACACGCTCTAGGAGACCTTCGCCGCCGCGTACCAAGGGTCGGCGCCGCGCGCGGCAATCGTCCCTAGGTGGCTTTTCGGCGGAAGCGGATATGAGCGCTCGGCGACGAGAGGGAAACCCGCCTTCCGGAGGTCGAGGCGGAGTTCTCCGACGGTATAGGGATGGAAGCGCATACCCAGCCGCATTCGCGTCTCGCGGCGAGGGCGCGTGCGCTCGACCGGAGCGAAGGGGATCCCGTCGGGCACGAGCTCGACGCGCCGCCGGGGAACGAGTTCCCGGCTCCGCAGGTGAGCGTGGACGGCGCCCGAGACCGCGGCGACCCGTGTCGCGAAGCGCGCGAGCAGCGCATCGCGGAGGCGGATGCTCAAAGGCAAAGCGCTGTAGGGCGCCTGACGGGTGTAGAGGTGCACGGGCGTGCGGGCCGCACCGGCCAGAGTGAGCCAGAGATCGGCAGGCCGACTGTATGCATGCACGACGTGAAAATCTCCAGCGCGCGGGAGCTGCACGAGGGGTGCGATGCACCGCTGGAGGGGGCCGCGCGCGGTTAGGAGCATGCTCCGCGCAGGGACGCCAAGACGTGCGAAGCGCGCCACACCGGCCGATTGTGCCTCGAGGGCGGAGGGGGGCGCGTCGTCCGCACAGAGCCCAAGGACGCTCGGCACGAAGCGCTCGCGGTCGAGCGCCTCGACCAAGTGGAGCACGAGGTCGCTCGCTCCGCACGGCGCCAGTTGAGAGACGGCGAGAAGAACGCGGACCGGGGCCATGGCCCGGAGATCGGCGCCTTGACGCGCGGCCTTGAGCCCTCAAAACCGAAAGCCTTCCGCGGATCTTGGACGCTACCCTTCGTGTGCCTGAACCCCTCCTGCCGCTCCCTGGAGTGCGTCCCAAGCGGCTTTAGGACGCTAGAAAGCGCTGCGGCCGGGAGCTACAGCCTCGGCTCGCTCCGCTTCCTGTTCAGTGCAAGTGCCGCAATCCCCGTGTCGTGGTGGAGGAGCGCAGCGTGACCTCGGACCAGAGCGGGTTGCGGTCGTCGATCGCGTCGGCGTAGAAGCCTACGCCACGACGTGTCCCGTCGGAGACGTGAGAGCCGCTGGCGGCGACGAAGGCCGGCTCTCCCCTGAGATTCATAGCCCCTCCGCGACGCTGGGCGGCGCGATCGACCGACCCTGCCACGAGGCCGGGCACCCCCGCAAGCGGGCGCCGAACGCCCGCGCAGCCAGGCGGCTCAAGCCCGCGCCCGGATAGCCGAACACTCCTCCGGGAGGAAGCGTCAACCGGTGCCCGCTCGGGTCCTTTACGTCGTCGACCATCTCTCTCGGTGCGGCACCACCGACCTCGTGGAATCGCTCGCGACCCATCTCGACCGCACGCGCTTCGAGCCGCGGGTCCTCTGCCTGCGCGCCGAGGGCGAGGACTTCCCCCCCGCGCTGCGCGGCGCCCAGGAGGAGGGGCGGCGGCGCTTCGAGGCGCTCGAGGTGTCGGCGCGGATGCTCTGGCTCCCAGCGCACGGCGGCCGGTGGCAGCGGCTCGCGCCGCTTGGACGCCTCCTCGCCGAGGAGCGGATCGCGGTCGTCCACGCGCACAGCCGTCCCGCCGACTGGTGGAGCACCCTCGCCGCGACGCGGAGCCGCACCCCCGTCCGGCTGTACAGCCGCCAGGCGACCTACGGCGGGATGAGCGCGCCCACGCGGCTGCGCTACGCCCTCGCTGCGCGGCTTGCGTCGCGGGTGATCGCGGTATCGCGCGCGGTCGCGGGGGAGCTCCTGCGGGTGGAACGCGTCCCGCGGCGCAAGCTCGAGCTCATCTACGACGGTATCGACTTCGCGCCCCTCGCCCGCGTCGCGCCCGCCGCCGCGACGCGGGCGAAGCTCGGCATTCCCGCGGACGCGCCCGTCGTCGGAACCGTCGCGACCTTCCATGCGCGCAAGGGCCACCGCTTCCTCGTCGACGCAGCGCGGTGCCTCGCCGCGCGCCATGCCGACGCGCGCTACCTCTGCGTGGGCGACGGCCCGGAGCGCCCCGCCGTCGAGCGCCGCGTCGCCGAGGCCGGGCTCGCCGCGCGCTTCCACTTCGTGGGTTACCGCACCGACTTCCTCGACCTCATGGCCGCGATGGACGTGTTCGTCCTCCCCTCGCTCTGGGAGGGCTTCAACCTCTCGCTCCTCCACGCGTGCGCCCTCGGCCTTGGCGTCGTCGCCTCGAACGTGGGCTCGAATCCGGAGATCGTGGAGGACGGCGTCATCGGCCTCCTACCGACCCCGGCGCGGCACGCGGTCGACGCGACAGACCTGGACGCCGGCGCGCTCGCCGATGCGATCGGGCGCTTCCTTGCGGAGCCGGGGCTGCGGCGCGCCTTCGGCGCGAAGGCTCGCGCGGCAGTCGTCCCGCGTTACGGCGCTCCGGCCATGGCCGAGCGACACGCCGGGCTGTACGCGCGGCTCCTCGCCGCGTCGCGCCCGTAGCGCGCTGCGGCGGCGCCCGGCTCCGGGAACGACAGCCGGACCGTCGTCGCGTCGAGGCGCTCCTTCGCACAAGCGATGGGGGCGCCCTCGCACAACACGGCGAGCGGCTCGCGCCCGGCGTACCGCACGCCGAAGGTGAAGCGCGCGAGCTCCTCGGCGCGGAGCGGGGCGAAGCGCCAGGCGTCGCCCCGGAAGTCGAGGACGCCCGCGCTCGCGCGCGCGTGATCACGGAGCACGAGGTAGTCGAGCAGGGTGGAGGTGGCCGAGAGGAGGATCCGACTGGCGGCGTACGACTCGGCCAGGCGCTCGAGCGCGTCGCGCGTGCGCGGCGGCACGTGGCGCGGCTCGCCCTCGCGCCGGCGCGCGCGCTTCCCGAGGTGCGTGTAGACGATCGCCGTCCCGCCCGCCGCCTCGAGCGCCCGCAGCGTCCCCGCCGAGAGGACGTCGGCGAGGCCGTCGATGTCGGCGCGCGCCCAGGCGCCGAAGCGCCGGAAGAGGTAGAGCCGCGAGCCGTCGGGAAAGGCGTGCCCGCGGTACGCGCGGTTCGCGTCGGGTGCGTAGTCGAGGAGGTTAGGTGGGAGGAAGCGCCGCGCGCGGCCGGCGGCGCAGTCGATCGATGCGCGGAGGGCTGCGCGCCACGGGGACGCCACGCGCGCGCGGTACCACTCCCGGCGTCCCACCGACCGGTCCTGGCCCACGAGGCCCTCGACGAGGTCGCCGTCCCACGCGTACCGGACGCCCGCGCAGAGCGCGAGGTCGAGCGCGTAGTCGCCGTTCGGGTACTCCCAGCCGCTCGTGTCGCGGAAGGCGCGGACCGCGCCCGTTCCGCCGCGGTGCAGGAGGTTCCCCGGCGAGTTCGCGTGGTCGGTCCACACGAGGGGCCGCGCGCCGAGCGCGGCCAGGCGCTCGACCGCGCGCTCGGCGTCGCCGCGGTGGAAGCGGCGCTCGGACGCGCCGAGCCAGTCGCCCCAGCCGTGCATTGTGTCGTGCGGGTGCGCGGAGAGGATCTCCGGATCGTCGGCGAGGTTCACCTGCCGCGGCACCGTCGGATTGAAGCTCGCGACAAAGAAGGAGTCCGCGAAGGGGAGCGCGAGCTCCTCCCACACGAGCGCGTGGACCTCGCGCCAGGCCTCGGGCTCAGTGCCGTCGGGGTCGTTCGAGAGCGCGAGCCAGGCCCGGTAGGGCGGCGGATAGGCGAGGAGCGCGGGCGCCGACGCCCGCGCGCCGCGGCCGAAGGCCGGCGCCCAGGCGCTCATGCCGCCCCCCCCGGCGCGGGCTTGCGGGCGACCGTGCAGTAGCCGAGCGGGAAGCCCGCGCGCGTGTTGTGCGAGAGCGCCCGCACCCGGCGGTGCGCGAGGAGACGCTCCGCGGCGGCGAGGAAGACGCGAGCGACGCGCGGCCGCGGCGCGAGGAGCTTCGCGACGAGGTCGCTGAGCACCTCGGGCGCCCCGCCGTAGGTCTCCTGGCTCTCGACCGCGAGGCCCGCCTGCTCGCAGAGGCGGCGGAGCTCCGTGCCGGTGTGTCGGTGGCGGTCGTGCTCGTCCACCACCCAGTAGAGGAACGGCGCGCCGACGATCGCGCGGCCTCCGGGCCGGAGGACGCGCACGATCTCCCCGAAAAGCCGTTCCGGCCGCGCCACGTACATGAGGACGTCCGTCAGGAGGACGGTGTCGGCGGTCCCGTCCGGGAGCGGGATTCCGCGCTCGAGGTCCGCGACACCGTCGAGGTGGCACGGCCCCTCCGCCGGTTCCGCGCGATCGATGCAGACCACGTCCTGCACGAGCGCGTGGTAGACGCCGTAGAGGGGAGCGCGCGCGCAGCCGAGGTCGACGAGGACGCCGCGCGCGAACGTGCGGAGCGCGCGCTCGTAGACCGGCGCCAGGAGGTCGGTCACGAGCCGCGAGCCCAGGCCCACGTACCGCGCATCGCGGCTCGCGCGCAGGCCTCCGGGTGTCGCGACGAACTTCGTGGGCGTCCAGGCTTCGGGGCTCTTCATCGCGCCTCCCCGGGCCCGAGCGCGACGGCCGACCCCGCAAGCCCACGCGCCGAGAGCCGACGGAGGACGAGATCGGCCACCTCAGCGTGAACCACAGCGTTCGGGTGGGCGTCCTGCGCGCTCACGACAAGGTCCTCCGGAGCGCGACCCGCGAAGCGCTCCGCGAGGTCCACGACCTCCGCGCCCTCGCCGCGGAAGACCGCCGCCACGCGCGAGACGATCGCGCGCGTGCCGGCGACGTCGGTGAGATCCGGAAATGCGATGACGACGAGCGGCGCTCCGTCCGCACGCGCGAGCGCGGCCACGTCGCGGAGCTGCGTCGCATAGCGCTCCCAGGTCGCGGGGTCATCGAAGGCGTCGAGGACGCGCTGCCGGTAGGCGCGCTGCCAACCCGAGAGCCGCGTGCGCCGCACCCGCCAGTAGACGAAGTTCGCGAGGTCGGAGCGCTCGACAAGGCCGCGCACCCAGCCGGGCTCGCCGTCGAGGTCAAGACGCGGCGGCGCGGCGCCCGGCGACGCGGCCTCGATGTCGTTCACGTACCACGAGAGGAGGACCGCGTCCGGAGGCGGCGCCATCGCGCGGAGCGCGAGGAGTTCGTCCGCCGTGTTCCAGCCGTTCCGCGCGAGGAGGACGACCGACCAGGCGGGGCCGAGGCCGCGGCGCACCGTGTCCGCGAACCGCGCCTCCCTATCCTCGATCCCGTGTCCCGCGGCGAAGGAGTCGCCCACCACGTAGAGCCGGTGCGTCGCGGCGAGCGCCGCGGGATCGATCTCGCGGTCGCGGTAGCCCGCGCGGTTGAGCGGTCCCCAGTACCGCTCGAACCAGCGGCGGGCGGCGCGCGTCTCGCCGAGGCCGTCGGAGTAGACGGCGAAGGCGCGGAAGCCCGCCTCGAGCGCACCGAGGGTGAGGACGAGGGATGCGGCGGCGAGGAGGACGTTCGCGCGCGGCGTCCGGTGCCGCACGGGTGCGACCGCCGCCGCGAAGCGCGCGGCCGGCGCCCCGAGCCCGCGGCGCGCAAGCCTGGCCCGACACAGGACCGCGTGGACCAGCGGAAGCCCGAGGACGGCTTTCAGGGTCGTCGCGAGCGCGTGCGCCCGGGCCAAGGCGCCGGCCTTCACGGCGCCGTCTCCCGGTGCTTCACCTCGCGCGCAGGGACGCCGGCCACGACCGCACCGGGCGCGACCGGCGCGCGGACGACGGCGCCGGCGGCGACCACTGCGCCCGCGCCGAGCTCGACGCCGTGGAGGATCACCGCCCCCGTCCCGAGATAGGCGTCATCTGCCACGCGGACGGGCGCCGCGACCGGCGAGTAGCGGTCCTTGAGCCGGCTCACACCTACGTTCATGTGCGTCACCAGGCTGCAGCGCGCCGAGATCGCGACGCGGTCGCCGATCTCGACGTCGCGTGTGAGATCCACGAGGACGTCCGGGCCGATCCACGCGTCGCGACCGATGCGGAGTGCGGAGAAGCTCTCGCCGGGGTTCATCACGTGGAAGGGACCGAGGATGGTGGCCCCCTCCCCGATCCGCGCCCCGAAGGCCCGCAGGATCCGGAGCCGGAGCATGGGGTGGCAGGTTGCGAGAGCCCGCGCGGCCGCGGAGATGCCCACGCGCCGGAGCCACGCGACACGCAGCGACCAGACGCCCGACTGGAGCCGGCGCGCGAAGGCGGCGCGCGGTCTCTGAAGCACGGCACCGGCCGACGGGTCCACGGATCGTCCCTCCTCGTCCGTCTCGCATCGGCAGGCGAGGCGCACCTCTGAAGGCAAGGCCGCGCGCCCTAAGGAGCATGCTCCGTGCGGGGACGCTAAGACGTGCGAAGTGCGCCGCACCGGCCGCTTCTGCCTCGAGAGCGGAGGGGGGCGAGTCGTCCGCACAGAGCCCAAGGACCCTCGGCGCGAAGCTCTCGCGGTCGAGCGCCTCGACCAAGGTGGAGCACCAGGTCGCTCGCTCCGCACGGCGCCAGTTGAGCGACGGCAAGCAGAACGGGCCGGGGCCATGGCCCGGAGATCGGCGCCTTGACACCCGGCCTCGAGCCCCCAAAACCGAAAGCGTTCCGCGGACCTTGGACGCTACCCTTCGTGTGCCTGGGCCCCTGCTGCCGCTCCCTGGGGTGGCCAGCTAGCGCCATGCGCGGGAATGAGGCGTTCGTCGCTGGCGAAGCGCCCGCCCACTGGGGTATTCCCACCGCCCGTGCGCTCTCCGACCAGCAACGTGGGAAGGTGGATCGCGCAGCAAGCGGCGCTGGCCGGCGACCGCATCGCCGTCGTGGACCGGCATCGTACGCTCGACTACCAGAGCCTGGAGGAGCGGTGCGCGCGCCTTGCTCGCGTCCTCACGGAAGCGGGAGTTCGGCGAGGCGACCGGGTTGCGCTCCTCCTCGGCAACCGATCGGCTTTTCTGGAGGCGGTGTTCGCCGCCGCTCGCCTCGGCGCACTCTCCGTGCCCATCAATGCGCGCCTTGCGCCGCCGGAGATCACGCGCCTTCTTGATGACTGTACGCCGAGCGCGCTGCTCTACGAAGATGCCCTTGCAGGAACCGCCGAGGCGTCGTGTGCGGCGACGCAGCGTACCCCGGCCTTTCTCCTCTCCGCCGGTGGCAGGCCGGACGCCTACGAGCGGGCACTCGCCAGCGCAGCGCCCGCCTTCGGAGTTGAACCCGTGAACCCCGACGATCCCATGATGATCCTCTACACCTCGGGTACGACGGGGGTTCCCAAAGGCGCCGTCCTTCCACACCGCAAAACCCTCTTCAACAGTCTAAACGCGCAGCTTTTCTTCCAAATCACAGCGGCGGACCGGGTGCTGATTGCGCTCCCGCTTTTTCATTCCTTCGGGCTGAACATCCTCGCGCTCCCCATCCTGTACGCCGGCGGGAGCCTCGTCCTCGAGCCTCGCTTCGAACCAGCATCCGTGTGGGACGTGGTGAGTGCGCGGGGCATCACCTATTTCGGCGCCGTGCCGACGATGTTCCAAGCCCTCGTCGAGGCGCTGGAAAGCGCCCCGGCTGCGAGGTACAGCCTCGGCTCGCTCCGCTTCTTGTTCAGTGCAGGTGCTGCAATTCCCGTCGCGCTGATCCGAGCCTTCGAGCTGCATGGACTCGTGGTCAAGCAAGGATTTGGTCAGACCGAGACCTCGATCCTTTGTTGTCTCGATGCTCGCGACGCATTGCGCAAGGCCGGCAGCGTTGGCCGACCTGTCTTCCATGCGGAGCTGCGGATTGTGACACAGATTTCCGTCGGAAAGCCGCCTTCGGAATGGATCGATGTCCTGCCAGGCGACCCTGGGGAAATTGTTGTGCGCGGGCCGATTACCATGTCGGGCTATTGGCAGCGTCCCGAGGCCACTGCGGAGACCATTCGTGAAGGCTGGCTGCGCACGGGCGACCTTGGCACTTTCGATAAGGAGGGCTTTGTGACGCTTGTCGGCCGGGGGCGAGATCTCTACATCTCCGGAGGTGAGAACGTCTACCCTGCCGAAGTGGAGCGGGCGTATGCCGAACACGAAGCAATCCGAGAAATCAGCGTGGTCGGTGTCCCCGATCCGCACTGGGGCGAGGTCGGCCGGGCGTACGTGCTCCTGGCTCCGGGGAGGGTCCTCGACGAGGACGCGCTTCGAGCCTGGGGACGCGAGCGGCTGGCTGCGTTCAAGATCCCGCAGCGATTCGTCGCGGTCTCCAGCCTCCCGCGGACTGAGACAGGCAAGGTCCAGAAGTACCGACTCTCAGAGGTGGACTGAGCCAAACGCGGGGCCCGGGAGCTCGGTTCGCACCTGAGCCGCCTCTTTTCCTCGAACCCTGGCCGGGGAGAATGCGAAGAGCCGGAGTGGGTCTGAGGCGAAGCCTCGTTAGACTTGGACAGCGGAACGCCTGCGACAGACTACGACGGCAAAGTCGCTCGCCAGCTCGCCTGATGCGAGCAGCAGGTCCTCCGCCTCGAAGCACAGGCGCAAGGCACGCTGCGCCTCTGGATCGTCAGTGCGGAAGTTATGGGCGATCTCCGACAGAAGCATATGGAGCACACTCCCCCCGTATGGCCGCACCTCGACCACGTTGAAAAACTCGTGGAGCAGCGGGAGGATCCGTCCCGACTCCACCGCCTCGGAGGGATCGCTGAGCCACATGCTAAGACGGCTCGGACGCACGAGCGCGTCCTTGAGTGAGCCGCCGCCGTAGCGCGCGCGCAGGCGTCCAGGCAAGAACTGGAGGAGTCCGTTGATGACCTCGAGCTGTCGTGCTGTCCATTGCATGCGCGTTGGACCGATGAAGTCGTCTACCAGAAGGAAGCCCCCCGGTCGCAGCCAGCGCGTGATGCGCGCAAGCATGGCCGTGAGCGGTGAGATGTGATGCAGCGAACCTTCGCAAAGGACGACGTCGCATATCTCGGGCTCGAGTTCGAGCGTGCGCGCGTCCCCGTCGTGGAATCGAAGCACCTCCGCGAGACCCGACGCGGCTGCTTCCTTCGAGGCATGGGCAACGCGCGCGGGCGAGAGGTCGTATCCGTCGAGGCGCGAGAAGACGCCCTCCCGAGCCCAACGCCGTTCGCGAACTCCGGTTCCGCAGCCAAGAGAGACGCCGCGCAAGGCGCGTCGCCCAGCCAAGTGTCGCTGCGCGAGGTACCTCACGTGGTCGGTTCCGGGGTCGCCCGAGACCAACATATTCCATCGCGCAACGACCTCCGGTAGGTCCCACCAATTGGTCGGCGGTCGTTCGATCATGTTCCACGACTCAAGAGTACGTACCATGGTGGGGCGAACGGCCCTGCGCAGGATCTCAACCCCTCGCCCTCGCCGGAGCGCTCGTCCAAGGCGCCCGATGTCGTGCCGATTCACAAGATTCCCGAACATGCTCTCCCCTACACGGTGACGTTCGACCGGAAGCGCGATGAGCTTGAGGGCGCTTCTGCCAGACCGCGCGTGTGCAGCCGGGAACGCAAGGTCCCCGAACCCGTGGTCGGAATCCCACCTCAAGAAATCCGGGGTCGAGTCGAGAAGCAGGGCAGACCGCGCTCGTGCGCGGACGGAGAGTGTGGACGCGTCCGATCCGGAAGGAGACGGTGGCCGCGCGCTGGCGTGCTCACCTCGTGCGAGTGGCCGCCGAGACCGCTGGCACAGGCGACACGTTCGATGACGGGATCTCGTTCGCCAACGACATCACCCTGCGTCTCGCCGTTCGGCACCGAGTGGCTCCGCTCCTGCACCGCGCGCTGGAGGAAGCCCGCATGGCCGACCGACCAATCCGCTCTTTCTGGGCCGCCTGGATCGAGGGGGTCGTTCCGCGCAGCGCCGCGTTTGCGCCTGTCGCCCTCAAGGCGGGCCTGTGAGACCGCGCCGGGCACTCGTCGTAGCCTATTACTTCCCGCCCCTTGGAGGCGGGGGCGTCGCCCGCACGCTGAAGCTCGTGCGCGCGCTCGCGGAGGCGGGCTGGCGCACGCTCGTCGTGACGGTCGATGACGCGCAGTGGACCCGCGCTCCGGAGCTCCTGCACGAGGTGCCCGCTGCCACGCAGGTCTGGCGTGTCCTGAATCCCGACTGGGGCCGCGTGGCGGCCCGCGGCGGCAGCACACCTGGGCCGGGCCGTGGGCGCGGTCGGCTTTGGCGCTGGCTCGTGCCCGACCTCCACGTGGGCTGGAGCGCACTCGCGGCCGCCATCGCGAGCGGGGTGGCCGCGGCGCGGGCGGCGGACGTGGTCTACACCACGGCACCTCCGTACTCCGCACACCTCGCCGGCCTCGCGGCGCGGTCCTTCGGCCTGCCCTGGGTTGCGGACTTCCGGGACGCGTGGACGGACAACCATGACAGGCAGGGCTTCCCGGCCTGGCGCCATCGGCTCGAGCTCGGTCTCGAGCGTGCGGTCCTGCGGCGCGCCGACCGCGTGGTCTTCTCCTCCGACGGCGCGCGGGAGCGCGCTGTCGCGCGGATGCCGGAGCTCGCCGCCCGCGCGCAGACAGTCCTGACGGGCTTCGACCCGTGCGTTTTCGCTGTCGGAGCGCCGCCGCAGTGCGGCCGTCTCGAGCTCGTGCACGCGGGTAGCGCGCTCCTGGACGGCCGCGGCGACACGCTCGCGCGTCTTCTCGCCGCCCTCGCGGCATGGGCCCGTCGCCGGCCGGAGGTGACGGGCAGCGTGCGTGTGCGCTTCATCGGCGGCGAGCCCGCGATCGCGGAGCGCCTGGAGCGCGCCGGTGTCGCGGCGTGGGTCGGCGTGGAGCCCGGCGTTCCGCGCGAGCGCGTGGGGGCACGGCTCGCCGCGGCGCACGCTTGTTTGCACCTCGCGCCACCGGGGCCGCTAGGCGGGGACAACGTCTCCGGGAAGCTTTTTGACGCCGCCGGCGCGGGCCGCCCCATCCTCTCCCTCGTGCGCGAGGGCGCCGTCGCGCAACTCGTCCGAGGCCTGGGCCTCGGCGTCGTCGTCGCGCCGGAGGACGAGAGCGCGCTCCTCGCTACGCTAGAGGCATGGCGCGCGGCGGCGCTGCGCTGCGAGCCGGTGGCGACGGTGTCCGCCGCCGGTCGCGCGTCGCTATCGGCGGAGCGCACGATCCCTCGGCTCGTGGCGGAGCTGGAGGCGGCGGCGGAGGGCTCGAGGCAGCAGAAAGGGCGTGCACGCCGAGCAGTGACGGCTACTCAATAAAACTCATCCATCTCGCCCAGATCCTTTCGGGCGAAGTCTGCCCTAGCAAAATCAACGACCTAGACGTGGAGTTGCGAGAAAAATCTGCCGCTGGGTTGCCGCTGGAGGGTGGGGTTTGCGCGCTTGCATCCCATCTATTCTTACCCCGCTCTTAGCCCCGGACTCCCCGCCACCGCACCGCGGCGACCGCTCATGGCCGGTTGCCGAACCCGCCCCGCGCAGCCGAGTTCGAAGCGCTTGGCGCCTTTAGGCCCGGTGCCCCGTACCGGAATCTCATTGGGCGCCGAGGGTGGCTGTGGCGAGCTATGATCTGAGAGCCCCTCCACAACAGCTTCCCCGCTCCCTCCGCCAGCGGTCTTCCGAGGTGGCGATCTATGTCCCGCCCCCCGTCCGGTGTTTGCGTGCACTGTCTCCAAGGGCCCCAGGACCTTACGTGGGACCACGTCATACCGAGGTCGTGGCTACCCGAGACCGTGGTGCCGAATGTGCCTCGCCCGCAGGTACCCGCTTGCGAGGCGTGTAACAACCGTCTTTCGAAGGCCGAGGCGGAGTTGCTGGCGTGCTTCGGCTGGGGATTAAATCCCGAAAGCCCGCTTGCGCGTGCGATCGTGAAGAAGGCTCAGGATTCGATCGACCCGCGGCGCGCGAGTAGCAAAAGGGACCGCAAGGCGCGCGAAGCGCTACGCGCGAGGATGCGCAAAAGGATGCGGGAAATGGAGAAAGCGCCGACAGAGGGTGTGTTCCCAGGCTTCGGCGCGCTGCCCGAGTACGGACAAGGGCCGTTCATCACAGTTCACTTTCCTGTGGACTTGTTTCGGCTATTCATGCGCAAACTGGCGTGTGGCGTCACATGGATTCACGAATCGAAGCTACTTACCGACGAGTACGAAGTCCGCTGGATTCCCTACACGCATGACGGCTGGCTCGAAGTAAACGAAGCCGTGGACACCTTCGGCGCGCGGCCGCTGGATTGCGGACCTGGCGTCTTGCTTCGCCGGGCACCCACGTCAGAGGACCCGATCGTGTCTTTGATCCGCCTCGAGCTGTGGGGCCAGCTCAAGTTGATTGCGCATGTGCGCCGCAAGGATCGGCCTCTCACGGATTCTCTCATGACTTGGCAAATAGCGTGATGCCTCGAGAAGCACCTCGTCCGGAGGGTGCGCCTCGGCGTAGCGCACGGCGCTAAGAGCGCGAGGTAGCCAGAGCGGCCGCCGTCGGGTCGATACACGAGACTACGTAGTGCCCACTGGCGAGCCTAGGGCGCCAGCGGAGGACCGATTGCTCAAACTTGACCGCGCTTGCATCGAACAAGCCATCGGCTTCTTTTCCGAAGGCGTATCACCCTTTCCGCACGCGCTGGTTACCGCCTTCGATCGGGTGGGACCCGAGGCTGGCTCTCGGTCTCACCTCCTTGCGGAGGCGTTTCCGGGAACTCAGCAAGCCAGCGAGATGCAGGCGCTGGCTCATGCATTCCAGCGCGTGTCCTCGCGGTTTCTACAACCACTCACCCGCATGGAGCTACTCGACTGGATGCGGCGCGAGTTGCTGGAGTCTAACGGTTCCCAATGGAGTCGATTCGCAGCACTCGCAATCAAGGACTTTCACGTCGACCTCGCTGGTCTCATGGATTCGATCGCGCCGGTTATCCTTCTCGGTTGTAATGTCCCTCTCACTGATCTACCGGGATTTGCAGACCTTCAGACGTCGGGCAGCAGGCGAGCGAAAGAGTTCCGGAGCCGCTTGCCAGCGTCCGTTTTACAGGCAGTAGATGCAAGCGACAGGTGGTGGTCGCCCGTGAAGAGAATCCGCAAGTTGATTATCCATGGCGATCTTCGCACGGTGGTGTACGGGGGTCCTGCCAACGGTATTCTTTTTCAGGCCTACGAACCGCAGCATGTCCCCAAGATTCTCGACCCGGCATTCGTGTGGATGCCAGGAAAGAACGTCGTTGACTTCCGCCGCTATTCCGCCTGCGTGCTCGCCGAGCTCATCGTTTTTCTCGATCGGCTCGGGATCGCCCTCGCAGAACGCATGGGGAAGAGGCCGGACGATCTCGCACTCAGCATGCTCTGGGGCGACTTCACGAACCTGTTGGCGTCAATGAGGGAGCTCCTAGGTGTAGAGGCAAGGGGCTAGGCGTAGCGCTTGCTGCGATCAACGATCCTTTGCGAGAACCTTCCTGAGCGGCGCGACGCCAGTGCATTTCCGGCGACCTCCGACGCCGTCATGCGCGAGGCGTCTCGCTCGGAGAGCGCGTCAACCAACGGTGGCGGCCGTCAGCCTCAGCGGCTTTGCGAGGCAGCGACCCGTTCGCTACCTCCGCCACCGCCGCCTTCGCGGTGGGTCCGCCGCGATACGAAAATCGTTTCCTTCGCGATCGCCCGTTTGGTAGCTCACGGGCTTCTGCAGCACGACGACGAATGCGATGATCATGCCGACAGTGGCGAACACGATTCCGGGGGATGCATTGGTCAACTTTGCACCAATCGAGTTTGGCGCTTCGACCGCCCAATTCAAGGAGCCCTGCAACCCAAGAAAGACCATGACCGCCCCAATTGCGATTGTTAGGGCGGAAACGGCGAGCCCTCCCCAGCGGAGGCCGTAGATGTACTTCATATGACGCTCATGCGAGCGCAGATAGGCATCGAAAGATGTCAGGTCTTTACCTTCAGCCATGCTAGACCTCCCGAGTTCAAGGATGGCCGCTCGGCTGCGGCAACCTGTGTACAACAGTGTCGACCGGCGGATCCCACCGCGTCAACCAGAGGCTGTCGGCCGTCCCCTGCCGGGCTCAGTAGTAGAACGTCGGTTGGATCACCGCACGATGCAGGTGCACAGCGGCCGTGGTAGGCTGCGCATGAGCCCCCGCGACCCGCCGACATCTCCATCGGCCTAGACTTCCAATGCGGTGCCGCGGTATGTCTACTGTTCCCCTCCTGTGAACCGCGAGAGAGCTGAAGGACATGAGTGCGACCTCGGGCGGCCGTCACCCGGGCTCATGCCAGCGTGAATTGACCTCGTCCGGGATTGCCAGGCGAAATCGTCGTTTGGAGGCGACTGAGTTGAAGGTAAACGATCAAATCCACGGGCGTGAGTGGTCCAAGCTACCGCTCTACGACCCTGAAAGGGTGCTGCGGAGCCTGAAAAACATTCCGGTCAGGTTCATTCCCGGCGGGAGGCACCCCCAGTGGGCGGGACTCCGAACCAATAGCCTCAAAGAGGTGCGACAGGCACTTGATGCAACGATCTTCACGTTCGGTATGAGCCAAGCTCTTGGAATCAATGCGCGTCTCATCCTCCACGAAGCGGAGGACTTCGATTTCCTCGTGTCGTGGGTTGACGGCGAATGGAGTAACACCTGCCCCGTACAGCTAAAGGAACTCGTTCCGGACCATCTCAATCCGACCGCCGATTTAAACCAATTGTTCGCCGAGCTCGCTCGGTATCCGCGGCCGACGGACACCAATGCGGCGATCAAGCTAAACCGTGCCGGAAAGTTCGATCCCAACGTCCTTCAGATTCCGGATCTTCCCTTCAAGGAGCTTTGGTTCCTCGGTTCTTCAAGCCCGGACAGGACCGAGTGGTTCCTTTATCGTGCCCTGAACGAACCGCGCATCTTTGAATTCCGCTTCCCCACCTAGCGCACGGAGCATTGGTGCCCCTGCCTGTTTCGATCGGACCGCACAATTCGTGCTGGAACTGGGACCGCAAGGGGTGAGAAGCTAGAGGTGGCCGAATGGGGTAGACCCGTGTCATCTCTCGCCAGCATTGCTCGCTCTTCACTCTACATCGCCTGTGTCGTTGTCTCCTCAGGTTGCGCAGGCAGTGCGGATCCACAGTTGCAGGAGCATGCAAAAGAGCGGCTCCGCTTGTTCGAGCAACCGCCGTTTGTCGGGCCGTCGTGTTACATTGGCTTCGAAACCCTGAGAGAAACCGTCACCGGTCTGTCGGGCGGCGCAATCCGCGCAGGTTTGCAGTTGGGGGATCGCGTCATCTCGGTCGATGGGACGCCCGTCGATACCGACGAAGCGCTGAATGTGGCGATATTACGGCACGACCCGAACGGGAGTGTTGAGCTGACCGTATCGCGCGCTGGCGTTGAAGAGATTATCGAGGCCAAGTGTTAGAACAGCGAACCGACTCTTAAGACTGCCCGACAAGTGTTCGAAGCTGTGGCCGCTGGCCGGTGGGCTGATTGCATCAGACTCTCGTGGAAGGCGGAGCAAGAAGCCGGTTTCATTCCGCCCCCCTGTTCCTTCCGATAACGCCATCACGTTTCACGCTGCGACTCGTTCGTATCGGTGGTGGAGTCCGAGGACCTCTGAGAAGGCGATCACCCGTCCGAGTTCTCTCCCCTGAACGCGCCGCCGCTCCGGAGCATCCTTGTCGAGCGCTAGATGCGTGCGCGCACGGTTGTAGTAGCGGGCATACGCGGAGAGAATCCGAGAAGCCTGACGTTCGTTGAAAACGATGAGGTGATCCATGCACTCGCGACGGAGCGATCCGATGAAGCGCTCCGCGTAGGCATTCTGCCAAGGCGATCGCGGGGCAATTGGGACCTCGTGAAGGCCCAGTCCCGCGACGCGTCGCCGGAACTCAGCTCCATAGATCCCATCCCGGTCGCGGATCAGGTACTTGTGAGTGTCCTCGGGTAGAGCCTCGACCATTTGCTGTGCAGTCCAGGCGGCCGTCGGATGAGGGGTGACGTGGACGTGGAGAAGCCTGCGTCGCTCCAAGCTCAGCACGACGAACACGTAGAGCAACCGGAAGGTGACGGTCGGCACGACCGCGAAGTCGATGGCGATGGCTTCCGTGAGATGATTCTGGAGGAAAGTCCGCCAACGCTGCGAGGGAGGTTTGCGGTGGCGGGGTAGATACCTCGATACTGTCGACTGCGCGACCGTGAAGCCGAGCTTCCGCAGCTCGCCGTGGATCCGAGGCGCGCCCCAGGTGGGATTTGCGCAATGCATTTCCAAGATCAGATCACGAAGCTCGGCTTCGATCGTGGGCCGCCCCAATGGGCGCGAACGACTCTTCCACCGCCAGTACAGACGAAACCCGCGGCGGTGCCAGCGGATCACGGTCTCCGGCCGGACGAGGACGAGTGCATGGCGCCATCCGGGCCAGAACCGCGCCAACCACACCCAGAGGATTCGATCGGATTCTCGGAATCGAACTCGTCGCCCTGTGCGTTGGCGCTTCAGTACAACAAGCTGATGGCGGAGGGCGATCACCTCGGCGTGGAGCGCGGCTTGGCGCCACAAGAGACACCGGAACGCGCCGAGAAGGGCCGAGAGGGCGGGCGGCAGCATCGAAACCACGTTGACCCACCCGGCGGAAAACATCAATGTTCACGAGAGGTATCGGAAGGCACAGGTTATCCCGAATCTGATCAAGGGCAATTTGGCCGATCCCTCGAGCCTTCGCGCGCGCGGCGCCCTCATTTCGCCGGTACGAGAATCCCCTGCTTGATGCGATTTCACTTGCGTCTGACGCACACGCTGGCGGAGTTCATCGAGCCCTGCCTTCTTGCGCCTGGCGTTCATCTCATCGAAGTCGTTTGTTCCTCTATCAAGACTATTCGAAATAGTTTGGTATCTCGTCGTTCAGCACCAGCACTGTCTCTGCCTTTCTCTCCGCCAGCACGAACCTCACGGCCGCCCCCGCCAGCTCCTCCACGCCGATCGTCGGGCACAACCGGTCCACCAGTTTATACAAGCCGTCAAGCGGCACCGCGATCTTCACCGACGTGGGCAGTCCGGGCAGAGTCCTTCTCGTTCCGACGACGAACCCCGCGCGGAGGCAGATCGCGTTGCCGGCGTTCTCGACGTCGCGCTCCACGAACTCCTCGATCTTGCGCTTGCCCTCGTAGTAGCCCGGGATCAGGTAGGGAAAGGGATACCACCAGTCGTCCATGTTCGACCTGTCACGCGTGATCACTGCGAACTTGGTGGCACCTATCTCCCTGCTGATGGTGTACGCGTTGATGTTCGCGTCGCCGCAGGTCCGCACCATGTTCGTCTGCGACCACGGCGTTATCGCGCCCACGCACGAGATACAACCCACGATGTTGTATTTCGGCGTCACTGCGCGTAGCGCGTCCCGAACGGTCTGCGGCGCGAGAAGATCCCCGCTTACAAAGCTGAGTCTCGTGGTTTGGTACACAGGCTCAGCTGAGAGCCACTTGGGTGCGACTCCAGTTCGACTCACTGCGAAAATTTGGAGGTCCTTGTTCTGTAACAAGGCCTCCGCCAACACTGCCGTGCCCACAAACCCCGTGCCTCCGAAAACCACCAACGCGGGGGGAAGTGTTTGAGGGAAAGGGGGCATCTTGACTCCCTATCAGCGATCGCTCTTGTGAAAGAGTGCTCGCGGCCGTTGGAAACCGCGAGTAGAGCGGCATTGGCCTCGAAATACGCGAAGCTCGCCAAGTGTTCCCAGGACACAGCCCTGCGTGAGATTCTGCATCTCGTAGAGCGCGACATTCTCGTCCGCAATCCGGAGGGCGGATGAAGCACGAGCTATGCACTTGCGCCGAGACCATAAGGCTTCACGAGATGCTTTATCCCCAGCCGTGTCAGTTCTCTCGCAATAGGGACGTGAGCCGAAATGACCGGGGGGACGCCAAAGGAAGGCTAGAAAGCCGCTCCACTTGACAACATACTTGACAACAGACAACAAAACGCCCCGAAACAATCAAATTTCACTTTTAAAATCGATAACTTGAGAAAACAGCCAAAAACCCTGCTACATGCCCCTCAAGCTGGTGCGTCTACCAAATTCCGCCACTGCCGCGCGGACTTAACTAAGCTAAGTCATTGACAACACTTGGCAACAGATCTGGGCCTATACGACACTCTTCCAGCATATGGCGGAAGGCGCTCCCCGACAACAAACGACCGAACCCCTCGCCAAGCTCTACGTCGGCCAAAATCTCCGGCCGCACATACCTTCAGGGAAAAAGCCTTGTTTTCCGCACAGGGGAACTAACCCTCCCCGCCGCGACGCGCGTGGCGACCGACGGGTATCTCGAACTCCGGCGACCGCCTCCGCAAGGGCAAGAGCCTTCACGGTCGCTCTTTCGCCGACATAGCCAAAGCGTTCATCGTCCATTCCAGTCAGGTCCGGGAAGTCTCGGAAGGCCAATGCCGGAACTATCGCGACAAATGGACTCTGCTCAAAGCCTATTTCGCGGACATCAAGGTGACCGACGTCGATGCGAAGTTTCTGCTGGCACTGCGTGAAAGCGCTCACAGGCGCTCACCCGAAACGGTTCTCCCGTCAAACCCGCCACCCTAAAAAAGGACATCGATTTCATTCGCCTCGTTCTTCATTATGTCCAAGCAGTAGCGTCCGACACGCGTGGTAGAGCCTGCTGGCAAGTCAAAGGCTGGCAAGGGATTTCATGCCGGGTGAAGGTGTTAACGATTTGAACGGGCAGCGTGCGTTTCGGGATCCTTTTCGGAATTTCCGGGGGGGATTCGA
>DATFYN010000224.1:0-3200 GCA_035315025.1 Myxococcota bacterium
GTTCGAGCAGGCGTGGAGGGCTCTTGCCGGGTGGGCCAAGCGCTGACCCATCACGTAAGACAAACACAGAGCTACCCGAGGGCCTCGCGCCCGACGCGCCGGCCTTCGAGGAATGGCTCCTGGCCGAGCGAGAGCACCTCCGCGAGCAGGCCATCGAGGCGCTGACGAAGCTCCTGGTCCATTTGCGCAGCACAGGCGCACTCGATGCTGCCCTCCAGACTGGACTCCGACTTCTGACCTTCGAGCCTGCACACGAATCGGTACACACGGCCCTGATTCGCGTGCACCTCCGTCTCGGGCGGCGCGGCGCAGCACTGCGCCAATACCAGCTTTGCGTCGACACCCTCCAGCGCGAGCTGGGTGTCGAGCCGGGGGCGAGACGAAGCAGCTCCTCGCCACAGCGTCCGGCTGCACGGGCGTCTTCCGCTTTGACGTGATAGCCGCGGTAGCCGACCTCGAGGAGCGCAAAGCCCTCGATGCCCTCGAAGCGGCGCTCGAGGCGCAGATTCTGCGCTCCACAGGCGATCCCGAGGTCTACGAGTTCAGGCACGCCCTCATCCGCCACACGCTCTACAGCGAGCTGAGTCCCGCGCGCCGGGTGCGCCTCCACCGTCGGCTTGCCGAGGAAATGGAGCGTCGCTACGGCGGCGGCGGGGAGAACGCATTCGAGATCGCTCAGGGGTGGCACAGGAGCGCCGCACTGCCTGGCGCCGAGCGCGGGGTAGTGCACTGCCTCGTCGCGGCGGATCGTGTGCTCGCACTCGCGTGAAGCCTCAAGAATAAGGAGGCTGTCCGCGTCGCGAGCGAGGCTGGGGAGCTGCTTGCGGCGAGTGAAGGCAACGATGCGGCCGCCGACTACCTCGCGGACGCGGCCGGAGCGGTCTGGGCATCGAGCTTCGACGTCCGAGCCTGGACACTCGCCGAGCAAGGGCTGCGATATGCAGCGGGCCGTCGAGACCTCACGTGGGCGCGGCTTGCGTCCCTCGATCTCGACCGACGTGAGGCAAGCGATCCTCACTTCCCTGGGATCCGCCTCGACCTACCCGGGCGACACGAGGTTTCGCGCATCCTCCTCGCCAACGCGCCTTCGTGGGTCCAGCGCGGGGTCGCCTTCACGACCAGTGGGATGGTCTTCGAGTCACGAGAAGAATCCCCTCTGGCGATCATCGACGCACCTTGCCCCCCTGCCGGAAAACCTCAATGTTTATTGAGTTTGCGGAACGGACAAGGGATCAGGAGTAGGGCAATCAGCGGCCATGACGCGCCGAACCCGACGACGGCTCCTTGGCGTTTGGACCATCGCGATAGGGACGGTAACGGCCTCCGTCTGTCGGGGCGATGGGCCTTGCGCGCGGATCATGGAAGCCTGCCGGGACGCGGGCTTCGTGCAAGGGGGCAACAAGACAGGCAACGGACTCCACATGGATTGCATCGAACCCATCATGCAAGAGACACCGCAGCGGGCTCGAGCAAGCAGACCCCTGCCGGATGTGGACCCCCACCTCGTGGCGGCCTGCAAGGAGAAGAACGCGAGCTTCGGGCAGCGCAGAACGTCGCAATCCGAAGGGGCACAGCCGTCACCGACGAGCGCGCCCCCCCTGACGGTCCTGAACGGCGTAAAACGCTCGAACGTCGTCTTCGTCCTCACCGACGATCTTGCGTGGAACCTCGTCCAGTACATGCCACACGTCCTCGAGATGCAGAAGGACGGTGTGACCTTCGCCGACTACTTCGTCACCGATTCACTGTGCTGTCCTTCGCGCGCATCGATCTTCACGGGACGCTACCCGCACGACACGGGAATCTTCCGCAACACCGGCGAGGATGGCGGCTACCTCGCATTCCGGACCCGGGGTCACGAGGGTGCGACCTTCGCGACCGCGCTCTCGGCAGCCGGATACCGTACGGTGATGCTCGGCAAGTACCTGAATGGATATCTACCCGTGAAGCACGCCCCGGCTCCCGGCTGGAAGTCGTGGGCGGTGGCGGGCAATGGCTATCCGGAATTCCACTACAACCTGAACGAGAGCGGCCGGATCGTGAAGTTCGGCGACGAGCCCGCGGACTATCTGACCGACGTGCTTTCTGCTCTTGCGGTGCGCTTCATCGAGCAGGCAGCGGGTACGCCCTTCTTCATCGAGGTTGCGACGTTCGCGCCGCACGCCCCCTACACACCTGCCCCGCGCGACGCGGGCGCCTTCCCCGACTTGCGTTCTCCGCGCACCCCGGCCTTCAATGCGGCGCCCGATGCGGATGCTCCGGCCTGGCTCCGCAGACACCCCCCCTCTCCGATGCCGACATGGCAGACATCGACCGGGATTTCCGCAAGCGGGCCCAATCCGTTCTCGCCGTCGACAAGATGATCGGTGCCTTGCAAGCGGCAGTCGCCGCGATCGGCGAGCAGAACGATACGTACTTCGTTTTCAGCTCCGATAACGGGTACCACATGGGTGAGCACCGGCTGATGCCGGGCAAGATGACGGCGTACGACACGGACATCCGTGTTCCGCTCATCGTCACCGGCCCTGGAGTGCCCGCCGGTCGCACGGTCGAGGAGATCGCGGAGAACGTCGACTTGTACCCGACCTTTGCCGAACTCGGTGGCGTGGTACCCGCCGCCAGCGTCGATGGCCGGAGCCTGGTGCCGCTGTTGCACGGGCAGAAGGCGGAGGCATGGCGAACGGTAGCGTTGGTCGAGCACCACGGGCCGGTAACGAACCCGGTCGATCCGGACTTGCCGGCGATCCGCAGCGGGAATCCGACGACCTACGAGGCTATCCGGGAGCGGAGGTTCCTCTACGTCGAGTATGCGAATGGCGAGAAGGAGTACCACGACCTCGTCGGCGACAGGGACGAGCTACGCAATGCCTTTCCGTCGCTTTCCGGCGAGCAGAAGGCCTGGCTGCACGAAACGCTCGACGGCGTGGCGAGGTGCCACGATGCCAGGAGTTGCGAGGCGGCGGAAGGCCGGACCCGCAGCGCGACGGCGGCGTCGACGTCGCGGCCCTGACGTGGCGGCGCGGTCGACGACGCCGAGTCAATCCCCCAGCCGCGCTCGGATCGCCGCCCTGCGGTCCGAACAAGCCGGCCACGGGTCCCGCTCGGGATCAGGCGACCACGGTCCGGGCCGCGCTAGCAATCGGGGGAGACGAGAACGCCCCGGAGGGAGCCCCGGGCGTCTCACCAAAGTAGCGGGGGGG
>DATFYN010000225.1:0-4696 GCA_035315025.1 Myxococcota bacterium
CCGCGGAGCTCGCGCGCCGCCTCAAGGATCTGGATCGCAACCCCCGGTTCGCTGCCGGGCGGGGCGAGCTCCGCCGGCCGCCAGTCCACGACCTCACCGGGGAAGCGGAGCTTCTCCCCGCAGAAGGCGAGGACGAGCTCGACCTCGACCAGCTCGCGCTGCTCGAACATCTCTCCGCTTGGCACGAAGAGGCCCCCGTTGGAGAGATTGCGCTCAAACTCCTCGCGAAACGCCGAGGCGTCCTCAAAGCGCACCGAGAGCCGCCGCGGCGGGGCAGGCGGTTCGGGATCGAAGTCCCCGGGGAGCATCAGGAAAGTGCCTCCGAGCCGACGTATCGGCCGGACGCCGTCCGCTCCTGACGCAACAGGCCGCCCGCGGAGAGCGGTGGGGGGACTTCGGCTGGCTAGCGGCCGCGTTCGCGCGCAGCGGTCACAAACGCCGCGAACAGGCAACGCTCCTCGGGCTGCATCTCCGGGTGCCACTGCACGGCGAGCACCCACGACCGCTCCGGCACCTCGACGGCCTCGATGCTGCCATCCGGGGCCCAGGCCGCCGCGGCGAGGCCCTCGCCCAGGCGATTCACCGCCTGGTGATGCCAGGAAATCGTCCGGATCTCGGTCGCGCCATAGATCTTCGCAAGGTGGGAGCCAGGATCGAAGCGCACGGGGTGCGCGATCGGTCGGCGCTCGGGATGGCGGTGCATCACCTCTTCCCCGAAGACGTCTGGCAGGTGAACGTGCAAATCGCCCCCCCGTGCGACGTTCAGCACCTGGAGCCCGCGGCAGATCGCGAGGATGGGTGTCTCCCGCTCGAGCGCACTCTTCATGAGCGCGAGCTCGAACAGATCTCGCTCCTCGTCGACACCATATTGCGTCGGATGAGGCTCCGCCTCGAAGTGGCAGGGGTCGAGGTCCCCGCCGCCGGAGAAGACGAGTCCGTCGACATGGCTCAGGATGTCCTCGGGGCGCTCCTCGCCGGGCGCGAGCAGAAGCGGGATTCCCCCGCCTGCGCGTACGCAGTCCACGTACGCGGTGGGCAGAAAGAATGCCGGGCGATCGGTTCCATGACGCGGATAGGTGGTGACGCCGATCAGTGGCCGCCGCGAACTCATCCCTGTCTCACGTGCGGTCGCGCCCGCGCGCCGACCCGCTCGCCTCCTCGTCCGCCTCGGCGACGTTCCGGAAGAGAGAGAGCTGCGGAACCGCTTCCTCATCGCCCAGCGGCAGGGGATACTCGTCCGAAAAGCAGGCGTCGCAGAAGCCGTGCTTGGTGAGCGCGCCCGCGCGCCGCAGGCCCTCGAGCGAGAGATAGCCAAGCGAGTCCGCTCCAATCTGCTTGCGGATCTCCTCGGGTGAGTGGTGGTGTGCGATCAGCTCTTCGCGGGTCGGCGTGTCGATGCCGTAGTGGCAGGGCCCGATCGTCGGGGGCGAGGACACGCGCACGTGCACCTCTCGTGCCCCTGCGCTGCGGAGCATCGTCACGAGCTTGAGGAGCGTCGTGCCGCGCACGATGGAGTCCTCGACCAGGACAATGCGCTTGCCCGCGAGGATGCCGCGGATGGCGTTGTGCTTGACCTTCACGCCGAAGTGCCGGATGGACTGCGACGGCTCGATGAAGGTCCGGCGCACGTAGTGGTTGCGGATCAGCGCGGTCTCGTAGGGAATCCCCGATTCCTCGGCGTAGCCCAGGGCAGCGGAGGTGCCCGAATCGAGCACGGGCACCACCATGTCCGCGGGCACCGGGTGCTCACGAGCCAGCAGGCGACCGAGTTCCTTGCGGAAGGCGTAGACGTTCTGGCGCTGCAGATTGGAGTCGGGGCGCGCGAAATAGATGTACTCGAAGATGCAGAAGGCCTCGCGCGGAGCGCGTGCAAACGGGTGGAGGGTTCGCAGCCTCCCGCGCCGGATCACCACCATCTCGCCTGGTTCGAGGTCTCGCTCATAGGTTGCACCGATGAGATCGAGGGCGCAGGTCTCGCTCGCCACCACGAAAGCACCCTCCAGGCGTCCCAAGACGAGCGGTCGGAAGCCGAAGGGATCCCGCGCCGCGATGAGCGCGTCGTCGGTCAGCATGAGGAGGCTGAAGGCCCCTTTCACACGCGAGAGGGCATCGATCAGTCGGTCCTCGAGCGTGGCCTCCCGGGAGCGTGCGAGCAGATGAACGATCACCTCGCTGTCGACCGTCGAGCTGAAGATGGCGCCGCGCCCTTCGAGCTCGCGCCGAATCACGACGGCATTCACCAGGTTTCCGTTGTGGGCGATGGCCACCGGGCCGCCGTCGGTCGTGGCACAGAAGGGCTGCGCGTTGCGCAGCGTGCTCTCCCCTGCCGTCGAATAGCGCACGTGGCCGATGGCGTGGCGGCCGGGGAGCTTGGCAAGCTTCACTTCGTCGAAGACATCGACCACAAGACCCATCCCCCGGTGGGCGAGATGCTCGTGGCCGTTCGAGGCGACGATGCCCGCACTCTCCTGCCCACGGTGCTGGAGCGCGTAGAGCCCGAGGTAGGTCATGTGTGCGGCCTCGGGATGGCCATGCACGCCGAAAACCCCGCATTCATCGTGGAAGCGGTCGGAGGCACGCGCTCGGAGGAGCTCGCGCAGCTGCGCCGGAGCGTTCGCCGGGTGCTTGGCGCCGTGAGGATCCGTGGAGGAGCTCATACAACCTCCGAGCGTAGCAGTCCGATCGCTTCGTCCGTCTCGAGCCTTCGCGGAAGAGCGCGCTCCCAGATCGAGGCCAGCCGCTCAAGCGGCGCATCGATCCACGGCGCGCCCCGGCTTGGCGCGATGCGCAGACTCGAGCCGCCGGTCGTGCCGATCCGCACGGCGGGAACCCCCCGCTCTTGTGCCAGCACAACGAGCGCCTTGGGTTCTCGGCTCGTAACGACGACGCGTCCAGCACTTTCGCCAAACAGCAGCACGTCGAGCCGCAGCGACCCGTGAAGCGTCACCTCGCAGCCCACCCGCACACCTCGCGGTCCGGCAAAGCTGCACTCTGCGAGGGCGACCGCGAGGCCCCCGCTCGACACATCGTGCGCAGTCACAAGGGCTCCGGCGCGGACAGCTTCCGCCAAGAGTGCGTGGAGCCGCGCCTCATGCGCAAGATCCACCCGCGGTGGCATACCCGCCTCAAGGCCACGGCGCAGCGCGAGCCACTCACTCCCGCCGAGCTCCTCGCGCGTCTCGCCGAGCAGGAGAATGGCAAGCCCGTCCTCCGGGAAGTGCGAAACGGCAAAGCGCTCCCACGGCTCGAGCAGGCCCACGGCCGCCACCGTTGGCGTCGGGTAGATCGGCCGACCGGCGGTTTCGTTGTAGAAGGACACGTTGCCGGAGACGACCGGCGTTCCTAACGCTCGCGCCGCCGCGGCCAAACCGCGCGTCGCCTCTGCAAACTGCCACATAGTCTCCGGCTTCTCGGGATTGCCGAAGTTGAGGCAGTTCGTGAGTGCCAGGGGCCGAGCGCCCGTGCACGCCACGTTGCGAGCGCTTTCTGCGACCGCGGCCACCGCCCCTTCGTAGGGATCGAGCCAGCACCAGCGCGGGTTGCAGTCGACGGACAGCGCCAGCGCCTTCGAGGTGGGTGTTCCATCCTCGCGTTTCACCCGCACAAGGGCCGCATCGCCGCCCGGGCCGAGGACCGTGTTGCCCTGCACGAGCTGGTCGTACTGGCGGTAGATCCACGCCTTCGAGCCGAGATTGGGCGAGTCGAGGAGGGCTTCGAGCGCCCCGGCCGGGTCGTGCTCCACGGCCACTTGCCCGAGCTCAAGCCGTTGGCGCGCGCGCTGATCGGCGGGCTCGCGCAGCGGCCGGTCGAGTACGGGGGCGTTCTCCGCCACGGGGTCGACAGGGATTTCGACCACGGTCTTCCCGTGCCAGCGGATCCTCATGAGTCCATCCGCCGTCACGCGCCCGACGACCGCCGCGTCGAGCTCCCAGCGCTCGAAGATCTCCTTCACCTTCGCTTCGGCGCCGGTTTGCGCGACGAGAAGCATCCGCTCCTGGCTCTCGGAGAGCAGCAGCTCGTAGGGTGTCATCCCCACCTCGCGCTGCGGGACAAGGTCAAGGTCCATTTCGATGCCCGTACCGGCGCGGCTTGCCATCTCGAACGAGGAGCAGGTGAGCCCCGCCGCGCCCATGTCCTGGATTCCGACCAAGACGTCGGCCGCCATCACCTCGAGGCAGGCCTCGATGAGACACTTTTCCGTGAAGGGATCTCCGACCTGAACGGTCGGGCGTTTGGCTTCGGCGCCTTCGCCAAACTCCGCCGATGCAAGAAGGCTCGCGCCATGGATCCCGTCGCGGCCCGTTTTGCTGCCGACATAGATCACGGGATTTCCCACGCCCGACGCCTTGCCCCTCCAGATTCGGTCCGCCTCGACCAGGCCGAGATTAAAGGCGTTCACCAAAATATTGCCCCGATAGCACTCGTGGAAGCCGGTCTCGCCACCGACGGTGGCGACTCCAACGGCGTTGCCGTAACCGCCGATCCCATCCACCACGCCGCGCAGCAGGTGCCGATGGCGCGGATCGTCGAGGGGTCCGAAGCGCAGCGCGTCCAGACTCGCGATGGGCCGCGCACCCATGCTGAAGATGTCGCGCAGAATGCCGCCCACGCCGGTTGCAGCGCCCTGCTTCGGCTCGAGGAACGAGGGATGGTTGTGGCTCTCGATCTTGAAGATGACGGCGAGCCCGTCGCCGAT
>DATFYN010000226.1:0-19879 GCA_035315025.1 Myxococcota bacterium
GCCGGAGCTCGTTCGGGCCCTCGTGAAGGGGGGCCACAGCGTCCGCTGCACACTCACCGCAGCTGCCGAACGCTTCGTCTCCCCGTTGGTCCTCAGCACCCTGTGCGGTGCGCGCGTACGCAGCTCCCTGTTCGATCCGACAGAAGAGGGTGAGATCGACCACATCGCCCTGGCAGACTGGGCAGAGCTCGTGATCGTGGCACCGGCCACGGCGCACCTGCTCGCGCGCATGGCCCATGGGCTGGCCGACGACCTTACGACCACGCTGCTCTTGGCGACCCGGGCGCCGGTGCTCGTGGTTCCGGCAATGAACGTGAACATGTGGCGCCATCCAGCGACTCAGCACAATGTTGCCCTGCTGCGAGAGCGCGGGGTGCGATTCCTCGGCCCAGAGGCGGGAGAGTTGGCGTGCGGCTGGGAAGGCGAGGGTCGCATGTCGGAGCCGAGCGCGATTGCGGCGGTGGCCGGGCTTTTGCTGACGCCCCCTACGCTGGCCGGTGAAGTAGTGCTCGTCACCGCCGCTGGAACGCGCGAGCCGATTGATCCGGTGCGCGCCATCACGAACCGATCTTCGGGCAAGATGGGATTCGCGATCGCTACCGAAGCGGCCCGACGCGGAGCAGAGGTTGTGCTCGTCGCGGGGCCGACCCCACTCGCAACGCCGATCGGTGTGCGCCGCGTGGATGTGCAGACGGCCCTCGACATGCAGTTAGCGGTCAAGCGTGAGCTCGCGTGTGCGACGGTCGTCATCATGACGGCGGCCGTCTCCGACTTTCGTGTGGCGAAGCCAGCGGACCGCAAGATCCGCAAAGAAGACCTGCCCTCCGGCGCGGGATTCTCCCTCGAGCTGGTGCGCAATCCCGACATCCTGAAGGAGATCGGTGAAGAGAAGGGCAGCCGGATCGTGGTCGGATTTGCGGCGGAGAGCCACTCTCTCATCGAGAGCGCGCGGAGAAAGCTGGCGACCAAGAAGTGCGACATCGTCGTGGCAAACGACATCACGCGCGAGGGCTCCGGGTTCGACGTCGATGCGAACGCGGTCGTGTTCGTCTGGCCGGGCGGCGCGGTGGAGGAGCTCCCGCTGCTCCCCAAGCTCGAGGTGGCGGGCCGCCTGCTCGATCACGTGGAGAAGCTCAAAGGCGCGCGCCGTGAGAGCGCGCCGGGCACGAAGGCCCACGGGTGAGGCACTCGCGTTGGGCTTCCGTTTCGCTGCTGATCCTCTTGGCCGCGGGCTCGGCCGCCGCCGCCCACATCAACCTGGCGACCATCAAAGGCACGATCAACCCCGCCTCCGCGGACTATCTGCGCCAGGCCATCGTGACGAGCGAACGCGACGGTGCCGGCGCCCTGCTCGTGGAGCTCGACACTCCGGGAGGCCTGCTCGCTTCCACAAAAGACGTGATCCAAGCAATGCTGAATGCGGGCATTCCAGTGATCGTGTACGTCGCGCCGCCCGGCGCTTGGGCGGGATCGGCCGGCACCTTCATCACGCTTGCGGCAAACGTGGCGGCGATGGCTCCAGGAACGAGCATCGGCGCCGCCCATCCCATCGGGATCGGGGGGCCAGGGGGCGGCGAGGGCGAGAAGGGCAAGGAACGCGATTTTGCGGCCGAGAAGGCGGAGAACTTTACGGCAGCGTTCATCGAATCGATCGCCAAAGAGCGCAAGCGCAACGTCGAGTGGGCGGTTAAGGCGGTGCGCCAATCCGAGGCCATTCCCCAGGACGAGGCGCTCAAGCTCGGTGTCATCGACCTGGTGGCCGCCAACCGCGAGGAGCTGCTACAGCGCGTCGATGGAAGAGAGACTCTGGTAAAGGGCAAGCCGTGGAAGCTCGCCGTCGCCGGCGCCGAAGTGCGTCCCCTCGAGATGTCGCTTCTGACCCGCATCCTCGACGTTCTCGCAACACCGGACATCGCAGTCATGCTAATCCTCGCAGGCGCACTCGGTCTGTACGTCGAGTTGACCACGCCGGGCGTGTTGGTGCCGGGCGTGGTGGGTGCGATCTGTCTCCTTCTTGGTTTCTTCTCCCTGCAGATCCTGCCATTCTCGTGGCTTGGACTCTTGCTCATACTCGGCGGGGTGACACTCATCGTGGCCGAGGTGTTTTTGGCCTCGTACGGTCTCCTCTTTCTGCTCGGGATCGCATGCTTTCTGGTTGGAGGGGCGCGCCTATTCGACCGGCCCGATCTCTCGGACGTGAACGTGTCATTCTGGTCGGTCCTCGTGCCAGCCGTGGCGGCGGTCGCAGGCTTCGGGGCCATCGTCGTCTTTGGGATTGTGCGGTCTTTGCGGCGCGCACCCAGGGCTGGGGTCGGGGAGCTCGTGGGGATGATCGGCAAGGCGGCCTCACCCCTCGAGCCCGAGGGTACCGTGTTTGTGCGCGGGGAGTATTGGTCGGCGCGCGCTGATGCGGCCGTTCCAGCCGGTGTCAAGGTCGAGGTGACGGCTGTCGAGGGGCTGCGCCTGCGCGTGCGGCTTGCGCCGCCCGAGCCACAATGAGCGCCTTCGAGGCGTTCGGAGGGGGAGATGTTCCCGGCACTTCCGATTGTAATTGGCGTCGCGCTCGTGCTGCTTTGGGCAAGCGCAAACGTGTTAAACGAATACGAACGGGGAGTCGTATTCCGCTTTGGCCGCTACAACGGGACCAAGGACCGCGGCTTACGTTTCATCATCCCCGCCGTGGATCGGATGGTGAAGGTAAGCCTGCGGGAGATCGTGATGGATGTGCCACCCCAGGAGGTGATCACGCGGGACAATGTCTCGTTGAAGGTGAATGCGGTGATCTATTTCCGTGTGCTGCATCCGGAAAAAGCCGTGATTTCGGTCGAGAATTACCTTTTCGGAACGTCGCAGATGGCGCAAACGACGCTGCGCAGCACTTGTGGCCAGGCCGAGCTCGACGAGCTCCTGGCCGAGCGGGAATCCATCAACCGAAAGCTAGCGGAAGTGATCGATCAGCAGACGGAGCCGTGGGGCGTGAAGGTGCGCGCCGTCGAACTGAAGCAGATCGACCTTCCCGAGGAGATGCGCCGGGCGATGGCGAAGCAGGCCGAGGCGGAGCGCGAGAAGCGATCCAAGATGATCCACGCTGAGGGCGAGTATCAAGCCGCCCAGCGCTTGCAGGATGCCTCTCATATCCTCTCCCAGGAACCCGCGGCGCTCCAGCTGCGCTACCTGCAGACGCTTACAGAGATCGCCACCGAGAAGAACTCGACGATCCTGTTCCCCTTCCCCATGGATCTGCTGCGTCCGTTCCTGTTGCCACCGGGCCCAGGTACCGGCTCGGGGACCGGGCGCTAGATGGCCAGCGGCCCGGACCCTCTTCCCTCTGACGAGAGGGTGCGCCGCAGCGTCCGGCGCACTCTTGCCAATATCATCATCTTTACCGTCTCGCTCGCGGTGATCATCGCCTGGTCCTACTTCGGCATCTACGAGCTGCAGCCGGGGCAGGCGGCGGTCGTGCTGCGTCTTGGCAGATACTCTGAAACTGTGTCCGAACCCGGTCTGCGCTGGCACTGGCCACCCCCGATCGAGACGCACGAGATCGTGAACGCGGCTTCAATCGAGCGGGAGGAGTTCGGCATGCCCGCGCCGGGCGAGGCAGAACCCAAGGGAAAGGCGCTGCTCGAGGCGCAGATGCAGACCGGCGACAACAATATCGTGAACGTGAGTTTCGTCGTACGCTACATCGTGAAGGACGCCTTCCAATCGCGCTACCGCGTGGCGGAGCCGCGCCAGACACTGCGGGACGCGGCGCAGGCTGCTGTGCGAGAGGTGGTGGGACGCACCCCGATCGACGCCGTGCTCTCCCAGAAGCGCGAACAGATCAAGGCGGAGTCCGGCCAGATCCTCCAGCAAACCCTCGACCGGTACGAGAGCGGTCTCCTGGTGAACGGCATCGAGATCCAAGACGCGAAGCCCCCGTCGCCCGTGGTCGCGGCGTTCAACGAGGTGCTGGCCGCCGCCCAGGACCGGAGCCGCTTGGTCAATGAGTCCCAGGGCTATGCGAACGAGGTCGTTCCCAAGGCGCGCGCCCAGGCGGTCGAACAGCGTGAGCAGGCCCGCGGCTACCGCGAGTCGAAGGTGGCCGAGGCAACCGGCGCCGCCGAGCGCTTCCGAGCCCTCGAGGCGGAATACCGCAAGGCGCCCGACGTCACCCGGCGGCGCCTTTACCTCGAAACGATGGAGACGGTGTTGCCCCAGGTGGAAACCGTGGTCGTGGATCCCGGCTCCGCTCACGTCTTGCCCTACCTACCGATCGGCGCGGCGAAGCCGGGGCCGCAGGCTTCGCCGGAGACGAAGAAGTGAGGCGCCTATTTTTCGTCTGCCTCGTGACGATCGCGGTGTTCGCGGGCCTGGTCTGGCTCGGCAACATCGACCGGGGTCCCTTCCTGATTACGCGAGAAGATCAGCAGAAGATCGTGCTGCTGTTTGGCAAGCCCCTTCTCGTGCGCACCGAGCCCGGGCTGGCTCTGCGCCTTCCGTTGGTGACCGATGTGCTGACCTATGACAAGCGTCGGCTCTACCTAAGCACGGAGCCCATCACGGCCCAAACGCGCGACCAAGAGCAGCTCGTGATCGACAACTATGTCATCTGGCGCATCGAGGACCCCGTGCAGTACCGCTCATCGTTTCCACTTGGGCGCGGCGCCGCGGAGGCGCAGATCAACCAAGTCGTGAACAACGACCTGCGTGAGGTGATTGGCCAGCGAACCTTCTCCGAGGTGGTCACTACATCACGCGTCGAGGTTATGCAGGCCATCACACACAAGAGCGACGAAAACTTGCGTGCCTCGGGCATTCGGATTGAGGACGTGCGGATCAATCGCACGGAGCTACCGGCTCCCACCGAAGAGAACGTCTACGCGCGTATGCGGACGGAGCGTGAGCGCCTCGCGCGTAAGGAGCGCGCCGAGGGGGAACAAGAGGGCCGGACGCTCCGCGCGCAAGCCGACCGTGAATCCCAGGTGATCGTGGCCGAAGCCAAGCGCGACGCCGAGGTCGAGCGCGGACAAGGGGACGCGGAGGCCACGCGCATCTTCGCGGAGGCCTACTCCGCGGATCCGGACTTCTACGGCTTTGTCCGTGGACTCGAGGCTTACCGGAAGGCTATCGGTCCGCGAACGACGCTCGTCCTTTCCCCGTCGAGCGAATTCTTCCGACTGCTCGATTCGGCCAGGGAACCCAAGGGCCCGTGACGGGATCCTTGGGCGAGCGCCGCGCGCAGGGGCGGGTGGCGTCCGCTCTAGCGTGCGACGGTGCGCAGGCGCAGGGCGCCCGCCGCGAGGAAGGCCCCTACGATCGCCCAGGGAGTGATTGCGGGCGGAGTCACGCCCTCGGCTGCAAGCGTGGAGCCGAGGCTGCGCGAGAAGAACAGGGCCACCAGGAGGAGCGCGCCCTGCAGTGCGGGAGCGGCAAGTGTTTTGGTCTGCTCGACGCGCAAGGCGAGGGGTACAGCCAGCAAGGCGAGCACGAAGACGAGGGTCGGCTCCGAGAGGCGCTCGTGGAGGATCGCCCGGAAGCGCCGAGCCTGTCCGTTGTCCGCGAGACGTCCTCCGCTTGTGTCGGCAAGGTCCCGAAGCGACAGCGTCGATGCCCGCGCATCGAACAGCACCTGAGGCGACTTGGCAGTGCCGGCAATGCGCAGCTCAGACAAATGCTCGAAGCTCGGCGTCGCTTGGGGGTCGGACAGGTTGAAGTTGCGGACGACCACGTCCTGGAGCAACCAGGTCGATCCGTGTTCCACCTTCGCACCGCCGGCCCGCAGGCTTCGCGTGAGCCGGCCCTTGTCATCGAGGTCGTATACGCTGACGCCGTGGAGCAGCTTCGTGCTCGGATCAGATTCTTCGATGCTGAAAATGCGCTGGCCCGCACGTACCCAATACGAGCCGCGGCGGAGCGCGATCTCCTGCTCGCTCCCCCGATCCAGGCGGTCGAACGCGCGGGCGGCTGCGACGAGCACCGTCTCGTTCAACAGGAGACTGCCCCCGGAGAGGCAGAGTGCGGCGCCGAGCAGCGGAGCGGCGGCGCGCAGCGGCGAGATGCCGCCCGCTTTCATCGCGGTGACCTCGAACGCGCGGGCGGCGAGGCCCATGCACAAGAAGGCCGCCGCGAAGGATGCGATCGGGACCAGGATCGGCAGGTAGCGAGCGGGCGTTCGCAGGCCGAAGCTCGCGATCGCTGCGATGAGCCCCACCCGCGAGCGCTGATCGAGCAGGTCACCCATATCAAGCAGCATGTCGCCGACCAGTACGGCCAGCACCATCACGATCAGGATGACCGAGAAGAGCGCGAGATACCGTGCCAGGAGATAACGCGACAAGATCCGCATGCGTGCGAGTTTAGCCAGTGCGTGTGATCGCCGGAAGCGCCATGCTCGGTTCACCGCCCCCCCGCGCCGTCGTGACCATCGGGACGTTTGACGGCGTCCACGTAGGCCATCGCGCGATCATGGACACGGTGGTGCAGCGCGCACGAATCCTCGGCGGCACGGCAGTTGTCTATACCTTCGATCCCCATCCGCGAAAGGTGGTGAGTCCCGGGCGCGCGCCGGGATTGCTCACGACGCTTGAGCAGAAGCTCGAGCTCATCGCCGCGAGCGGGGTCGATGTGACGGTGCTCGAGCCCTTCACGACCGCCTTCTCGGGCACGCCGCCCGAACATTTTGTGCGCGAGTATCTCCATGCCCGACTGCGCCCCATGGAGGTATACGTAGGCTACAACTTCCGGTTTGGTCACCACCGCGAGGGCTCGATGCGCATGCTGACCGAACTGGGGCCGTGGCTAGGCTTCGCGGTCACGATCATCCCCGAAGTCACGATCGCCGAAGAAGACGTGAGCTCGACGCGGATCCGGGCGGCGCTGGCAGAAGGGGAGGTGGAGATGGCCGCCACGCTGCTCGGCCGGCCCTATCCGATCCGTGGGCCCATCGTGGAGGGGGACCGCCGCGGCCGCACGATCGGGTTTCCCACCGCAAACCTCGCGCCCGAAAACGAGATTCTTCCCGCGCCGGGGGTATACGCGGGAACCCTGCGCTTCTTAGATCCGGGCCAGCCGGTGGCGGGTAGCGCGCTGCCCGCCGTCACGAACCTCGGGCGCCGCCCCACCTTTCAAACCGAGGACCGGCTCGTCCCGGAGGCGCACCTCCTCGACTTCGACGGCGACCTTTATGGTCGGCGCGTCGAGCTCTCTTTCGAATATCGTTTGCGGGCGGAGCACCGCTTCTCGAGCGTTGATGCCCTGAAGGAGCAGATCGGCCGCGACGTCGAGAAGGCGCGTCGGCGCCTCGCGAGGCGCTAGTGGCGGCGTCCACGCCGAAGGCCGCTTCCCCCGGTCGCAAACGCCGAAGCGCGTGGCGAAATCCGATCGTGTGGGTGGGTGTGGCGGTCACGGCACTTTCTGTCTGGTACACGCTCCGGGGCGTTCCCCTCGGCGAGGTCGCGCTTCACGTGCGGCGGGCAAACTGGCTAGTGCTCCTTGCCGGAGCTGTACCGTCGAACTTGCTCGGTCTCTACCTGCGCGCCCTGCGCTGGCGGCACCTCACCGACCCGATCCGCCCCATTGCGACAGGGCCTCTCTTTCGGGCGACATCGATCGGTTTCATGGCCAACAACATCTATCCCGCGCGTGCCGGCGAATTTCTACGCGCGTGGTACCTCAGTCGGGAGACCGGGGCGGATGCGGCCGCAATTCTGGCTACGGTAATTCTCGAACGCGTGATCGATTCCGCTACTTTCCTTCCGATCCTCGCCGGGGTCGCCGCGATCGTGGGAACGAGCAGCCCTGCGTTGCGCAAGGCATTTGCAGTGGGTGTGCCTATTCTGATCGTCGCTGCCTTGCTGCCGTTCCTGCTGGTGCTTGCCCTGCGGCTTGCCCCGAACTTTGTGATCCGGCTCTGGCGGGTCGTTTGCGAGCGATTGGCGGCGGCCCTACAGCTCGCCCCGGACTTTGTGAACCGGCTCTGGCAGGTCGTGAGCGGTCGATTGCTGCCCGGCCGCGTAGCGGCGCGGGGCGAAGAACTGCTCCGAAGGTTCGCCGACGGGCTCGGCTCCCTTTCGGGCGGCACGCATCTCCTTTGGATTGCCGTCCATTCGTTCTTGATCTGGATGGTGGTGTCCATCGTGCCCTTTTACGTGGGCCTCTATGCGGTGGGGATTGACCTCGGGTCCACAACCCGCAATCTCGAGGCCTCCTATGCCATGCTGGCCTTCGTGGGGCTGGCGGTGGCGTTGCCCTCGGTCCCCGGCTTCTTCGGCCTCTATCACGGAGCCTGCACCATGGCCCTCGCCATCTTCGGCGTCCCCAAAGACCAGGCCGTCGCCCTCGGCACCGTGGTGCACCTCACCTTCTGGGCGAGCGTCAACCTGGTTGGTCTCCTCGCCCTGCGCTCGGGCCACACCTCCCTGCATGTGCTGGAGGAGGCAGCCGCGGAGTCTCGCGAGCCCGACCCCGAACCGGCTGGACCCTTCCAGGGCTAGGGGAAGCCTCGCCTCGGGGTAAAGATCCGCCCGAGCACCGCCGATAACCCACCGGGTTCTAACGCCTTTCCTGCGTGCGCAGGAAGACGCGCAAACCCCGCAGCCGCAAGGCAGGGTGAATCGCCCACCGCCCTCGCGGCAGATGGCCTGCGGTAGCGCAGCCGGGCGACTCGTGTCTTCGACGGAGGGAGCAGCGGGTGAACGAGCGGATCGGGGAGCTTCTCGTCAAGGAGAACCTCCTCACCACCGAGCAGCTGCGGAAGGCGAGGGAAGAGGCGCGCACCAAAGGGGCGCGCCTCGGCGCCCAGATCACGCAACTCGGATTCCTCCAGGAGTCCGAGCTCACCGATTTCGTCGCCAAGCAGTATGGCGTGCCGTCGGTCAATCTCGACGAGTTCGAGATCGACGGCGCCGTGATCAAGCTCATCCCCGAAGAGGTGGCGCTCAAGCACACAGTGATCCCGGTCAATCGCGCAGGTTCGACCCTGATTCTCGCGACTGCGGATCCCTCGAACATCTTTGCCATCGACGACATCAAGTTCCTGACGGGATACAACGTCGAAGTTGTCGTTGCCGCCGAAGACGCCATCAAGCGCGCCATCGATCGCTACTACGAGCAGACGACCAGTCTCGCGGAGGTGATGGGTGACTTCGACGACTCCGGTATCGAAGTCATTGATGACAGCGACGAAGTCGACGTCGGCGAGCTTGCCAAGGAATCCGAGGACGCTCCAGTCGTCAAGCTCGTAAACCTGATTCTCACCGATGCTGTGAAGCGCACCGCATCCGACATCCACGTAGAGCCATATGAGAAGGTCTTTCGCGTCCGCTATCGAATCGACGGCGTGCTCTATGAGGTGATGAAACCGCCGATGAAACTCAAGAACGCCATCACCTCGCGCATGAAGATCATGGCCGAGCTGGACATTGCCGAGCGCCGCCTCCCCCAGGACGGACGCATCAAGCTCAAGATGGGCCGCGGCAAGGAAATGGACTTCCGCGTGTCGGTCCTCCCGACGCTGTTTGGCGAAAAAGTCGTGATGCGGCTCCTCGATAAGTCGAACCTGCAACTCGACATGACGAAGCTTGGCTTCGAGCCCGAGCAGCTCCGGATTTTCAAGGACTGCATCCATCGACCCTTCGGGATGGTGCTGGTCACAGGACCCACCGGCTCGGGAAAGACAACCAGCTTGTACTCGGCGCTTTCGGAGTTGAATCAGATTACAGAGAACATCTCCACCGCCGAGGACCCTGTCGAGTTCAACCTCCAGGGTATCAACCAGGTCCAGATGCACGAGGACATCGGATTGAACTTCGCCGCGGCCCTGCGCTCCTTCCTGCGGCAGGACCCGGACATCATCATGGTCGGCGAGATCCGCGACTTCGAAACGGCCGAAATCGCGGTGAAGGCCGCACTCACCGGCCACATGGTGCTCTCGACGCTCCACACGAACGACGCGCCCTCTACCGTGAACCGGCTTCTCAATATGGGTATCGAGCCCTTTCTGGTGGCCTCCTCCGTGAACTGCATCCTGGCCCAGCGTCTCGCGCGAAAGGTGTGCGAGGAGTGCAAAGAGAAAGACCCGGAAGTCGTGGCCGAGGCGCTCGTCGAAGCCGGACTCACGCCCGAGGAGGCGCGCGAGGTGACACCTGTCAAGGGGCGCGGCTGCAAGACGTGTTCGGATACGGGCTACAAGGGCCGCCTCGCCGTCTACGAGGTGATGGAACTCAAAGAAGAGCTCAAGGAGTTCGTGCTGAACGGCGCTTCCGCCACCGAACTCAAGCGCGAGGCCATGCGGCTCGGCATGACCACGCTGCGCCGCAGTGCGCTCAACAAGGTCAAGGAAGGGATTACCACCTTGTCCGAGGTCTTCCGCGTGTCCGCGGCAGACCGCTAGAGGGGAAACGGAATCCGATGGCGAATCTCCACCAACTCCTCAAGGCGATGATCGAGAAGGGAGCCTCGGACCTTCACATCACCACCAACAGCCCGCCCCAGCTCCGCATCGACGGCAAGCTCCACCCGCTCAAGATGCCGCAGCTCTCGCCCCCGGAAACGAAGCAGCTCTGCTACTCCGTGCTGACAGACGCGCAAAAACACCGGTTCGAGGAGCAGAGCGAACTTGACCTCTCGTTCGGGGTGAAGGGGCTGTCGCGCTTCCGCGCCAACATCTTCGTGCAGCGGGGCGCCGTCGCGGGTGCGTTCCGCTCGATCCCCTACCAGATCAAGACCTTTGAGGACCTCGGCCTGCCGCGGGTGGTCGCTGACCTCACCAAGAAGCCGCGGGGGCTCATCCTGGTGACCGGCCCGACGGGCTCCGGCAAGTCGACGACGCTTGCCACGATGATCGACCGCATCAACACGGAGCGGCAGGAGCACATCGTCACGATCGAGGATCCGATCGAGTACCTCCACCCGCACAAGGGCTGCGTGGTGAATCAGCGTGAAGTGGGTGCCGACACGAAGAGCTTCCAAAACGCGCTCAAGTACATCCTGCGACAGGACCCCGACGTCGTGCTGATCGGCGAGATGCGTGACCTCGAGACCATTGAGGCTGCATTGGTTGTCGCCGAGACCGGCCACCTCGCATTTGCGACACTACACACCAACTCGTGCGTTCAGACAATCAACCGTATTGTCGACGTCTTTCCGCCCTACCAGCAGGCTCAGGTACGAGCCCAGCTCTCGTTCGTGCTCGAGGGTGTGATGTGCCAGGCGCTGCTTCCCAAGGCAAACGGTCCGGGCCGCGTGATGTCACTCGAAGTGATGATTCCGAATCCAGCGATCCGCAACCTGATTCGGGAAGACAAGATTCACCAGATCTATTCGCAGATGCAGATTGGCCAGGACAAGTTCGGGATGCAGACGATGAACCAGTCGCTCGCCTCGCTCTACACCCGGCGCCTCATCAGCATGGACGATGCGCTAGGCCGCAGTCATGACGTGGAGGAACTGCGGAACCTTGTGGCCACGGGCGGCGCCGGATCTACGACGTCGCGGCGCGTAGCGGGGATGGCGTAGGGCGGAAAGAAAGAGACGCGCGTCACGCAGTCTGCGGACGCGCCAGGACGAAAACCGGACGAACTCCGGAGGCAGGGGGGTAGCAGATGGCCGTCTATACCTGGGAAGGGAAGACCCGGCAGGGAACGATCAAGAAGGGCGTGATGGAGGCGACCAACGAGGCCGCCGTGATGGCGCAGCTTCGAGCCCAGATGATTCTCCCGGTGACGGTGAAGGCCAAAGGCGGCGGGATCGGGATCAAGCTCAACTTGCTGAAGCGCGGGATCAAGACGCGCGAACTCGTGATCTTCACTCGACAGTTCGCGACGATGATCGATGCCGGACTCCCGCTCGTGCAGTGCCTCGACATCCTCGGCGACCAGCAGCCGAATCCGACCTTCAAGGAAGTCCTAAAGACCGTAAAGGCGGATGTGGAGCAGGGCGGCACCTTCGCGGACTCGCTCCGCAAGCACCCCAAGCCGTTCGACGAGCTGTATGTGAACCTCGTCGCCGCCGGCGAGGTGGGCGGCATCCTCGACACGATTCTGAACCGGCTGTCGATCTACCTCGAGAAAGCGGACGCCCTAAAGCGCAAGGTCAAGGGCGCCATGGTCTACCCCATCACGATCCTCGTGGTGGCCTTCGGCGTCATGACGCTGCTGCTGGTCAAAGTGATCCCTGTCTTCGAGAAAATGTTCAAGGACTTTGGCGGAGAGCTTCCGGGGCCGACGCAGGCGGTCCTGAACTTGTCGCACTTCATGCAGGATTGGATCATTTACATCTTCGCTGCGATCGCGGCTGTGGTGATCGCGTTCATCCAAGCGCGCAAGCGCTCGCCGACCTTCCGATACCGTACCGACGCCACCTTCTTGAAAGTTCCGATTTTCGGACCGCTGCTCAAAAAGGTCGCCGTCGCTCGCTTCAGCCGCACCCTCGGCACCATGATCTCGAGCGGCGTTCCCATCCTAGATGCACTCGATATCTGCGCGCGCACGGCGGGCAACAAGGTGATCGAGGCGGCATTGCAGAAAACCAAAGCGGCAATTTCCGAGGGGAAAACGATCGCAGAGCCGCTGAATGCCGCGCGCGTGTTTCCTGGCATGGTGGTGCAAATGGTTGCGGTCGGTGAGCAGACGGGCGCCATGGACGCAATGCTCAGTAAGATTGCCGACTTCTATGACGATGAGGTGGATGCCGGCGTTGCGGCGCTCACCGCCATGATGGAGCCCGCAATGATGGTCTTTCTGGGCGGCTCGATCGGCTCCATCTTGATCGCAATGTACCTGCCGATCTTCAAGATCGCGGAAGCAGTGAAGTAGGCCTTCGCCCGCGAAGGCGGGGCGATGACCCTGGAGGTCCGCACAGAGCAGCGGCTGCGGCGAATCGAGCGGCTGATGACCGCCCGGCTCGTACTGCTGCTTGCGATCTTGGGAGCGGCGCTCGCACTCGCGCGGGTGGATCGTAGCTTCTCTGAGGGCGCAGAGCTCGGCCTCTATGGGACGATCGTCTTCGCCTTCCTCTCGACCGTGGCCTTTGCAGCGACCTTTCCACGCGTCGGGAGCGCGGGCCGTTTCGGAGCGGCGCTTGTAGCGACCGACCTCATCAGCATATCCGCTTTGGTTCACTTCACAGGTGGGAGCGAGAGCGTATTCGCCCCGCTCTTCGTGCTCGTCGTGGTCTGTGCTGCAGTGCTGTTCGGCCGCGCTGGAGGGTACGTAGCCGCAGCCCTTACGGCGACGAGCTTCGGTGCGGTGCTCGTGGCGGAGCGTTTCGGGGTCCTCAGCATCTACGGGGGAGCCGCGCCGCCCGTCTTGCCCGTAGAGTTCGCACACTGGGCTGTGCACGCGGGTGCACAAGTCGTTGTCGGGCTCCTTGCGAGCGGACTGTCTCGGGAGCTCGACCGCACGGGCGAGGATCTCGAGCGCAGCCGGAGCGATCTGCGGCGCCTGCGCAGCCTCCACGAGCGCACGGTGGGGAGCCTTCTGTCGGGTCTGCTCACCACCGACACCACGGGCATCATCACCTCATTCAACCCCGAAGCCGAACACATCACCGCGATCTCTGAAGGGATGGCACTCGGCCGGCCGATCGATGAGGTGCTCCCGGGCGCGCGGGAGCGCGTGGTGCGGGCCGGCGAGGCCGGTCGTACGGGTCGGACGCGTGCGCAGATCCTCTACAAGAATCGCCTCGGTGCCACGCTCCACCTCGGCCTCTCAGGGTCGATTCTGCGGGAAGCGGACGGCTCCGCGGTGGGGCACGTCGTGATCTTTCAGGATGTGACCCAGGTCGTGGAGATGGAAAAGGAACTGCGACGCTCCGAGCGACAGGCGGCGATCGGCCGACTGTCCGCCGCAATCGCGCACGAGATCCGCAACCCCCTCGCGGCGATCTCGGGTTCGATTCAGATGCTGCGCAGGGCGAGCCAGGCAGCAGGCGATGACGACAGCCGGCGACTCATGGAGATTGTGCTGCGCGAAACAGAACGCCTCGACGGACTCATCACGGACTTCCTGCAATACGCGCGGCCCGCACCCCCAAAGCTCGGCAGCGTGGCCCTAGCCCCACTCGTACACGACCTGGTCGAGATGTTCGAGAAGTCACGCTCTCTAGAAAATCCGATCGAGGTGTGCGTGGACGTGCAGGAGAGCGTCGCCGTCACTGGTGACGCGTCGCAGCTCCGCCAGCTGCTTTGGAACCTGTACCTAAATGCCGCCCAGGCGATGCCCGAGGGCGGTCGCCTGCTCATCGCCGCAAGAGCAGCGTCCTCGCTGCCTCAAGGCCGCCCGGCTGCAGGCCGAAATACAGCAGAAGGGGAGGGGACCCCCTTCGTGGAGCTCGTGGTCGCCGACACCGGCGTCGGGATTGCGCCGGAGGTGATCGACCGCATTTTCGATCCCTTCTTCACCACCCGACGAGAGGGATCGGGCCTCGGTCTCGCCACTGTTCACCGGATCGTCGAGAGCCACGGCGGATCGCTGCGCGTGGAGAGTACGGTGGGCGCAGGCACGACGTTCCGCATCCGACTCCCGCATGCTGAGGAGCCGCAGTGAGTACCAAGGCCCGGACCCTCGTCGTGGACGACGAGCGCAGCATGCAGGAGTTCCTCGAGATCCTGCTCCGCCGCGAGGGCTATGACGTAACCTGCGTAGGCGACGTTGACAGCGCGCTCCTGGCGCTCGAGTCCGACGACTTTGATGTCGTGATCTCGGATCTGCAGATGCCGGGCAAGACGGGCCTTGACCTCCTGCACGCCTTGCGCGAGACCTCCCCAGATACAGTCGCGCTCGTGATGACGGCTTTTGCGAGCACAGAGACCGCGATCGCGGCAATGAAGGAAGGCGCCTACGACTACCTGACCAAGCCGTTCCAAGTCGACGAAATTCGCCTTGTGCTCGAAAAGGCGCTCGAGAAGAAGCTTCTTGCGCGTGAGAATCGGCGCCTCCGCAGCGAGCTCCGGAGCCAGATCCGTCAGCGCTCGTTGATCGGCAGCGGCTCGGCGATGCAGCGCGTCTACGAACTCATCGGCCAAGTCGCGGAGACGAAAGCGAACGTGCTGATTTCCGGCGAGAGCGGTACGGGCAAAGAGCTCGTTGCGCGTGCGATCCACGCGGCGAGTGACCGCCGCGAGCGCCCGTTTGTGGCGCTCAACTGCGGGGCAATTCCGGAAAACTTGCTCGAGTCCGAGCTCTTCGGCCACGTGAAAGGCGCATTTACAGGCGCAGTTCAGAATAAAGAAGGTCTGTTCGAGACCGCCGACAGCGGAACGCTCTTCCTCGACGAAGTCGGCGAGCTCCCGCCGTCGCTTCAGGTCAAGCTCCTGCGCGCGATACAGGAGAGGGCGATTCGCCGGGTGGGTGGGACCAACGACCGCCGGGTCGATGTGCGGATTCTCGCCGCGACAAACCGCAGGCTCGAAGACGAGGTGGCTGCGGGGCGCTTTCGTGAAGATCTTTACTATCGCTTGAATGTGATCCAGATCGCCTTGCCGCCGCTGCGAGAGCGACCGGAGGACGTCCCTCTCCTGGTGCAGCACTTTGTCGAGAAGTACGCGCGCGAGTTAGGAAAAGAAATTGGCGGGGCGAGCGAGGAAGCGATGCGCAGGCTCCTGGACCACTCCTATCCCGGAAACGTGCGGGAGCTTGAAAACGTGATTGAACGCGCCGTCGCGCTGTCCCGGGGAGGTACCATCGAGGTCGACTCGCTGCCGCCAAGCCTGCTTCGGCCCCCGGCGGACGGGGCGGCTCGCAGCTCGATCCTCCCCACGGAAGGGGCGAATCTCGACAACCTTGTGAATGACTACGAGCGCGGCCTGCTCCTCGAAGCACTCGAGCGTGCCGGCGGCGTAAAGAAGCGGGCGGCGAAGCTGCTCGGCGTATCGTTCCGGTCCTTCCGCTATCGCCTCCAGAAACTGGGGCTCGACGAACCGTCCGCCGCCGAGGAGTAGATGACAGGAGCGGGGGCGCACGGGCAGCGCAGGCCGGGCCTATTCGCGGAACTGCTCGCGAGCCTGTCCGTCATCATGTTCGGCGCCACGGTCCTCCTCGCGATCGTTCTGGTGAAGGAACAAGAAGCGCGGCTGCGGGAGATCCTGGGTCGCGCACTCAGCGAAGAAGCCCGCGACCCCCTCAGGAGCGCGACTCCGCTGGTGCCCGGCACGCGCTGGTGGACCGTCCGATCCGATGGGGTTGCGATTCGGCGCACGCCCAACGCCGGGGAAATCGATGAGGCCACGCGCGCCCTTGCCGCCGAAGCCCGTTCCTCTGACTCCGTGCTCGTGAGTGTCGGGCCACCCTGGGAGCCTGTGCGGTTCGCGCTCCCGATCGATGCCGAAGGCCACGTGGTGGCCGCAAGGCTCCCGGCGGGAGCATCGCTTCAACGCGGCCTTGCGCCGAGTGCGGTGGCGCTCGCGGTGCTGGCGGGAGACCTTGGGGTCTTTCTGGTGTTTGGGGCGACGCTCCTGCGAGGACGCGTCGTTTTACCGCTTCGCCGGCTTGCGACGGCGGCCCGCGCCATCGCGGACGGGGCGCGCGGAGCGCGAGTGCCGGTGGAGGGCGCACGGGAGGCCGCGGAGCTCGCCGCCGCCTTCAATGAAATGACGAGCGCACTCGAACGACGCGAGGCAGCCCTCACCAAGGCGGTCGCAGATCTTCGGGAAGCGAACCGCAGCCTGCGGATGGCGGAGGTTGGACTCGCGCGTGCCGAGCGGCTCGCAGCGGTGGGGCGCCTCGCCGCGGGCGTCGCGCACGAAATGGGTAATCCCATGGGGGCGCTCCTCAGCTTCCTGGACCTCGCGGGCCGCGATCCCGGCCTTTCGGGGGTGGCGCAAAACCATCTCGAACGTGCCAGGCAGCAGGTGGAGCGGGTGCGGACGATCCTGCGTCAACTGCTCGACTTCTCGCGCCCGCCGCGCGCACAGCTTGCGCCGACGGACCTTGCGGCGACGGCGGAGGAGGTTCTGGGGCTCGTTCGAGCGCAGCGGCGCTACGACGGTGTGAACTTTTGCGTCGAGCGCGAAGGCGAGCCTCCCCTGGCGCTCGCGGATGCCTCCTCCGTGGCGCAGATCCTGCTGAACCTCGTCCTGAACGCAGGCGATGCGGTTGGCGGATCCGCCAAAGAGCCGGGCGCTGCCCGGCGCTCCGGCAGTGTCATCGTCCGGGTGCGTGGCGCCGCGCTGGTCCGCCGCGCGACGGACAGCCCGGGAGCGGTGCCGTCACGAAGCCGCCAGGACGCAGTTGAATGTGTGGTGTCCGATGACGGACCGGGTATCGCCCCCGAAGACCGCGAACGCATCTTCGATCCTTTCTTCACCACGAAGCCGCCAGGGGAAGGGACGGGTCTCGGGCTCGCAAATGCACTCCGCCTTGCGGAAGAGCAGGGCGGCGTACTCGAACTCGAGGAGCCGCTGAACATGTGCGGCGCGTGCTTCGTGCTCCGGCTGCCGGCCGCCGCGGCGTCCGCAAACCCCGCAGACCACTTCGTAGTACGCAAGGAAATGCGGTCCTAAAACTGCGCGGCGCGCTGGACGGATTCTCGTCATCCTCAAGGAATCCGCCCACTTATCCGAAAAGCTTCCCGTGGCATGGCGCTTGCTCAATGACCAGGCGCGGGAGGCCTCGATGGTGAAACGCGCGAATAGCCAAGCCGGCTTCACGATGATTGAGCTCGCCATCGTCATCACCATTATTGGGATCCTGGCTGCGCTTGCCGTCCCCCAGACGCAGCAGTGGATGGCCAACCAAAGGCTCAAGGCGGCTGCACGCTCGGTGGCCGACGCCTTCACGCTTGCTCGCGAGAATGCGATTCGGACCGGCGACAACCAGATCGTGTTCTTCCAAAAGGACATGTTGAATGCGGCGCTCCTGGGCAACGGCGTTCCCGTTCCCATCCTCACACTGGACGACGGCCGACCCGGGACCGCAGGGCAGAACTGCCGGATCGTCGCTGGGAAAGGACAGACGGTGGTCACCGCGCAACCCGGGGTCAACTGGGGGGCCACCTTCGCTGGAGGCGTGCGCGCGCCCAACGACACGGGCACAGGGCCATATCTAGCTTCGGGCTCGAGCTTCGTCGATCCAACGGGCGCCCCCACGACCTGGGTCATGTTCGGGCCGAACGGAATCCCGGTGGGTGTCACCGCCGCGTGTGTCGCTGGAACAACCGGAAGCGGCGGCGGAGCGATCTACCTCACCAATGGGTCCCGCGACTATGCGGTCGTCCTCTCACCGCTCGGCGGCGTGCGCGTTACCACGTGGAACACGCAGGCCGCGCCGCCGGCCTGGAGGCAATAGGCATGCCTCTATCCACGAGACTTGCGTGCACTCGTCGTAAAGCCCGCGGCTTTACGCTGATCGAAGTCATGATCTCCGCCACGATCTTGGCGGTAGGACTCCTTGCACTCGCGGGCATGCAGGTCAGTGCGATCCGCGGCGGAAAGCAGGGCCGTCACACGACCGAAGCCGCAGCGGCGGCTCGAAGCCAGCTTGAGCAGTTCGACCGAATGCCGTGGACCTCGCTCAATGCCACAGCCGGCTGGGTCGCGCCCACCCCGGTAAGCAATCCCGGCAATACGGTGCAGTCCACCGCCGGTGTGCTTGTGGAAGAGCCCTACAACATCCAGTGGCGCATCACAGACGTCGTCGCGAACGAGACCAAGAATATCGACGTCCAAGTCACCTGGACAGACAACACCAACGGTCAGCTGAAGACCCTCGTACTCTCGACAACCAAATACAACGCACCGGTCGAGTAGAAACATCATGCGCCACCGCCAAGCCTTTACGATCACCGAGCTCATGATCTCCGTCGCGTTGATGGCGATTGTGATTATCTGGCTCATGGGATTCTTTGTGGTGCAAAACCGTAGCTACGTCGTGACCGATGAAGTCGCAGAAGCACAACAGAACTCGCGGACGATCATCGACCTTCTCGAGCGTGAGATCCGTGCGGCGGGAATGATGGTCCCGGAAAACGGTGCTGCCTGCGGAGTCGACAACACGAACGGTCCGGACGTTCTCTACGTGGGCGATGCCGACGCAATCGATCCCACGAACCAAACCGTGGCGACCCTAGGAGCCAAAGTCATCGGGGGCCTGGGAACGAACACGCTCACCGTCAACAGCATCGTGCTTGACGGTTCTCCCTTCTACATCACGACGACGCCGGGCGTCCCGACGAGTGACTTCCGCTGCGACACCGGAAACTGCGCGGGTCCGAATGGGGTCGCGGGTGGCGTCATCCTGATCGACGCCGCGAACCCCAGTCGAGGCGTGGCGTGTGGCACGATCACGGCCATCCCGAATAACACGACGATCCAGGCTGTCTTCTCGAACAACCTCGCTGCAGGCGGATCGAACACCCCGAACGTTCTCGCCATTCCCGCACACGTATACACCGTCGTTGCGAACCAGCTGCGCCGCGACAATCTCGTGCTGGCCAATGACATCGAGGATCTGCAGGTCGCCTATTTCTTCGACGTAGTCCCGAACGGTCTCGTGGACAGCGTCGCACAGGAATATCCGGGTTCGTCGGCTGCGCTCGGGGGCGTGCAGTACAACCCCGCGGCGTGGGACGGCACGAGACTGCGCGAGATCCGCGTGAACGTCGTGGTGCGATCGAGAACCGCGGATCTGAACCTCCAGGGGTCGCAGCCGCAGGCGACGGAGAACCGGATAGGGCTCGTTCCCGACCCGCCCGGTCAGAACTATCACCGCCGCGTCGTAACGAGCACCGTGCGACTACGAAACGTGGGGCAACGCACATGAGGAGAGCGAAAGAAATGCTCCGGCAAGGGAGTCGCCAGAAAGAGGGCTCGGCACTGCTCGTCGCCGTCATGATGCTCGTCCTGATGGGTCTGATCGGCATGGCTGCGCTCGACACCATGACGAAGGACCGGCAGGTCGCA